>NZ_JBHVUV010000001.1:0-482223 GCF_042883905.1 Kitasatospora sp. NPDC058170
GGCTCCCAGTAGACGACTGGGTTGATAGGCCGGATATGGAAGCCCTGTGAGGGGTGGAGTTGACCGGTACTAATAGGCCGAGGGCTTGTCCTCAGTTGCTCGCGTCCACTGTGTTGTTCTGAAACAACGACCCCCATGCCATGGTCACGGTGTGGGTGCGGTGAAAAGTTTCATAGTGTTTCGGTGGTCATAGCGTGAGGGAAACGCCCGGTTACATTCCGAACCCGGAAGCTAAGCCTCACAGCGCCGATGGTACTGCAGGGGGGACCCTGTGGGAGAGTAGGACGCCGCCGAACAATCATTCCAGAGAAGCCCTGACCGGTCACCGGTCAGGGCTTCTCTGCGTTTCCGGGACTTTCCGGGAGTTCTCGGACCGGCCGGCTGACGGGGTTTCTTCCGATGGCTGAACATTCGTTGACCCCGGTCGGGGCCGCTGCGACGCTGGGGGCGTGAGCCAATCCGAGCGCCTTGTGGGCCGCCTGCACGTCGATCTGCGACGTCACGCGAGCGCCCTCTGTGCTGTCTGTCGCTGACCGGCCTGCCGTGCCGGCGCAGTTCGCCGCGCTGACTCACCTGTCGGGCTGACCTTCTCGCCTGGCCATGCCGCCGCCGTTCCGCTTCCGGATGTCCGGACGTCCGGTGGCGCCGTCCGTCACCAGCGGGTGCCTCCGTCCGCCGCGTCCCCGCTCCCCGGCTTCCGTCCCCGTAGAAGCTTCCGTACCCGTAAAGGACCAGCCATGCCCGCTGCTGCTCAGCCGTCCCGCCGACACTTCCTCGCCCTGTCCGCCGTCGCGGCGGCGGCCGCCGCGTGCGGTCGGGCCACCGCGAGCAGCGGAGGAGGCACGGAGACCAGGAAACTCAGATACCAGGGCACCGTGGGGCAGGTGACCCTGCCCGAACTCGCCGAGGATCTGGGCTACTTGGGCGATGTGAAGCTGGAGTGGGTGGGCAACACCATCAGCGGGCCGCAGGACATCCAGTCGGCGGCGACCGGCCAGACCGACTTCGGCGGCGCGTTCAACGGAGCGGTGGTGAAGCTCATCGCGGCCGGAGCGCCGGTGAAGGCGGTGATCAGCTACTACGGCGTCGACGCCAACCTGTTCAGCGGCTACTACGTGCTGGAGGACAGCCCGATCCGGTCCGCGCGGGACCTGGTCGGCAAGAAGGTCGCGATGAACACCCTGGGGGCGCACAGCGAGGCGGTGCTCGACACCTACCTCCAGCGCAACGGCTTCGCGGCAGGGGAGTTGGGCAGGGTCGAGCGGATCGTGCTGCCGCCGGTCAACACGGAGCAGGCGCTGCGGCAGAAGCAGATCGAGGTCGCGGTGCTCGGCGGCATCCTGCGGGACAAAGCCGTGGCGGCCGGCGGGATCCGGCCGCTGCTCAGCGACTTCGACCTGCTGGGCTCCTTCAGTGCCGGTACCTACGTGCTGACCAACAGGTTCCTCAAGGCGAACCCCACCACCTCGAAGACCTTCGTCACCGGTGTGGCCAGGGCCGTGGAGTGGGCCAGGACGACGCCCCGCGAGGAGGTGGTCGCCCGCAGTGTGGAGATCGTCAGGAAGCGCGGCCGCAACGAGGACACCGCCACGCTGCAGTACTGGAAGTCGTTCGGGGTGGCCGAGCCGGGCGGCCGGCTCGGTGACCGGACCTTCCAGATCTGGATCGACTGGCTGACCACCCACGGCGACCTGAAGCAGGACCAGCTGAAGGCCGCCGACCTGTACACCAACGAGTTCAACGGCTACGGGAGTTGAGCAGCGATGACCGCGCACATCAGCTTCCGTCAGGTGACCAAGACCTTTCCGATCAGGGGCGGCGCCGTCTCCGGCCGCGGACCGGCCGTGTTCACGGCGCTGGACTCCGTCGAACTGGAGGTCCCGGCAGGTGAGTTCGTCGCGGTGGTCGGGCCCAGCGGTTGCGGCAAGTCGACGCTGCTCGACCTGCTCGGTGGGCTGACCGCGCCGACCTCCGGCGAGATCCTGCTGGGCGGCAGGCCGGTGACCGGTCCGGGGCCGGACCGCAGCATCGTCTTCCAGCAGTACGCGCTGCTGCCGTGGCGGACCGCGCA
The DNA here is from genome assembly GCF_042883905.1 of Kitasatospora sp. NPDC058170. Lineage (NCBI taxonomy): Bacteria > Bacillati > Actinomycetota > Actinomycetes > Kitasatosporales > Streptomycetaceae > Kitasatospora > Kitasatospora sp. NPDC058170. The sequence goes on from NZ_JBHVUV010000001.1 coordinate 2,072, forward strand.
GGGCAATGTCGAGTTCGGCCTGGAGGCGATCGGTGTGCCGCGGCGGCAACGTGCCGCCCGGGCCCGGGAGTACCTGGACCTGGTCGGTCTGACGGGCTTCGAGGACCGGCACCCGCACGAGCTGTCGGGCGGGATGAAGCAGCGGGTGGCGATCGCCCGGAGCCTGGCCTACGACCCGGACGTGCTGCTGATGGACGAGCCGTTCGCGGCGCTCGACGCCCAGACCAGGGAGTCCCTGCAGGACGAGCTGCTGCGGATCTGGCGCAGCACCGGCAAGACGGTCGTGTTCATCACCCACGGCATCGAGGAGGCCGTCTACCTGGGCGGGCGGGTGGCCGTGCTCACCTCGCGGCCCGGGCGGGTGAAGGAGATCGTGGCGATCGACCTGGGGGAGCGGTCGGAGGGCCAGGACCTGCGGTCCAGCCCGGAGTTCGCGCGGTACCGGCATGAGATCTGGAGTCTGCTGCACGACGAGGTCAGCCGTGCGCAGCTGTTGGAGCGGGAGGTCAGCCAGGTATGAGCACCGATCTGAAGACGGCGGCGGTCGCCGACCGGGCCGTCGGGACGGGCGGGACGGGCGGGAACGGTGGGAGCGGCACGGCCGAGGAGGCCGAACGGGCCACGCGGGCGCCGCAGGACGCCCGGGAGGCCCCGGCCGCGGCGGTGGTGCGGCCGGGCCGTCCGGCGGTGGCGTTGCGGCGGTTGTCGAGGCTGCTGCTCGCCGGGCTCGGCAAGTCGGTGGCGGTGGCCGCGCTGCTGCTGCTCTGGGAGTTGGCGCCGCGCTTCGACCTGGTGGACCGGACCTTCCTGCCGCCGTTCTCCGAAGTGGCCGACGCCTGGGTCGGGTTGGTGGAGAGCGGCCAGCTGGCCGACAACACCTGGGCCAGTCTGACCCGTTCGCTGAGCGGGTTCGGGCTGGCGGTGGTGATCGGGGTGCCGCTGGGGCTGCTGATCGGCTGGTACCGGCCGGTGGCGAGCCTGTTGAGCCCGCTGCTGGAGCTGTTCCGCAACACGGCCGCGCTCGCACTGCTGCCGGTGTTCGTGCTGATCCTGGGGATCGGTGAGACGTCCAAGATCTCCATCGTGCTGTACGCCTGCCTCTGGCCGATCCTGTTGAACACCGTCAGCGCGGTGCGCAGCGTGGATCCGACGCTGATCCGCCTGGCGCGTTCGCTCGACCTCTCGGCGCCCCGGCTGTTCCAGAAGGTGATCCTGCCAGCGTCGGTGCCGATCGTCTTCACGGGCATCCGGCTGGCCGGGGCGGTCTCGATCCTGGTGCTGGTCGCCGCGGAGATGGTCGGGGCGAAGGCCGGGCTCGGCTACCTGATCAACGCCTCGCAGTACAACTTCGCGATTCCGCAGATGTACGCGGGGATCGTGACCATCTCGGTGATCGGGGTGGTCTTCAACCAGCTGCTGGTCGCCCTGGAGCGCCGGTTCACGGCCTGGCGTGCTCCGCTGGGCGGTTGAGGGACGTAGTACGGCGTGAGACCCGGGGCCGGGAGGGCCTCGGGTCTCACGCCGTACTGCCCGGACCCTAGGGTCCGTCTTTAGACGGATCCTAGGCGGCGGCGTAGCGGCCGGCCGGGCGGGGCAGGCCGTAGTGCTCGCGCAGGGTGCGGCCGGTGTAGCCGTCGCGGAAGAGGCCGCGGCGGCGCAGGATCGGCAGCACCTGCTCGGTGAAGTCGGTGAGCCCGCCGGGCAGGACGGGCGGCATGATGTTGAAGCCGTCGGCCGCGCCCCGGCCGAACCAGGTCCCGATGTGGTCGGCGATCTGCTCGGGGGTGCCGGTGACGACCTGGTGGCCGCGGCCGCCGCCGAGCCGGCCGACGAGCTGGCGCAGGGTCAGCCGGTCGCGCTCGGCCAGGTCGCGGATCAGCTCGAAGCGGCTCTTGGCGCCGTTGATCTCGGTGACCGGCGGCAGCGGGGGCAGCGGCTCGTCCAGCGGGTGGTCGGTGAGGTCGACGCCGAGGACGGTGGAGAGCACGCCGACCGCGCGGTCCGGGTTGATCAGCTCGTCCAGCTCCCGGTCCAGTCGCCGGGCCTCGGCCTCGGTGGAGCCGAGCACGGGCACGATGCCGGGCAGGATCTTGACGTGTCCGGGGTCGCGGCCCGCGGCGGCGGCCTGCCGCTTGAGGTCGGCGTAGAAGGCCTGGCCCTCCTCCAGGGTCTGCTGGGCGGTGAACACCGCCTCGGCCCAGCGGGCGGCGAAGGCCTTTCCGCTGGCGGAGGACCCGGCCTGGACGAGCAGCGGGTGGCCCTGTGGACTGCGCGGGATGTTGAGCGGGCCGCGGACCTGGAAGTGCTTGCCGACGTGGTCGATGTCGTGGACCCGGGCGGCGTCGGCGAACCGGCCGCTCGCGGGGTCGAGGACGAGTGCGCCGTCCTCCCAGCTGTCCCAGAGCGCGGTGACCACGTCCAGGAACTCGGCGGCCCGCTCGTAGCGGACGGCGTGCTCCTGGTTGGCGGTGCGGCTGAAGTTCTGGGCGGAGCGCTCGCCGGCCGAGGTGACGATGTTCCAGCCGGCCCGGCCGTGGCTGATGTGGTCGAGCGAGGCGAACTGGCGGGCCAGGTTGTAGGGCTCGGAGAAGCCGGTGGAGACGGTACCGATCAGGCCGATCCGCTCGGTCACCACGGCGAGCGCGGTGAGCAGGGTGAACGGTTCGAAGTGGCTGATCAGGCCCCACCCGCCGTCGGAGCGGGCCTCGACGCCGTCGGCGAGGAACACCGAGTCGAAGGACGCGGCCTCGGCCTCCTTCGCCAGTCGCTGGAAATGCGCGATGGAACCGGCGTCGGCCGGATCGGTGCGCGGATGGCGCCAGGCGGCCTCGTGGTGGCCGACGCCCATCAGGAACAGGTTGAAATGCAGCTGGCGGTTTTCGGGCACGGCGGAATCACTCCGGGAAGGGGAGGGAAAAGGGATACCCGAAATCCTTCCGGCCGGGCCCGGGGGCGACAACCATTCGCCAGGCCGTGGAATTAATCCGGCGTTGACGGGCGGTCACGCGTGACGGTCGGACACGGTGGTCCGGTGCGGTGGTCGTTCACGGTGGTCCGGCACGGTGGCCGGGCGGGCCGTCACCGGACGGCGCGCGCGGTGCGCAGCTCCATCGGCCGCTGGTAGACGCTGTCCAGTACCGGGGCGCAGGCCGCGACCGCGAGCACCTCGACGCCGAAGCCGGTCGCGGTGACCGACTGCTCGGGCCCGGCGTGCGAGTGGCGGCGGATCTGCTCGTACAGGTACGGGCGCAGCGAGGGCGCGACCATCAGGCCGGCCTCGCTGACCACCAGCACCTCGGGGTTGAGCATGTCGAGCAGCAGGGCGGCGGTGGGGGCGGCCAGCCGCAGCCGCTCCTCGAAGAGGCGCAGCGCGGTGCGGTCCCCGGCGCCGGCCAGAGCGAGCAGCAGGTCGAAGTCCGGTGCGGGGATGAGGCCCTGGGCGTGGGCGCGGCGGGCCAGGGTGTGTTCGGAGACGGTGGCCTGGAGGCAGCCGGTGCGCCCGCACGGGCAGGGCTCGGTGGAGCCGGGTACGGGGAGGTGGCCGATGTCCCCGGCCCGGGAGCGGCGGCCGTGCAGCACGGTGCCGCCGGTGGCGATGGCGGCGTCGACGACGTTGCCGATGAACAGCTGCACCAGTTCGGTGGCGCCGCTGCCGGCCCCGAAGAGCAGCTCGGCCCGGGCCAGGGCGCGGGCGTGGCCGTCGACGTGGACCGGCAGCCGGGTGGCGCCGACCAGGACCTCGCGGACGGGGACGTCGCGCCAGCCGAGCGGGCCGTGCTCGACGACGCTGCCGCGTTCGGAGTCGACCCAGCCACCGGTGACGACGCCGAGGCCGAGCAGCGAGTGCCCGGCGGCGCGGCGGGCCAGGAAGCCGGGGAGGTGGGCGCGGATCGCGGCGAGGACGGCGTCCGCGTCGCCGCGCCGGGGCAGGCGCTCGTGGGCGACGACCCGGCCGCGCAGGTCCAGCAGGGCGAAGGTGATCCACGGCACGCCGATGTGCACGCCGCAGGCGAGGTGGTGGCGGGTGTCGATGTCCAGCGGTAGCCGGGGGCGGCCGGCCCGGGGCGGGCCGTCGGCGGGCGGGAGCTCGCGCAGCAGCCCGAGGCCGGCGAGGTCCGCGGTGTGCCGGGAGACGGCGGCCGGGCTGAGCGCGGTGGCCCGGCCGAGGGCGGTCCGGGTGAGCGGGCCGCCGGCCAGGACGGCGCGCAGGACGGCCCCGGCCCCGCCGCCCTCCGCGGGCGGTCGGGCCCTGCCGGGGGAGGGCGGTGCGACCAGGGAGAGCATGCGGTTGATGCTTCCAGCGGCGTGTTGCGCGGGCGTGGCGGCGGCGTGAAGGGCCGGACCGCCCACCCCAGGGGCCTTAACCGCCGTCAATATGCCGCTAAAACTGCCTGATCAGCGCCCCGATCGGTGGAGAATCACCTGCCACGCCGTAGTCTCCAAGGTGAGGGGAACAGATGTCCGGGGTGGTACCCCGGGCAGGCCGGATCAAGAATGGTGCACATGGGACGCGGCAGGCTGCGGATCTTCCTCGGGGCGGCGCCCGGGGTCGGCAAGACGTACGCCATGCTGGCCGAGGCCCACCGCCGGCTGGAGCGCGGTACGGATGTCGTCGTCGGGTTCGTCGAGGACCACGGGCGCCGGAACACCGCGGAGCTGGTCCACGGTCTGGAGGTGGTCCCGCGCCGGGAGATGACCCACCGGGACGCCGCGTTCACCGAGATGGACCTGGACGCCGTCCTGGCCCGCCGCCCGCAGACGGTGCTGGTGGACGAGCTCGCGCACACCAACGTCCCCGGCAGCCGCAACACCAAGCGGTGGCAGGACGTCGAGGAGCTGCTGGCGGCCGGCGTCGACGTGGTCTCGACCGTCAACATCCAGCACCTGGAGTCGCTCGGCGACGTGGTCGAGGGCATCACCGGGGTGCGCCAGCGCGAGACCGTCCCGGACGAGGTGGTGCGGAGGGCCGACCAGATCGAGCTGGTCGACATGGACCCGCAGGCCCTGCGCCGCCGGCTGGCCCACGGCAACGTGTACGCGCCGGAGAAGATCGACGCCGCCCTCGCCCACTACTTCCGTCCGGGCAACCTCACCGCGCTGCGCGAGCTGGCGCTGCTCTGGACGGCCGACCGGGTCGACGAGTACCTGCAGCGGTACCGCGCCGAGCAGGGCATCCAGGGCACCTGGCAGGCCCGCGAGCGCATCGTGGTCGGCCTGACCGGCGGACCGGAGGGCGCGACGCTGATCCGCCGGGCGGCCCGGATCGCCGCCCGCGGCTCCGGCGGCGAACTGCTGGCCGTCCACATCTCCCGCTCCGACGGCCTGGCCGGCTCCGGTTCGGGCTCCTCGCAGGCGCTGATCGAGCAGCGGGCGCTGGTGGAGGGACTCGGCGGCAGCTACCACGCGGTGCTCGGCGACGACCCGGCCGCCGGGCTGCTGGACTTCGCGCGCGGCGTCAACGCCACCCAGATCGTGCTGGGCACCAGTCGCCGGCCCGCCTGGCAGTACGTCTACGGCCCGGGCGTGGGCACCACGGTGACCCGGGCGTCCGGCGACATCGACGTGCACATCGTCACCCACGAGCACGCCGCCAAGGGCCTCGGCCGGATCCCGATCCGCAAGGTCACCGACCTCGGCCGGACCCGGGCCGTCGCGGGCTGGCTGATCGGCCTCGGCGGGCCGCCGCTGCTGGCGCTGCTGCTGACCCACGTCGAGGGCCTCGGGCTCTCCACCGACATGCTGCTGTTCCTGTCGCTGACGGTGTGCGCGGCCCTGGTCGGCGGCCTGTTCCCGGCGATCGCCTCGGCGCTGGTCGGCTCCTCGGCGCTGAACTACTACTTCGCTCCGCCGATCCACACCTTCACCATCGACGAGCCGCAGAACATCATGGCGGTGGCGATATTCACCGCCGTCGGCATAGCGGTCGCCTCCGTGGTGGACCTCGCCGCGCGGCGCACCCACCAGGCGGCCCGCAGCCAGACCGAGGCGCAGACGCTCAGTGCGCTGGCCGGCACCGTGCTGCGCAAGGCGCCGAGTGGGGACGGCGTGCTGACCGCGCTGCTGGAGCAGGTCCGGGAGACCTTCCAGCAGGACTCCGCCGCTCTGCTGGAGCGGCCCGACCCGCTCCTGCCGTGGCAGACGGTGGCGGCGGCCGGTCCGCACCCGCCGCCGCGCCCCGAGGCCGCCGACGTGGACGTCCCGGTCGGCGACTCCCTGGCGCTGGTGCTGCGCGGGCGGGTGCTGCCCGCCGAGGACCGCCGGCTGCTCGGCGCGTTCGCCGCGCAGGCCGCGGTGCTGCTGGAGCGCCGCCGACTGGCCGGGGAGGCCGCCGCCGCCCGCCGGGAGGCCGAGGGCAACCGGATCCGCACCGCCCTGCTGGCCGCCGTCTCGCACGACCTGCGCACCCCGCTGGCGGGCATCAAGGCCTCGGTGAGCTCGTTGCGCTCGGCGGACGTCGAGTGGGACGAGGCGGACGAGGCCGAGCTGCTGGCCGTCATCGAGGCCGGCGCCGACCGGCTCGACCACCTGATCAACAACCTGCTCGACATGAGCCGGCTGCAGACCGGGACGGTCACGCCGCTCATCCAGGAGACCGACCTGGACGAGGTGGTGCCCTTCGCCCTCGGCGGGGTGCCGCCGGAGTCCGTTCGGCTGGACGTGCCGGAGACGCTGCCGATGATCCGGGCCGACGGCGGGCTGCTGGAGCGCTCGCTCGCCAACCTGGTCGAGAACGCCGTGAAGTACAGCCCGGACGGCGTCAAGGTGCTGGTCAAGGCCGACGCCCTGCACCCGGCGGGCGGCCGGGGCCGGGTCGAGCTGCGGATCGTCGACCGCGGGCCCGGCGTACCCGAGGACGCCAAGGAGCGGATCTTCGCGCCGTTCCAGCGCTACGGGGACGCCCCGCGCGGCGCCGGTGTCGGACTCGGGCTCGCGGTGGCGCGCGGCTTCGTCGAGGCGATGGACGGCACCGTCACCGCCGAGGACACCCCCGGCGGCGGACTCACCATGGTCGTCAGCCTGCCCGCCGTCGACCTGCCTGCCGTCGACCTGCCCGAAGTCAGCCTGCCCGCCGTCGACCGCCCGCCGGAGCCTGCCGAGACGCCGACGGCCGGGACGGCGGACCGCCCGGACCCCGTACGACCGCGCGACACCCACCCCTACCGACAGCTGTGAAAGGCGGAGCCCGTATGACCCGGGTCCTCGTCGTGGACGACGAACCGCAGATCGTCCGCGCGCTGGTGATCAACCTCAAGGCCCGCAAGTACGAGGTCGACGCGGCCCACGACGGCGCCGCCGCCCTGGAGCTGGCCGCCGCCCGCCACCCCGACGTGGTGGTCCTCGACCTCGGCCTGCCCGACATGGACGGCGTCGAGGTGATCAGGGGCCTGCGCGGCTGGACCAGGGTGCCGATCATCGTGCTCTCCGCCCGGCACGCCTCCGACGAGAAGGTCGAGGCGCTGGACGCGGGCGCGGACGACTACGTCACCAAGCCGTTCGGCATGGACGAGCTGCTCGCCCGGATGCGCGCCGCCCTGCGCCGGGCCGAACCGGTGGCCGGCGAGGACGACTCGCTGGTGGTCACCGACACCTTCACCGTCGACCTCGCGGCGAAGAAGGTCAACCGGGACGGCACCGACGTCCGCCTCACCCCGACCGAGTGGCACCTGCTGGAGGTCCTGGTCCGCAACGCCGGACGCCTGGTCAGCCAGACCCAGCTGCTCCAGGAGGTCTGGGGCCCGGCCTACCGCACCGAGACCAACTACCTGCGGGTCTACCTCGCCCAGCTGCGCCGCAAGCTGGAGCGCGACCCCTCGCACCCGCGCCACTTCATCACCGAGCCGGGCATGGGCTACCGCTTCGAGGGGTGAGCCGGGGGCGTGTCGGGGGTGAGCCGGGGGCCACCCGGCCTGGGCGGGCCGGACGGGCCGGGGACCGGACCCCCGGCGACTTCGCGGCCTGCCCCCGGGAGCCCGGAAACCGGTACCCTTCGGGCATGAGTGGTGACATCAGCAGCGACCAGCCGCAGGGCCGCTTCCGCCGCATGCTCAGCCGGCTGACCTCCTCCGCGGAGGAGCTGCAGGCCGAGGAGCTGCGCCAGGAGAGCGCGGCGGAGTCGGGCTGCACTCCGATCGCCAGCTGCGGGGACCGTGCACTGGTCACCGTCGCCGGCACCCTGCGAACCGTGACCCTGCGCCCCCGGGCCGGGGTGCCCGCGCTGGAGGCGGAGCTCTTCGACGGCACCGAGGCGCTGGACGTGGTCTGGCTCGGCCGCCGGTCCATCGCCGGCATAGAGCCCGGCCGCCGCCTGGTGGCCAGCGGCCGGATCAGCCACGCACGCGGGCGCCGCGTGCTGTTCAACCCCCGCTACGAGCTGCGTCCGGTCGGACACGGGAGCGAATGAGCGTGAGCAACCACCCCGGCGGCGAGACCGCCGCCCAGCTCGACCCGGTCGAGACCGCCGCCGGTGACGCGGTGGCCCGCGAGGCCGCCGCCCGCGAGGCCGCCTCCCGCGAGGCCGCCGACACCGTGATGAAGGCGTTCGGCGGTGTCCGGGGCATGGTCGACATGACGCTGCCCGGCCTCGTCTTCATCGTCACGTACAACATCACCCACCAGGTCCCGGCGGCCGCGTGGGCCGCGCTCGGCCTCAGCGGCCTGTTCGTGGTGGCCCGGCTGGCCCGGCGGGAGACCGTCCAGCACGCCTTCAGCGGCGTGTTCGGGGTCGCCATCGGTGCCTGGATCTCGATGAAGACCGGCAAGGCGGAGAACTTCTACCTGCCCGGCCTGCTCTGGAACGTCGGCTACGCCGTCGGCCTGGCCGTGTCGGCGCTGGTCCGCTGGCCGATGATCGGCCTGATGCTCGGCCCGATCACCGGCGAGATGTTCACCTGGCGCAAGCAGAATCCGGGCCGCCTCGCGGCCTACACCAAGGCCACCTGGGCCTGGGTGGTGATCATGGGCATCAAGCCGCTGATCCTCTTCCCGCTGTACTTCACCCACAACGTCAACCTGCTCGGCTGGCTGAAGGTGGCCCTCGGCATCCCGCCGATGCTGCTGGCGATGTACGTGACCTGGCAGATCCTGCTGAAGGCGCCGCCGCCGATCAAGGCGCAGCCGGACGACGAGCCCGACGAGAGGCCCGCCCGGGACGGATAGCGACGCGGGACGGACAGCGACGCGCGAGGGGCCCGCACTCGGATCGAGTGCGGGCCCCTCGCGCGTTCCGGGCGACCGGCTCTACTGGGCGCCGGAGGACGCCGAGAGCAGGTCCTCCAGCTCCTCCTCGCGCTCCTGCGCGGCCACGAAGAGCAGCTCGTCGCCGCCCTCCAGGGTGTCGTCCTTGCCCGGCGTGAGCACCCGGCCCTCGCGGATGATGGTCACCAGCGCGGTGTCCGGCGGCCACGGCACGTCGCCGACCCTCGTCCCGACCAGCTCGGTGTCGGCGGCCAGGGTCAGCTCGACCAGGTTGGCGTTGCCCTGGCTGAAGCGCATCAGCCGGACCAGGTCGCCGACGCTGACCGCCTCCTCGACCAGGGCGGACATCAGGCGCGGGGTGGAGACGGCCACGTCCACGCCCCAGGACTCGTTGAAGAGCCACTCGTTCTTGGGGTTGTTCACCCGGGCGACCACCCGCGGCACCCCGTACTCGGTCTTCGCGAGCAGCGAGACGACCAGGTTGACCTTGTCGTCGCCGGTCGCGGCGATCACCACGTGGCAGCGCTGCAGTGCGGCCTCGTCCAACGAGGTGATCTCACAGGCGTCGGCCAGCAGCCACTCCGCCATGGGGACCCGCTCCACCGAGATGGAGTTCGGGTTCTTGTCGATCAGCAGGACCTCGTGGCCGTTCTCCAACAGCTCGCCCGCGATCGAGCGGCCGACGGCACCGGCCCCGGCAATGGCGACCCGCATCAGTGACCCTCCTCTTCCGGGCCCTGCGCGAACGCGGCCTCGACCGCCGTCAGGTCGGCCCGGCGCAGCATCACGTGCACCAGGTCGCCCTCCTGCACCACCATCTGGGACGTGGGGAGGACGCCCTCCCCGAGCCGGGTGACGAACGACACGCGGGCGCCGGAGGCCTCCTCCAGCGCGCTGATCCGGTGACCGACCCAGCGCGGGTCGTACGCGACCTCGGCGAGCTGGACGGTGCCGCTCGGGTCCTGCCAGAGCGGCTCGGCGCCGCTGGGCAGCAGCCGGCGCAGCATCTGGTCGGCCGTCCAGCGGACGGTGGCCACGGTCGGGATGCCCAGGCGCTGGTAGACCTCGGCGCGACGGGGGTCGTAGATCCGGGCGGCGACGTTCTCCACACCGAAGTTCTCCCGGGCGACCCGGGCGGCGATGATGTTGGAGTTGTCGCCGCTGGAGACGGCCGCGAAGGCGCCGGCCTCCTCGATGCCCGCCTCCCGCAGGGTGTCCTGGTCGAAGCCGACACCCGTCACCCGGCGGCCGTTGAACCCGGCGCCGAGGCGGCGGAACGCCGTCGGGTCCTGGTCGACGACGGCGACCGAGTGGCCCTGTTTCTCCAGCGCTCTGGCGAGGGCGGAGCCCACGCGGCCGCAGCCCATGATGACGATGTGCACCGGCGCTACCTCACCCGTCCCGTTGGGGTCTTGACCTGCGCAAACACCGTTCATCATCCTTCCCCGCCCCACTGTGCGGGGCGAGCGTTCTCGTGTGGCCTGACGCGACAACTTGAGTGTTGCCCGCCTGCTCGTATCCGACACGCTAGCCGGTCCACCGAACACAGTCGCGACGAAGGGGGGGCCATAAGTCGGACCGCACGCCGAACAGCCCCTACGATTCCTTAACGTGCCTATGCCGACTGACCTTCCGAAACGCATCCTGATCGGGCGTGCGTTGCGCAGCGACAAACTCGGGGAGACGCTGCTCCCCAAGCGCATCGCGCTGCCCGTGTTCGCCTCGGACGCGCTCTCCTCGGTCGCGTACGCGCCCGAGGAAATCCTGCTGACGCTCTCCCTGGCGGGTGCCTCGGCCATCCACTTCTCCTGGCAGATCGGCGTCGTCGTCGCCATCGTCATGCTCGCGGTGGTGGCCTCGTACCGGCAGAACGTGCACGCGTACCCCAGCGGTGGCGGTGACTACGAGGTCGCCACCGTGAACCACGGGCCCAACTCGGGCCTGGTGGTCGCCAGCGCGCTGATGGTCGACTACATCCTCACCGTGGCGGTCTCCACCACCTCCGGCGTCGCGAACGTGGTCTCCGCGGTGCCCGCGCTGCGCGGCCACGAGCTGACCCTGTCCGTGGTCGTGGTCATCGTGCTGATGGGAATGAACCTGCGCGGGGTCCGCGAGTCCGGCTCGGCCTTCGCCGTCCCGACGTACGCCTTCATGGTCGGCGTGCTCGGCATGGTGGTCTACGGCGTGGTCCGGCACTTCGGCCTCGGGCAGGACATGCCCGCCGAGAGCGCCGGCTTCCACCTGCAGCCGACCGAGGGCAACGAGTCGCTGGCCGGCTTCGCCATGGTGTTCCTGCTGCTCAAGGCGTTCTCCTCGGGCTGCGCCGCGCTGACCGGTGTGGAGGCCATCTCCAACGGCGTGCCGGCCTTCCGCAAGCCGAAGAGCAAGAACGCGGCGACCACCCTGCTGATGATGGCGTCCATCGCCGTCGTGATGTTCATGGGCATCATCTGGCTGGCCCGCCTCACCGGCGTCCAGATGGCCGAGGAGCCCGCCGTCCAGCTGGGCGGCGCCCCCGGGGACTACCACCAGAAGACCGCGCTCGCCCAGATCAGCGAAGCCGTCTTCAACAACTTCACGCCCGGCTTCTACTTCGTCGCGGCCGTCACCGGCCTGATCCTGGTGCTCGCCGCCAACACCGCGTTCAACGGCTTCCCGGTGCTCGGCTCGATCCTCGCCCAGGACCGCTACCTGCCGCGCCAGCTGCACACCCGCGGCGACCGGCTGGCCTTCTCCAACGGCATCATCCTGCTGGCGCTGGCCGCGATCCTGTTCATCATCGCCTTCGACGCCGACCCGACCAGGCTGATCCAGCTCTACATCGTCGGCGTCTTCGTGTCCTTCAACATGAGCCAGTCCGGCATGATCCGGCACTGGACCAGGCTGCTGCGCACCGAGACCGACCCGGCCAAGCGCCGCCACATGCAGCGCAGCCGGGCGATCAACACCTTCGGCCTGGTGATGACCATGGCCGTCCTGATCGTCGTGCTCGCCACCAAGATCAGCCACGCCTGGATCGCGATCGCCGCGATGGTCGTGCTGTTCGTGATGATGAAGGCCATCCGCAAGCACTACGACCGGGTCTCCCACGAGCTGGTCGCCGCCGAGGAGCCGGACGACGTGGTGCTGCCCACCCGGGTGCACGCCATCGTGCTGGTCTCCAAGCTGCACAAGCCGGCCCTGCGGGCCCTGGCCTACGCCCGGCTGGCGCGCGCCCACACGCTGGAGGCCGTCACCGTCAACGTGGACCCGGCGGACACCGCGGCGCTGCGCAAGGAGTGGGACGAGCGCGGCATCGAGGTGCCGCTCAAGGTGCTGGACTCGCCGTTCCGCGAGATCACCGGCCCGGTCCTGGACTACGTGAAGAACCTGCGCCGCAGCAGCCCGCGCGACGTGGTCTCGGTCTACATCCCCGAGTACGTGGTCGGCCACTGGTACGAGCACCTGCTGCACAACCAGAGCGCGCTGCGGCTCAAGGGACGCCTGCTGTTCAAGCCCGGAGTGATGGTGACCTCCGTACCCTGGCAGTTGGAGTCCTCCGAGCGGCGCAAGCCGCAGAAGGCCTGGTCGGCCCCCGGCTCCGTCCGGCGTGGCGAGCCCCGGGCGCCGAAGGCCGTAAAGTCGAAGGTCTCCGCTCCGCCCGAAGGCACCGCTGACAGCAGCAAGGACTCCTCCCAGTGACCCGCAACACCCCGCCCCGCTCCAACGGCTCCTCGGGCAAGGGCGCCCGCAAGGGCGCCGCCAAGCCAGGCCAGGTCGCCCGGCCGCGCTGGGGCAAGCCCGTGCGCCCGGCCGCCACCGACCGCGACGGCTTCACCGCGCAGACCGCGCCGCTCGCGCCGGGCGAGCGCGCCCCCGAGCGCCCGGCGCCCGCCGAGCCGCGCAAGGAGAAGCCCAAGCAGGCCGCCAAGGAGAAGTCCCAGGGCGCCAAGGAGAGGTCCCAGGGCGGGGAGCGGCCGCGCAAGCAGGCCGTCCGCCCGCCCAAGGCGCTGCGCGCCGTTCGCGCGCCGCGCGCCGAGGCCGCCCCCCGGGGGCCCGGCGGCGATCCGCTGGTCGGCGAGCGCTACGAGGTCGAGGTCGGCCCGGTCGCGCACGGCGGCGGGCACTGCGTGGCCCGGCACGAGGGCCGGGTGCTGTTCGTCCGGCACGCGCTGCCCGGCGAGACGGTGGTCGCGCAGGTCACCGAGGGCACCACCAAGTCCCGCTTCCTGCGCGCCGACGCGGTGGAGATCCTCACCCCCGCGAAGGACCGGATCGCCCCGCCGTGCCCGTTCTCCGGGCCCGGCAAGTGCGGCGGCTGCGACTGGCAGCACGTCACGCCCGGCGGGCAGCGCAAGCTCAAGGTGCAGGTGCTCACCGAGCAGCTGGCCAAGCTGGCCGGCCTCACCCCGGCCGAGGCCGGCTGGGACGGCAGTGTTGAGCCGGTCGGCGGCAAGCTGCCGGCCGGGCAGGTGCCGGCCTGGCGCAGCCGGGTGCAGTACACGGTCGACCAGGAGACCGGCAAGGTCGGCCTGCGCAAGCACCGCTCGCACGACATCCAGCCGATCGACCACTGCCTGATCGCCTCCGAGGGCGTCACCGAGCTGGGCATCGAGGCCCGCGACTGGCCCGGTGTCACCTCGGTCGAGGTGATCGCGGCCTCCGGCTCCTCGGACCGCCAGGTCGTGCTGACCCCGGCGCCGGGCGCGCAGCTGCCGCTGGTGGAGCTGGACAAGCCGGTGTCGATCGCCCGGATCGACGACCACGACAACATCCACAAGGTGCACGGCCGCTCCTTCGTGCGCGAGCGCGCGGCCGGGCGGACCTGGCGGGTCAGCAACGGCGGCTTCTGGCAGATCCACCCCGAGGCCCCGGACACCCTGGTCGATGCCGTCCTGGACGGCCTGGACCCGCAGTGGGGCGAGAACGCGCTCGACCTGTACTGCGGTGTGGGCCTGTTCGCGGGCGCGCTGGCCGACCGGGTCGGCGAGGAGGGCGCGGTGCTCGGCATCGAGTCGTCCAAGCAGGCCGTCGTCGACGCCCGGCACAACCTGGCCGTGCTGGACAACGTCCGGATCGAGTGCGACCGGGTCGAGACGCTGCTGCCGCGCACCGGCATCACCGCCACCGACCTGATCGTCCTCGACCCGCCGCGGGCCGGGGCCGGTCGGGAGACAGTCGCGCACCTGGTCGGGCTGGGCGCCCGCCGGATCGCGTACGTGGCGTGTGACCCGGCCGCGCTCGCCCGTGACCTGGCGTTCTTCCGCGAGGGCGGCTACCGGCCGGTCTCGCTGCGGGCCTTCGACCTGTTCCCGATGACCCACCACTTCGAGTGCGTGGCGGTCCTGGAGCCGGCCGGCGAGTAGCCGTGACGTGACGGAGGCGGCACCCGGGGTTCCGGGTGCCGCCTCTGTGTGTTGTGCGGGGTGCTGCCTGTCGTGCGGTCGGTCGAGAAGGCGGAGAAGGTCGAGAAGGCGGAGAAGGTCGAGAAGGCGGAGAAGGTCGAGAAGGCGGAGAAGGTCGAGAAGGCGGAGAAGGTCGAGAGGATCGGGAGGGGTCGGGGCGGTCGTGGGGTCGGGTCCGCGGGCCGTCAGCCCTCGCCGTGCGCCTCGTCGGCGGTGTGCGGCAGGGTGATGCCGTGTTGGGCGGCGAGTCGGAGCAGTCCGGCGATCCGGCCCTCGTAGGCCTGGACGCCGTCGGCGTCCCCGTCGGCCCGGGCGGCCGCGAGTTCCTTGCGGGCCTGTGCGAGCTGCTCGCGCAGCTCCTGGTCGAAGATGGCTGTCATGTGCCGGCCTCCACACCGGTCGGTGCCGCTCCAGGGAATGCTCAGGGGGATTCAGACTCTACGAATGTGAAGAACTCTTCAAGTCTCGCTCCCCGTGGCGGCCCGGAGGGGCGGGGCAGGCCGGTCGGACGGGTGGTCCTGAAGGGGCCGCCCGGGCAGCGGGTGTCGAACGGTCCGGTCGTACGGGCGCTTTCGCGGGGAGGTGCGGCGCCGACCGGTCCCCGGAGCGGTGCGCGGGCGTCGTCGTCCCGGTCGGCTCCCGGGGGTTCGCGCCCCCGGCGCCGGGGCATGGGCCGGGGGTAGTGGAACCGTCGGGGTGGTGGGAGCCGGGGCGCGCAGGGGGTGTGCATGCGCCCTTGTTGTGCTAGCACTTCAGCGCTAGCTTGAGGTTCATGGGTAAGAAGCAGCTGAACGTCCGGGTGGACGCCACCACCGCGGAGATGGCCCGGGAACGGGCGGAGCAGCAGGGGATCAGCATGAACCAGTACATCGAGCGCCTGGTCCAGCAGGACATGGGCGAGGCCGGGCGGGCGTTCGTCGACGCCGCCGCCCAGTTCATGAAGGAGTACGAGACGGCCTTCCTGGCCGAGTTCGGCGGCGGGGCCGACCTCCAGGACGTGCGCCGTTGAACCTGGAGGTCGACCTCTCGTGGCTGCTCATGACCGCCGAGCAGTACACCCCCGGTGACCCGCAGGTCACCGACTACGGATCGCTGCTCGCCGCGGTCTCCCGCCACCAGGCCGAGATCTTCGACATCGCCGTCTACCCCGAACCGCAGGACCGCGCCGCCGCCCTGATGCACCAACTGATCCGGGTGCCGGCCCTGGAGAAGACCAACGAACTGTTCGCCACCGCCGTCGCCTACGCCTATCTGGTGGCCAGCGGCTGCACGGTGGCGACCACCGCCCGCGAGGTGCGCAGCCTCGCCCGGGCCATCCGCGAGGGCCGGCTCGGTGTGGCCGGGGTCGCCGAACGGCTGGCCGCCTGGGTCGTGGACGAGGCGGAGGACGAGGAGGTCAGCGGCGAGGAGGACGAGGACTCCGACTGACCCGCCCTCCCCGGCGGGTGCGGGTGCGGGTGCGTCGGGCCCGGGGCCGGGGCCGGTCAGGCTTCGGCGGGCTCGGCGATCAGGGCCGTCGCGAACGGGCGGAAGCCCAGCCGGCGGTAGATCCGGGCGACGTCCTCGTCGGCGGCGGACAGGAACACCGTCCGCACGCCGTTCGCCCGCGCGTGCGCGACCAGTGCCGCCGTCACCGCGAGACCGAGCCCCCGGCGGCGGGCCGACGGCAGGGTGCCGACACCGGCCACCTCGGTGACCGCGCCGACCGGGTTGTGCTGGCCCGCGCACAGTGCCGAGCCGTCCTGGACGGCCGCGGCGAGCACGGTGGCCCCGGCGGTGATCCGGCCGGCGATCCGGGCGACCGCGCCGTCCGCCGCCGACTTCTCGGCGGCCAGCGCCAGTTCCTCGGTGCCGGCGGCGCCCAGTCCGGTGCCCGGCTCGGCGAACGCCAGGTGCGCGACGGTCGCGGCGCTCGCCAGGTCCGGGTCGTCGGCGGCCAGGACCCGCACCGACACGCCCTCGGCCACGGCCGGCGCCGGGGCGTCCGACGCGTCGTCCGGGCCGAGCACCAGCAGCGGGTGCTCGTGCACCACCAGTCCGGCCTCCTCCACCGCCGCGCGCAGCAGCGGGTCGTGCTCGGCCACCCACTCGAAGGCCTCCGGCACCCCCAGCTCGCGCTGACGGGCCAGCACCCGGCGGACGTCCTCGGCGGTGGCGGCCGGACCGCCGTGGCCCAGCGCGGGCCGGGCGTAGTACGGCCAGCCCTCGCCGTCCCGGACGAACAGGCTGAGCGGACCGAAGTCCTCGACACGGGCGGCGGTGCGCGGCACGGCGTCGTAGTAGCGCTCGATCTCCTCGAGCAGCGGGCGGTGGGCGGGATCAAGATCAACGGAAGTCACGCCGTGCATCCAAGCAGGGCGGGCGCGGTCCTGCCAGCGTTTTGTACGGGCCGGTGGGGGGCGGCCGGGCCCGGGCGGCCGGTGCGCGGACCGGCCCCCCGGCGCGGCGCAGGCCGCCCGGGCCCGGGCATTTCGGACCGATTGTTGCCGAATGCTTACAGGCCGGGCGATCTTGCGTGCAGGCCGCGTGGCATCCTGGGGCCTTTACAGCTCTGCCGGGCGGGAACGGCGGACGTCCGCGCTGGGCGAGGCGAGGGGGATGACAGGCTCATGAGGCTCTGCTTTCTGGTCGAGGAGCACTACCGGCACGACGGCATGCCGCTCGACGTCGTACGCCAGCTCACCGCGTGGGGGCACCGGGTGGACGTCCTGCGCCCCGGCAACTCGCTGATGGCGATCTCCGAGGCGGTCCGGGCGGGCAGCCACGACGCCTGGGTGCTCAAGACCGTCTCCGGCGGGCCGGGCCTGACCCTGCTGGAGGCGGCCGCCGCCGTCGGCCTCACCACCGTCAACGACGTCCGCTCGATCCGCGGCGTCCGGGACAAGGCGCTCGCCTCGGTGATCGCCCGCACCCGCGGCCTGCCCGTCCCGGTGACCTACGCGGCCGCCCGCTGGGAGCGGCTCGCGGAGATCCCCCGGTCCGAGTACCCGCTGGTGGTCAAGCCCGCCGACGGCAGCTCCGGCCGGGCGGTACGGCTGGTGCCGACCCCCGAGCACCTCGCCGAACTCGGCCCCGAACTGGCCGGCGAGGGCCTGCTCATCGCCCAGCCGTACGTGCCCAACTCCGGCACCGACCTCAAGGTGTACTGCGTCGACGGCGAGCTGTACGCGACCGAGCGCTGCTCGCCGCTGCACCCCGGACAGGGCGTGCGCGAGCGGCAGGTCCCGCTGCCCGCCGAGGTGGCGCGGATCGCCGGCCAGGTGGGGGAGGTGTTCGGCCTCGACCTGTACGGCGTGGACGTGCTGCTCGGCCCGGATGGCCCGGTCGTGGTCGACATCAACGACTTCCCGAGCTTCCGGAAGGTGCCGGACGCGGTCGCCCGGGTCTCCCGGGCGGTGCTGCGGCTGGCCCGGACCGGGACGGCGGTCTCGGCACCGGCGTCCGTGCCGGCCTCCGCCGCGGAAGCCGTCCGACTGCCGGCCCAGGGGTCGGTCGTCGGCCTGGCCGCCCCGCTGGGCGCCCCCGCGTACGGCGATGCGGCCCCGGTGGGCGGCGCGGCGTACGGCGGCCTGGGCGTCGGTGGCCTTGGCATCGGTGGCCTGGGCGTCGGCGGCTCGATATGAGGATCTGCCTCCTCACCCCCGACCCCGGGCACCCGCTGCTGGCCGCCACCGCCGAACTGCTGGCGCCGGACCACCGGGTGGAGAGCCTCGACCCCACCGCCGGCCACGCCCCGCCCGCCGAACTGCTCGGCCCCGGCCCGCTCGCCGACGTCTACCTCCTCAAGGCCCGGACCCCGCGGGCCCTCGCGCTCGCCCGCCACCTGGAGGAGTGCGGCGCCCCCGTGGTCAACTCCGCCGCCGCGACCGGGTTCTGCCAGGACCGCACCGGGATGGCCGAACTGGCCCGGGCGGCCGGACTGCCGTTCGCCGCCACCCGCACCGCGGCCACCCTCGCCCAACTGCCCGACCCGGACTTCCCGTTGGTCGTCAAGAGTCGCTACAGCCGCCGCCACGACCTGGTCGCCCGGGTCGACGACGCCGCGCAGCTGCACGCCCTCGCCGAACAGTGGCCCGACGAGCCGGTGATCGCCCAGCCCTACCTCGCCAACACCGGTTGGGACCAGAAGCTGTGGGTGATCGCCGGGCAGGTGTTCTGCGCCCGCCGCCGCTCCGAACTCGCCGCGGCCGCCGTCGCCCCGGCCCCGGGCGCCGACGCGTTCGGCCCCCGGGAGCTGCCCGCCGAGCGGGCCGACCTGGCCCTGCGGGTCGGCGAGGTCTTCGGCCTCGACGTGTACGGCGTCGACCTGCTGGACGGGCCCGCCGAACCGGTGATCGTCGATGTCAACGCCTTCCCCGGAATCCGCGGACAGGCGGGCGCCCCCGAGGCCCTGGCCGCACTCGCGCTGTACGCGGCCCACCACGGCCCCGCTCCCCGCGTGCCCGCCGCTCTCCGGGTGCCCGGCGCTCTCCGGGTGACCGGCGCTCCCCGGGTGCCCGGCCAGCGGAGCGCCGGTCGTTAGGCTTGCCCTTCCGGCCGCCGCCCCGGCCGGGATCGCGAGAGAGACGGACCGTGCTGCAGGACATCGAGCCCTACCTGGCGTGCCCGCACTGCGCGCAGGCCCTCACCCCCGACGGGCGCACCCTGCGCTGCCCGTCCGGCCACAGCTTCGACATCGCCAGACAGGGCTACGTCAGCCTGCTCGCCGGTGACGCGCACACCGGCACCGGCGACACCGCCGAGATGGTGGCCGCCCGCGGCGACTTCCTCGCCGCCGGGCACTACCGCCCGATCGCCGAGGCCCTCGCCGACGCCGCCGGGGCCGCCGACCCCGAAGGCCTGGTCGCCGACCTCGGCGCCGGCACCGGCCACTACCTGGCGCACGTCCTCGACGCCCTGCCCGGCCGGCCCGGCGCCGCCCTGGACATCTCCAAGTTCGCGCTGCGCCGCGCCGCCCGGGCCCACCCCCGGATCGGCGCCGTGGTCTGCGACGCCTGGCGCCCGCTGCCGCTGCGGGACGCCTCCGCCGGGCTGATGCTCAACGTCTTCGCGCCGCGCAACGGCCCGGAGATCCGCCGGGTGCTGCGGCCCGGGGGGACTCTGCTGCTGGTCTCGCCGACCCCTCGCCACCTGCGGGAACTCGTCGACGCGCTGGGCCTGCTCTCGGTGGACGAGGACAAACAGCGGCGGATCGACGAGAAGCTCGGCCCGTACCTGACGCCGGTCGGGCGGCGGGAGGTCGAGTTCCCGCTGCGGCTGTCGGCGGCCGACGTCCGGACCGTGGTGGGGATGGGCCCCAGCGCCTGGCACACCGACCCGGTCCGGTTGGAGGAACGGCTCGGGGCGCTGCCCGACCCGGTGGGGGTGACGGCCTCGGTGACGGTCGCCGAGTACCGCCGCTGACGCCGAGTACCGCCGCTGAATACCGCCATCGAGTACCGCCGCTGAGGGGAGCGGGGAGGCGCGGAGTGGGGCGGGCCGGGGCGGGTGTGACAGGTGGGGCTCAGGTGACTTTGACGGGTCGTCCGGGCCATGGACCTCGTTGGGATGAATCTGCTGAGCAGGCACGTTTCTGCCTCCTGAGCTGCGGCTAACGTCCGACGGGTGAACCGAGAAGCCGCCCGGCCCACCCTCCCGGCCCACCCCGACCCGCGTCCCCCGGGACGGGGCGAGCAGCCCCTCCGGAGACCGGGTGAGCAGCCCGCACGGGGCGGCCAGCCCGTGCAGCGGGAGTCGGCCGTTCAGCGGGAGTCGGCCGTCCAGCACGAGGCGGCTGTGCAGCGCGAAGCCGGCCTGCAGCGCGGGGAGCCCGTGAAGCGCCCCACCGTCGAGGAGATCCGGCTCACCTCGTTCAAGTCCTACCGGCGCGCGGTCCTGCCGCTCGCGCCCCTCACCGTGCTGCACGGCCCTGCCGGGGTCGGCAAGTCCAACGCCCTCGACGCGCTGGCCGTCCTCTCCCGCCTCGCCCTCGGCGAGGAGATCGCCGACTCCCTCGACGGAGTGCCCGGACTGACCGGCCCGCTGGCCACCCCCGTCCGCGGCGGCCTGGCCGGCTGCGTCCCGCACGGCCGCAACGCGATGATCCTCGGCTGCACCGTCCGCTCCGGCGAGGGGCCGATCCGGCTGGAACTGGTGATCCGCACGGACGGCCCGGTCCGGATCGCCCGCGAGTGGCTCACCCTCGACGGACGGACCCTGGTCGAGACCGGCGAACAGGACGTCCGGCACCGCCGGATCAACGTCACCTGGCACAACGACACCCGCCAGGGCGACATCCGGGCGCCCTTCCCCAGCGGCGGCCTGGTCACCGCGCAGATCCCGCTGCGGGTGGCCGGTTCCTCGACCGGCGAACGCACGGTGCTGGCCGCCGCCGAACAACTGCTCACCGCGCTGCGCGAGGTCTTCCCCGTCCACCCCGTGCCCGCCCTGATGCGGGACTGGGCCCGGCCCGACCCGCAGGCCCGACTGGTCAGCAGTGCCGCCAACATCTCCGCCGTGATCGCCCGCCTCGCCGGCGAGTGCGCCCGCCGCTACGGCCAGCTCCTGCGGGTCGTCCAGTCGGCCGCGCCGCACCCGCTGCTCGGGCTCGACCTCGCCCGCCGGGGCGACGGAGCCCAGGAACGGGTCCTGGCCGTGTTCGACGAGGGCGTGCTCGGCCGCACCGGCGCCGACCAGGCCTCCGACGGCATGCTGCGCCACCTCGCGTTCGCCGCGGTGCTGCTCACCGGTGCCGGGGTGCTCGACGTGGACGCGGCCGCCGAGGTGCCCTGGGCGCACCGGCAGCTCACCGTGCTCGCCGAGGACCTCGGCGCCGGGCTCGGCACCGAGCAGGCCGCCTCGCTGCTGCGGCTGGCGCGCGAGATGTCCGGGCGCAACCAGCTGAGGGTCCTGGCGGCGCTCCAGGAGCCGGCCGCGGCCCGTGAGGCGCTCGGCGGGCCGGGGGAGCTGCCGCCGGGGGTGGCGCTGGTCGAGTGCCGGCGCGATCCCGGGTCCGGGCACACCGTGCTGCGGACCGAGACGGCCCGGGTGCCGGCGCAGGCGGTGCGCGGGGCGGGCGGCGCGGGGGAGGGGGAGGGCGCGGGCCCGGGCGCGGATGAGGTAGACCTGGACGGATGAGCGAACGAGTGACGGAGCCGTCGGCCGCAGGGGCGCTGCCGGGGGAGGGCGCGCGGTCGGGGGAGGCTGCGGGACCCACGTTGGAGAGCCTGCGGGAGCGGTTGGCGCAGTTCGCCGCCGCCCGGGACTGGGGGCCCTTCCACACGCCGAAGAACCTGGCCGCGGCGCTGAGCGTGGAGGCCGGCGAACTGCTGGAGATCTTCCAGTGGCTCACACCCGAGCAGGCCGCCTCGGTGATGTCCGATCCGGACAGCGCACACCGGGTGCGCGACGAGGTGGCCGACGTACTCGCGTACTTGGTGCAGTTCTGCACGGCGGTGGGCGTGGACCCCCTGGCGGCGCTGGCGGCCAAGATCGAGCGGAACGAACTGCGCTTCCCGGTGCCCGGAGCCGCGCGTGACGTCAAGCCTGACGTGGGTGATCAACCCGTGTGAGGGACGGAAGTTATCCACACCCCGGGGGTTGTCCACAGCTTCTGACGAGGCGGCTGCGCCGATCCCGGCCTCCGTGCACGCTTTCGCCGTGACCACCCGACCGCGACACCCGCGGTCGTGCGGTGGTCGCGGTCGGAGTGTTCACGAGCGAAAGGGGTGGCGGCCATGGAGGCGCTGCGACTGATCAAGACGGCCCGGCACGCCCTGGCCGAGGCCAGGAACGTCCCGGACGTGGTGGCCGAGGCGCGGCAGGCCGCGCTGCTCACCGAGGCGGTGGGCGCCCGGCTGGCCGAGCTGGACGACGGGGAGCTGACCGGGCTCGGCCAGCAGCTGTCCGAGGCGGGCGGCCACGCGGCGGGGTGCCTGGACCAGCCGTCGGCCGAGCCGGGCGCCGCGCTCGGCCTGGGCGGTCGGCGGGCCGACCGGCTCGGCGAGCTCGGTGCGCTCGACCCGATGCTGGCAGAGCTCGGCGGACTGCTGCGGGACGTCGCCGAGACGCTGGTGGTGCTGGCGTGTGGGGCGGAGACGGAGAGCCTGTACTGGACGTGCATCGACGGGGTCGACGCGGGTGCCGAGTGCCAGGCGCTGGTCGCCCGGCTGCACCAGGCCGTGCGGGGGGAGGCGGAGGAGTGCGACCGGACTCCGGCGGAGCCCGCGATGGCCGACCCTCCGCCGCCGGTGCCTCAGCCGTCTGTACCTCAGCCGTCGGAGCGGGAGACGCCGTTACTGGTGCTGAGGCTTGACCCGCCGTCCGCCCAGGCGTCCGCGCCGCCGGGGCCCCGGACGCCGGACGACTGCAGCTCCGCGAGGTCCGCGGTCACCGAGGCGAGCAGTTCCTGCAGCTGCTCCAGCAGGCTCTTCGGAGTGGCCGGCGCCGCCGACGCGTCGACGGCCGGATGCTGTGGCGCGACGGATGCCGCGGACCAGGCTTCGGACATGAGGGAACCTCTTCGGATCGGTGGTGCGGTGTGAAACGGCTGGCGGCGGCTCGGCGCGTGGACTTCGCCGCCGGGGCAGGAGCCCTCGCCCTTGCAACCAACGAACCGCCCGATACCGGGTCACCGGCCACCACCCGATGCGGTCCAACTCCGTTGGGAGGTAAGCCTCCCGGGTGACCTTGGCTTGCCGCCCGCGGGCCGCCTCGGCTAGGACCCGTCCGGTCGATCGGGCGGGCAGGTCCAGGGCGGGCAGGTCCAGGGCGGGCAGGTCCAGGGCGGGCAGGTCCCTTGGCGGGCAGGCCCCTTTGCCGGCAGGTCTCGGGCGGGAAGGTCCCGGGCGGGCCGGAGGGGAGCTGTGCCCGGGGAGAAACGCGGTCTGCGCGTGGTGTCCTCGGTGATGAGCGCTCACCGCCGAGGGCGTCACGGGAGGTCGGCCGCTGGCGGCTGCGCGAGTGGCAGGCGTCGCCCGGTGGGCCCGCGAGTGGCGGGAGTGCGCCCGGCTGCCCGGTGCCGGGGCTGCCCTGGCACCGGGCAGCCACCCCGGGGACGGGTTCCGGAGTTCAGGGGCGAGGGAGGGCGGGGAGGGGTGGGGGAGGGGCCCCGAAGAAGAGCAACCGAGAAGAACAACCGCGGGGAAGACAACCGCCAGGGAAACCCGAAGGCCCCCGGCACCGCAGCAGCGGCGCCGGGGGCCCGAGACCCCGGAAGAGGGAGGAGGTCAGTTGTGGGCGTGCAGCTCGGCGTTCAGGCCGCCCCAGGAGCCGGAGCGGGCGATGACCTCGACGGCGCCGGTCTGGGAGTTGCGGCGGAACAGCAGGTTGTCCTGGCCGGACAGCTCGACCGCCTTGGCCACCTTGCCGTCCGGGGTGGTCACCCGGGTGCCGGCGGTGACGTAGAGGCCGGCCTCGACCACGCAGTCGCTGCCCAGCGAGATGCCGATACCCGCGTTGGCACCGAGCAGGCAGCGCTCGCCGACCGCGACGACCTGCTTGCCGCCGCCGGACAGGGTGCCCATGATCGAGGCGCCGCCGCCGATGTCGCTGTGGTCGCCGACCACGACGCCCGCGCTGATCCGGCCCTCGACCATGGAGGTGCCCAGGGTGCCGGCGTTGAAGTTGACGAAGCCCTCGTGCATCACGGTGGTGCCGGCGGCCAGGTGGGCGCCGAGCCGGACGCGGTCCGCGTGGGCGATGCGCACGCCCGACGGCGCGACGTAGTCGGTCATCCGCGGGAACTTGTCGATCCCGTAGACGGCGAGCTGGCCGCCCTGGGCGCGGACGGCGAGACGGGCCTGCTCGACCTTGTCCACCTGCACCGGGCCGATGCTGGTCCACGCCACGTTGGCGAGCAGACCGAAGAGGCCGTCCAGGTTCTGGCCGTGCGGCTTCACCAGGCGGTGGCTCAGCAGGTGCAGCCGCAGGTAGGCGTCGTGCGCGTCGATCGGCTTCTCGTCCAGCGAGGCGATGGTGGTGCGCACGGCGACCACCTCGACGCCGCGGCGTGCGTCGGCGCGCAGCGCCTCGGCCGCGCCGGCGCCCAGTTCGGCCTCGGCCTGCTCGGTGGTCAGGCGGACGGTGCCGGCCGGGCCGGGCGCGGCGGCCAGCGCGGGGGCGGGGTACCAGGTGTCGAGGACGGTGCCGTCGGCGGCGATGGTGGCCAGACCGGCGGCGACGGCGCCGCTTGCGAGGGAGGTGGATTCAGCAGTCACATCGTGCACGTTAACGAATACGGGCGGCCGGTGCCGAACACGCTCACCGTGCGGACACGGCCGGGCCGCGGTGGCGCGGGGCGACGGCCGGGGTCGCGGGCGGTGTCGGGACGGCCGTCGGGGAGATGCCCGGGCAGGGGTAAAACCCGGTGCTCAGGGGGTGGATGCTCGGCAATACTCGGACGGGTGTTCATCTCGATCTCCACCACGGGCACGGCCGAGAGCCCTGCCACCGACCTCGGCTTCCTGCTGCACAAACACCCGGACAAGGTCCAACGGTTCGGCACGTCGCACGGCGAGGCCCACGTCTTCTACCCCGCTGCGGGCGACGAGCTCTGCACGGCGGCCCTGCTCCTGGACATCGACCCGATCGCACTGGTCCGCCGGGGCCGGGGCAAGGGCCGCGGCGGCTCGCCCGACTTCGCGCTCGCCCAGTACGTCAACGACCGCCCCTACGCGGCGTCCTCGCTGCTCGCGGTGGCGCTGCGGACGGTGTTCCGGTCGGCGATGAAGGGTGTCTGCGAGGGGCGGCCCGGTCTGGCCGAGCAGGCCCGGCCGCTGCGGATCTCGCTGCCCGCCGTGCCCGCGAACGGCGCGGGCGAGGGCGGCGGCACCGCGATGGTCCGCCGGCTGTTCGAGCCGCTGGGCTGGCAGGTCGAGGCGACGGCGATCCCCCTGGACGAGGCCTTCCCCGAGTGGGGCGAGTCGCGCTACGTCCGGATCGAGCTGACCGCGGCGACGCTGCGCCTGGCCGACGCGCTCCAGCAGCTGTACGTGCTGCTGCCGGTGCTCGACGGCGCCAAGCACTACTGGGTCGCCCCGGACGAGGTGGACAAGCTGCTCGCGGCCGGGCAGGGCTGGCTCGCCGACCACCCCGAGCAGGCGCTGATCGCGCGCCGCTACCTGTCCCGGCGCTGGGCGCTCACCCGACGGGCGATCGAGCGCCTGGAGCTGGCCCGGCTGGCGGAGGCCGACGACCGCGAGGTCGAGGAGATCGACAACGCGGTCGACGACACGGCCGAGGCCGAGGCCGGCGAAGCCGGGCAGCCGGTGCCGGCGGCCGCTGGCGAGGCCGCCGCGGGAGTGGCCGCCACGGGAGCCGCAGTCGCAGGAGAAGCGCTCGCGGAGAACGGCGCGGAGAAGAACGTCCCGCTCGCGGAGCAGCGCAGGGCGGCGATCCTCGACGCCCTGCGCGAGGTCGGGGCGGCCCGGGTGGCCGACCTCGGCTGCGGGCAGGGCGAGCTGATCGGAGCACTCCTCAAGGACCCCCGGTTCACCGAGGTGCTGGGCGTGGACGTGTCGGCGCGGGCGCTGTCGGCGGCCGCGCGCAGGCTGCGGCTGGAGCGGATGTCGGAGCGCCAGGCGGCCCGGGTCGAGCTGGTCCAGGGGGCCCTGACGTACACCGACGCACGGCTGAAGGGCTTTGACGCGGCGGTGCTCTGCGAGGTCATCGAGCATGTCGACCTGCCCCGGCTGCCCGCCCTGGAGTACGCCGTCCTCGGCGTCGCGCGCCCGGCGGCGGTCGTCGTGACCACGCCGAACGTCGAGTACAACGTCCGCTGGGAGAGCCTGCCGGCCGGTCATGTCCGGCACGCCGACCACCGGTTCGAGTGGGACCGCGCGCAGTTCCGGTCCTGGGCCGAGCGGGTGGCGGCGGTGTACGGCTACACCGTCGTCCTGCGCCCTGTCGGGCCGGAGGATCCCGAGGTGGGCGCACCGACCCAGCTCGCGCTGTTCCGGATCGGGACACCGCCCGAGCCGACGACCACGGCCGCGACGAACGCGACCACGACCACCACCGTGAGCACCACCGCCACCACCACGCCCGAAGGGGGCGAGACCCGATGACCGACGACGCACAGCCCCTGCAGCCGACCGAGCCCGCGCCGACCGAGGCCGCGCCCATCGAGCCCGCGCCCGCCGAGGCCGCGCCGACCGAGGCCGGGCTCACCCCCGCCGAGGCCGCGCCCATCGAGGCCGAGCCCACCCCCGGCAAGCCCCGCCGCCTCCCGGTCACCGACGTCTCCCTCGTCGTCCTGATCGGCACCAGCGGCGCGGGCAAGTCCAGCTTCGCCCGCAAGCACTTCCTGCCCACCCAGGTGATCTCCTCCGACTTCTGCCGGGGCCTGGTGGCCGACGACGAGAACGACCAGTCGGCCTCCACCGAGGCCTTCGCGCTGCTGCACCACATCGTCGGCATGCGCCTGGCCGCCGGCCGGCTGACCGTGGTGGACGCCACCAACGTCCAGCCGGAGGCCCGCAAGCAGCTCGTCCGGATCGCCCGCGACCACGACGTGCTGCCGATCGCGATCGTGCTGGACGTCCCGCCGGGCGTCTGCGCCGAGCGCAACCGGACCCGCCCCGACCGCCAGCTGCCGCCGCACGTGATCCCCCGCCAGCACCGGGAGCTGCGCCGCTCGCTGCGCGGCCTGGAGCGCGAGGGCTTCCGCAAGGTGCACGTCCTGCGCGGCGAGGCGGAGGTGACGGCCGCCGAGATCGTGCCGGAGAAGCGGTTCAACGACCTGCGCCACCTGACCGGCCCGTTCGACATCGTCGGTGACATCCACGGCTGCCGCTCCGAGCTGGAGACCCTGCTCACCCGCCTCGGCTACGGCCTGACCCGGGACGCCGAGGGCCGGGCGGTCGACGCCGCGCACCCGCAGGGCCGCACGGCCGTCTTCGTCGGCGACCTGGTCGACCGCGGTCCGGACACGCCCGGTGTGCTGCGCCTGGTGATGGGCATGGTCGCAGCCGGCCACGCCGTCTGCGTGCCGGGCAACCACGAGAACAAGCTCGGCCGGGCGATGGACGGCAGGAAGGTCACCGTCTCGCACGGTCTCCAGGAGTCGCTGGACCAGCTGGCGGGGGAGCCGGAGGAGTTCCGCGCCGAGGTCCGGGCGTTCATGCGCGGACTGGTCAGCCACTACCTGCTGGACGGCGGCGCCCTGGTGGTCTGCCACGCCGGCCTGCCGGAGAAGTACCACGGCCGGGCCTCCGGCCGGGTCCGCTCGCACGCGCTGTACGGCGACACCACCGGCGAGACCGACGAGTACGGCCTGCCGGTGCGCTACCCGTGGGCGGAGGAGTACCGGGGCAGGGCGCTGGTGGTCTACGGCCACACGCCGGTGCCGGTGGCGAGCTTCCTGAACAACACCATCTGCCTGGACACCGGCTGCGTCTTCGGCGGCAGCCTGACCGCCCTGCGCTACCCGGAGCGCGAGCTGGTGAGCGTCGAGGCGGAGCAGGAGTGGTACGCGCCGGTGCGCCCGATGACCACGGACGCGCCGGGCTCCCGCGAGGGCCGTCCGCTGGACCTCGCCGACGTGGCCGGCCGCCGGGTGGTCGAGACGGCGCTGCACGGGCGGGTGGCGGTCCGGGAGGAGAACGCGGCCGCCGCGCTGGAGGTGATGAGCCGGTTCGCGATCGACCCGCGACTGCTCGCCTACCTGCCGCCGACGATGGCGCCGAGCGCGACCTCGCGCCGTCCGGGCTACCTCGAACACCCCGAGGAGGCCTTCTTCGCCTACCGCGAGGACGGCGTGCGGCAGGTCCTCTGCGAGGAGAAGCACATGGGCTCCCGCGCGGTGGTGCTGGTCGCCCGGGGCGACGGGGCGCTGGAGAAGCGGTTCGGCATCGCCGGGCCGGGCGCGATCTGGACCAGGACGGGCCGGGCGTTCCTCGGCGACGACGCCCTCACCGCCGCGGTCCTGGACCGGCTGCGGGCCGCCGCCGAGCGGTCCGGGCTGTTCGAGGAGCTGGGCACCGGCTGGCTGCTGCTGGACGCCGAGCTGATGCCGTGGTCGCTGAAGGCCGCCGAGCTGCTGCGCCGCCAGTACGCGGCGGTCGGCGCGGCGGCGGGCGCCGCCCTGCCCGAGGTGCTGTCGGCGCTGGAGCAGGCGGCCGGCCGCGGGCTGGACCTCGCGGACCTGACCGCCCGCCAGCGGCAGCGCGCCGCCGACGCACAGGCCTTCACCGAGGCGTACCGGCGCTACTGCTGGCCGACCGAGGGGCTGTCCGGCATCCGTCTGGCGCCGTTCCAGGTGCTGGCCGCCGAGGGGGCGAACCTCGCGGTGCGCCCGCACGACGTGCACCTGGGGTGGATCGACCGGCTGGTCGCGGCGGACGATCCGCAGGCCCCGATCCTGCACGGCACCGGCCGGCTGCTGGTCGACACCGCCGACGAGGCGTCCATCGCGGCGGGCGTCGCCTGGTGGGAGGAGCTGACGGCGGCCGGCGGCGAGGGCATGGTGGTCAAGCCGCTCGCCTCGCTGGTCCGGGGCAAGGCCGGGGAGGGGCGGCCCGGCGGGCTGGTCCAGCCCGGGGTGAAGGTCCGCGGCCGGGAGTACCTGCGGATCATCTACGGTCCGGACTACACCGAGTACCTGGACCAGCTGCGCCAGCGCTTCCTCGGACACAAGCGCTCGCTGGCGCTGCGCGAGTACGCGCTCGGCCTGGAGGCGCTGGACCGCCTGGCGGCCGGCGAGCCGCTGTGGCGGGTGCACGAGCCGGTGTTCGCCGTGCTCGCGCTGGAGTCCGAGCCGGTCGACCCCCGGCTGTAGCGGCCCCGGCCGCCCGCCCCGCACACGGAGGGCGGCCCGGCCGCGCCCGGGAGGAACAGGCCCCGCAGTCGCCCTGCGGGGCCTGTTGGGTTCCCGTCTTCCCGATAGCTGCATAGAAATTCCGAGTGTCGTATACAATTGCCGCTTCAGTTCACGAACCCGCGTCACCACTCAGGAGCCCGGCATGGCTTTCAACCTCCGGAACAGGCACTTCCTCAAGGAGCTCGACTTCACGCCCCAGGAGTTCCGTTTCCTGGTGGACCTCGCCGCCGAGCTCAAGGCGGCGAAGTACGCGGGCACCGAGCAGCCCCGGCTACGGGGAAAGAACATCGCGCTGATCTTCGAGAAGACCTCCACCCGGACGCGTTGCGCCTTCGAGGTCGCCGCCCACGACCAGGGCGCCGCCACCACCTACCTCGACCCGTCGGGCTCGCAGATCGGCCACAAGGAGTCGATCAAGGACACCGCGCGGGTGCTGGGCCGGATGTTCGACGGTATCGAGTACCGGGGCCACGGCCAGGAGGTGGTCGAGGAGCTGGCCGCGTACGCGGGCGTCCCGGTCTGGAACGGCCTCACCGAGGAGTGGCACCCGACCCAGCTGCTCGCCGACGTGCTGACGATCAAGGAGCACACCGCCAAGCCGCTCGACGAGGTGACCCTCGTCTACCTCGGCGACGCCCGCTTCAACATGGGCAACTCCCTGCTCGTCACCGGCGCGCTGCTCGGGATGGACGTCCGGATCGTCGCGCCCCGCTCGCTCTGGCCCGCCGAGGAGGTCCGCAAGGCCGCCGAGGCGCTCGCCGGGACCACCGGCGCCCGGATCACCCTCACCGAGGACGTCGACGAGGGCGTGGCCGGCGCGGACTTCCTCTACACCGACGTCTGGGTCTCGATGGGCGAGCCCAAGGAGGTCTGGGCCGAGCGGATCGCGCTGCTCAGGCCCTACCAGGTCTCGATGGACACGGTCCGGGCCACCGGCAACCCGGCCGTGCGGTTCCTGCACTGCCTGCCGGCCTTCCACGACCTCGGCACGGTGGTCGGCCGGCAGATGCACGAGCTGACCGGGATGACCGAGCTGGAGTGCACCGACGAGCTCTTCGAGTCGGAGCACTCCATCGTGTTCGACCAGGCGGAGAACCGCCTGCACACCATCAAGGCCGTCCTGGTCGCCACCCTCGGGTCGTAGCCGGGGCCTACTCGGAGAGGTTCACGCAGGCCACCCGATCGCCCGCGGCGTGCGGGCCGGCCGGGGTGCCCGCGTGCAGCACCAGCGAACGGGCCTCGCCCGGCCGGGGCTGCCAGGCCACCGAGGCCCCCGTCGTACCGTCGCCCCGCCCGTCCGTCCGCAGCGCCAGCCGCAGCTCGTTGCGGTCGTTGGCGTACGCCGGGTCGGTGGACGGCCGCACCGGGTCCACGGCGTCCTGGTAGTGCGGACCGGAGGCGGCGGGATCGGCCCCGCACGGGCCGGTGTGCAGGTGGGCGGGGAACTCGTGCCCCGGCGCCAGGCCGGTCACGGACAGCGTCAGCACCGTCCGCCCGGCCGCCGAGCGGTCGACCACCACGCGGACGTGCGAGCCGTAGGGGACGAGGTCGGTCGCGTAGCTGACGGCGGTCGGCGGGACGAAGGCCGTCGCCGGGTCGAAGTCCGCCTCGACCACGGAGACCGGGGAGACCACCGAGACCGGGGAGGCCGGGGAGGCGGCGGGCGCCAGCAGGGCGAGCGGGAGCAGGGCGGCGGCGAACGGAGCGGGCATCGGGGGCCTTCCGGAGACGGTGGGGCGGACGCCGTGCTCAACGGCCGCCCGCACCGAACGGACACCCCCGCGGGCACCCGGAGCCCACCCGGTCCGCGCCCGTGCCCGGGCCCCGCCCCCGGCCCCGCCCCGCGCCTCAGTCGGCGGAGCGGCGGATCCCCCGGATCTCGCAGCGCGGTCCGCTGGCCCGCATCAGCCGCAGGTCCGCCGTCACCAGCGGCACCCCGTACTGCTCGGCCACGGCGACGTACGCGGCGTCGTCCGGGGTGAGGTTGTCCTTCAGCTCCCAGATCCGGCCGAGCAGCGGGGCGATCTCGACCTTCCGGACGGCCAGCCCGGGCAGCTCGGCCGCGAGCTCGCCGACCCGCTCGGCGGTGAGCTCCTTCGCGAGGTAGAGGCCGCGCAGCGACTGCATCACCTCGATCACGACGTGCTCGGGGGCCACCCACTCGCCGCCCGCCGCGAGTTCGGCCCGGGCCGCGATCCCCCGCTCGCCCTCGTCCGCCAGCGCCAGTACCAGCGCGGACGCGTCCACCACGATCATCAGTCGGCCCCCGGCCTCGTCCAGTGTCGAACAGTGTCGAACTCCCCGGTCACCGTACCCGGCGGCCCCCTCGGCGGCCCCGGCGACGGTGCGCGGGTCGCGCGCGCGGTAGGAAGGCAGTAGGCAAGAGGTGGGCTGACGGGGAAGGATCAGCCCGGGGCATGCCTGCGGTGGTGAACGCGTGGGCATGCACTATGGTTTATCTCGACATCGAGATAACTGCCCCTTACGATATATCTCGACATCAAGATACTTGCCGAGAGGCGCTCACCGGCGATGCGGGCAAGGTCAACCTAAGTAAGGCTGACCTTACCACCGTGGCGGCCGGCATACCGCACGAAGCACCTAGAAGGAGTCAGTCGTGTCCGCGAACAGCTTCGACGCCCGCAGCTCGCTGCAGGTGGGCGACGAGTCGTACGAGATCTTCAAGCTCTCCGCCGTCGAGGGTTCCGAGCGGCTGCCGTACAGCCTCAAGGTGCTGCTGGAGAACCTGCTCCGCACGGAGGACGGCGCGAACATCACCGCCGACCACATCCGGGCCCTCGGCAACTGGGACGCCGACGCCCAGCCGAGCCAGGAGATCCAGTTCACGCCGGCCCGCGTGATCATGCAGGACTTCACCGGCGTGCCGTGCGTGGTCGACCTCGCCACCATGCGTGAGGCCGTCAAGGAGCTGGGCGGCGACCCGGCGAAGATCAACCCGCTGGCCCCGGCCGAGCTGGTCATCGATCACTCCGTCATCGCCGACAAGTTCGGCACCCCGGACGCCTTCGTCCAGAACGTCGAGATCGAGTACGGCCGCAACAAGGAGCGCTACCAGTTCCTGCGCTGGGGCCAGACCGCGTTCGACGAGTTCAAGGTCGTCCCGCCGGGCACCGGCATCGTCCACCAGGTGAACATCGAGCACCTGGCCCGCACCGTCATGGTCCGGGGCGGCCAGGCGTACCCCGACACCTGCGTCGGCACCGACTCGCACACCACCATGGTCAACGGCCTGGGCGTGCTGGGCTGGGGCGTCGGCGGCATCGAGGCCGAGGCCGCGATGCTCGGCCAGCCGGTCTCCATGCTGATCCCGCGCGTGGTTGGCTTCAAGCTCAACGGCCAGCTGCCGGCCGGCACCACCGCCACCGACCTGGTGCTCACCATCACCGAGATGCTGCGCAAGCACGGTGTGGTCGGCAAGTTCGTCGAGTTCTACGGCGAGGGCGTCACCGCGATCCCGCTGGCCAACCGCGCCACCATCGGCAACATGTCGCCGGAGTTCGGCTCGACCTGTGCGATCTTCCCGATCGACGCCGAGACCATCAACTACCTGAAGCTCACCGGCCGCGACGCGCAGCAGCTCGCCCTGGTCGAGGCGTACGCCAAGGAGCAGGGCCTCTGGCACGACCCGTCGGTCGAGCCGGTCTACTCCGAGTACCTCGAGCTGGACGTCTCCACCGTCGTCCCGTCGATCTCCGGCCCGAAGCGCCCGCAGGACCGCGTGATCCTGGCCGAGGCCGCCACCAAGTTCGCCGAGGCGCTGCCGACCTACTCGGCCGAGGCCTCGAAGCCGACCGCGGTGACCGCCCCCGACGGCTCGACCTACGAGATCGACAACGGCGCGGTCGTGATCGCCTCGATCACCTCCTGCACCAACACCTCCAACCCCTCCGTCATGCTGGGCGCCGCCCTGCTGGCGAAGAAGGCCGTGGAGAAGGGCCTGACCGTCAAGCCCTGGGTCAAGACCACCCTGGCCCCCGGGTCCAAGGTCGTCATGGACTACTACGAGAAGGCCGGCCTGCTCCCGTACATGGAGAAGCTGGGCTTCAACCTGGTCGGCTACGGCTGCGTCACCTGCATCGGCAACTCGGGCCCGCTGCCCGAGGAGGTCTCGGCCGCCGTCAACGAGTCCGACCTGGCGGTCGTCTCGGTGCTCTCCGGCAACCGCAACTTCGAGGGCCGGATCAACCCGGACGTCAAGATGAACTACCTGGCCTCCCCGCCGCTGGTGGTCGCCTACGCCCTCGCCGGCAACATGAACATCGACATCACCCGTGACGCCCTGGGCCAGGACGCCGACGGCAACGACGTCTTCCTCGCCGACATCTGGCCGTCCGAGCAGGAGGTCGCCGACACCGTCGCCGGCTCCATCGACGAGGCCATGTTCGACAAGGGCTACCAGGACGTCTTCGCCGGCGACCACCGCTGGCAGTCGCTCCCGGTCCCGACCGGCAACACCTTCGAGTGGGACGCCGAGTCCACCTACGTCCGCAAGCCCCCGTACTTCGAGGGCATGGCCAAGACCCCGAGCCCGGTGAACGACATCGCCGGCGCCCGCGTCCTGGCCAAGCTGGGCGACTCGGTCACCACCGACCACATCTCCCCGGCCGGCAACATCAAGCCCGGCACCCCGGCGGCGCAGTACCTGACCGCCAACGGCGTGGAGAAGCGCGACTTCAACTCGTACGGCTCGCGCCGTGGCAACCACGAGGTGATGATCCGCGGCACCTTCGCCAACATCCGCCTGCGCAACCAGATCGCGCCGGGCACCGAGGGCGGCTACACCCGCGACTTCACCCAGGCCGACGCGCCGGTGTCGTTCATCTACGACGCCTCGCAGAACTACCAGGCCGCCGGCACCCCGCTGGTCGTCCTGGCGGGCAAGGAGTACGGCTCCGGCTCGTCCCGCGACTGGGCCGCCAAGGGCACCGCGCTGCTCGGCGTCAAGGCCGTCATCGCCGAGTCCTACGAGCGCATCCACCGCTCGAACCTGATCGGCATGGGCGTCCTGCCGCTGCAGTACCCCGAGGGCCAGACCGCCGACTCCCTCGGCCTGACCGGCGAGGAGACCTTCTCCTTCACCGGCGTGACCGAGCTCAACGAGGGCCGCACCCCGAAGACCGTCAAGGTCAAGGCCGGTGACGTCGAGTTCGACGCGGTCGTGCGCATCGACACCCCCGGTGAGGCGGACTACTACCGCAACGGCGGCATCCTGCAGTACGTGCTGCGCAGCCTGATCGGCTGACCGTAGCGGCTGGTCAGGCCGCTGCACACACGAGGTCGACAAGAGGCCGGATCGCGTCCACGCGGTCCGGCCTCTTGTGTGTCCGGAACAAATGGACTAAACCTCTGTCTCAGCTTGGTCCAGACCATTTGACGCTGAATCAGAGAAAGCCGCAGGTCTTCTCCCATGCGCATGTTCAGTCGTACCGCCGCCCTCATCGCCGCCGCCACGGTGGCCGCCGCCCTCGCCGCCCCCACGGCCCAGGCCCACGACCGCGACCACGGCCCGAAGCTGAAGGGGCAGCGGGTCGGCTACTTCACCCAGTGGGGCGCCGACAGCTCCGCGAAGCGGGTGCAGGAGTCCGGTCAGGCCGGGAAGCTCACCGTCATCAACTACGCCTTCGGCAACGTCTCCGCTGAGGGCACCTGCTTCGAGACCAACGAGTCCGGCCAGGGCGACGCCCTGAACGACTACCAGCGCCCGTTCAGCGCCGCCGAGTCGGTGGACGGCGTGGCCGACCGCGCCGACCAGAAGCTCAAGGGCCACTTCAACCAGCTGCGCAAGCTCAAGGCCGAGAACCCGCAGCTGAAGACCGTGATCTCGCTCGGCGGGTGGAGCTGGTCCAAGTACTTCTCGGACGCCGCCGCGACCGAGGAGTCCCGCAAGCGGTTCGTCTCCTCCTGCATCGACCTGTACATCAAGGGCAACCTGCCCCAGCTCGGCACCGCCGAGGGAGGCAAGGGCGTCGCCGCCGGGGTCTTCGACGGCATCGACCTGGACTGGGAGTACCCGGGCGGTGGCGGTGACGGCGGCAACGTCGTGCGCCCCGAGGACGGCCGCAACTTCACCCTGCTGGTCCAGGAGTTCCGCCGCCAGCTGGACCAGCTCAGCGGCCGCAAGGGCCCGCACTACCTGCTGACCGCGGCCGTCGCCGCCAACGAGACCGTCGCCGCCCGGCTGGAGCTGCCCACGCTCTCGCGCTCGATCGACTGGCTCAACCTGATGACCTACGACCTGCACGGCCCGTGGGAGGGCGCCGGCCCGACCGCCCACCACGCCAACCTCTACTCGGACCCGAAGGACCCGTCGCCGCTGCAGCGCAGCGCCGACCGGGCGGTCGACTTCTACGCCCAGCACGGCCTGCCGGGCTCCAAGACCGTCCTCGGCGTGCCGTTCTACGCCCACGGCTGGACCGGGGTGCAGGCAGGCGGCAGCAACGGCCTGTACCAGCCGGCCGCCAAGGCCACGGCCGACTTCACCTACAACGAGATCTCCAAGCTGCCCGGCAAGGTCTACACCGACCGCGACCACGGCGCGTCCTGGAAGTACGACGGCACCAGCTTCTACAGCTACGACAACGCCGAGGTGCTCACCCAGAAGGCCCGCTACACCCGCTGGAACGACCTGGCCGGTGTGATGGTCTGGTCGCTGGACGGCGACGACGCCAAGGGCAGCGCGCTCGCCGCCCTGGACCGCGGCCTCCAGCGCGGCTGACCGGAGTCGGCTGATCGGAGTCGGCCGACCGGATCCGGCCGACCTGTGGGGCCGACCGGAACGCCCGAAGGGCCCGCCGCGATCGCTCGCGGCGGGCCCTTCGGGTGGTGCGCCGTGCCGTGGTGCCGTGGTGCCGTGCCGCGCCGGACTCAGGCGCGGTCGCAGGCCTGCGCCCGCAGCGCCCGGGCCAGGTCGTCGCGGCACTCCAGCACCAGCCGGCGCAGCGCGGGCGCGGCGCCCCGGTTGCCGTCCAGCCAGGCGTCCGCCTCGGCCAGGGTCTGCTCGCTGATCTGGGCCCGCGGGAAGAAGCCGCCGACGATCCGCATCGCGATCTCGATGGTCCGGTCGGCCCAGACCCGCTCCAGCAGCTTGAAGTAGGGCGCGGCGTAGAGCGCGGTCAGATCGCGGTGGGCGGGCAGCGCGAAACCGGCGATGTTCGCCTCGACCAGCGCGTTGGGCAGCTCCTCCGAGTCGATCACCGCGGACCAGGCGGCGGCCTTGGCCTCGGGCGTCGGCCGGGCGGCCAGCGCCTGGGTGTACTGGCGCTTGCCGCTGGCGGTGTTGTCGGCCGCCAGCTCCCCGGCCAGCTCCTCGTCGGAGGCCTGGCCGGCCGCGGCCAGCGTCAGCCAGAGCGACCAGCGCAGCTCCTGGTCGACGTCCAGGCCGTCGATCCGGGCGGTGCCGGCCAGCAGGCCGCGGACCAGGCCGAGGTGCTCGGAGCCGTTGGCGGTCTGCGCCAGGAACCGGGCCCAGGCCAGCTGGTGGTCGCTGCCCGGGGCGGCGGCGCGCAGCTCGCGCAGCGCGCCGTCGGCCAGCAGCCGGCCGCCCTCGCCGCGCCAGGCCGGGTCGGCGTACAGGTCGACGGCGCCCTTGGCCTGCTGGTGCAGCGACTGCAGCACGCCGATGTTGGACTCCTGGCCGGCGAAGCGCAGCACCAGCGCGACGTAGTCGCGGGCCGGCATCAGGCCGTCGCGGGTCAGGTTCCACACCGCGGACCAGGACAGCGCCCGGGCCAGGTCGTCCTGGATGTCGCCGAGGCCGGCCCGCAGGGTCTCCAGCGACTCGGCGTCGAAGCGGATCTTGCAGTAGGTCAGGTCGTCGTCGTTGAGCAGGACCAGCGCGGGCCGGGTGCGGCCGACGGCCTCGGCGACCACGGTCCGGGCGCCGGTGACGTCCAGCTCGATCCGGGCGGTGCGGACCAGGGCGCCGTCGGCGTCCCGGTCGTAGAGGCCGACCGCGATCCGGTGCGGGCGCAGCACGTCCCCGTCCTGGAGGACGGCGAGTTCGGTGATCCGCCCCTCGGAGTCCACGGTGACCTGCGGGGTGAGCGAGTCGACCCCGGCGGTCTGCAGCCAGGCCGCCGCCCAGGACTTGAGGTCGCGGCCGCTGGTCTCCTCCAGGATGTCCAGCAGGTCGGCGAGCTCGGTGTTGCCGAAGGCGTGCCGCTTGAAGTACCGGCGGGCGCCCTCGAAGAAGGCCTCCGAACCGACGTACGCCACCAGCTGCTTGAGCACCGAGGCGCCCTTGGCGTAGGTGATGCCGTCGAAGTTGAGCTTGGCGTCCTCGAGGTCCCGGATGTCCGCGGTGATCGGGTGGGTGGTCGGGAACTGGTCCTGCCGGTAGGCCCACGCCTTGCGCTGGTTGGCGAAGGTGATCCAGGCCGAGGAGTAGCGGGTGCGGGCGCCGATCAGCGCGTAGGAGCCCA
Organism: Kitasatospora sp. NPDC058170; assembly: GCF_042883905.1. NCBI lineage: Bacteria > Bacillati > Actinomycetota > Actinomycetes > Kitasatosporales > Streptomycetaceae > Kitasatospora > Kitasatospora sp. NPDC058170. The sequence continues at coordinate 39,889 of NZ_JBHVUV010000001.1, forward strand.
TGAAGTCCGCGAAGGACTCCTTCAGCCACAGGTCGTCCCACCAGCGCATGGTGACCAGGTCGCCGAACCACATGTGCGCCATCTCGTGCAGGATGACGTTGGCCCGGCCCTCGTAGGCGGCGTCGGTGACCTTCGAGCGGAAGACGAACTCCTCGCGGAAGGTGACGCAGCCGGGGTTCTCCATCGCGCCGATGTTGTACTCGGGCACGAAGGCCTGGTCGTACTTGCCGAAGGGGTACGGGTAGTCGAACTCCTCGTGGAAGAAGTCGAGTCCGAGCTTGGTGACGCCGAGGATCTCGTCCGCGTCGAAGTACGGGGCGAGCGAGCGGCGGCACATCGCGGAGAGCGGGATCTCCAGGGTGGAGCCGTCGGCCAGCGTGCGGCTGTAGTGGTCGCGGGCCACGTGGTACGGGCCGGCCACCACGGCGGTGAGGTAGGTGGAGATCGGCTGCGTCGGCGCGAACTCCCAGGTGCGGGCGTCGCCCTCGGCGGTGACGCGCTCGTGCACGGCGTTGGACCAGACGTCCCAGGCGGCGGGCGCGGTGACGGTGAAGGTGAAGGGCGCCTTCAGGTCCGGCTGCTCGAAGGTGGCGAACACCCGGCGGGCGTCGGCCGGCTCGTAGTGGGTGTAGAGGTAGGTCTCGTGGTCCACCGGGTCGGTGAAGCGGTGCAGGCCCTCGCCGGTGCGGCTGTACGCGCAGTCGGCGTCGACCACCAGGACGTTCTCCGCGGCCAGGCCGTCGACGTGGACGCGGGCGCCGTCGAAGGCGGTGGCCGGGTCCAGCTCGCGACCGTTCAGGGTGACGCCGCGCACGGCGGTGGCGAGCAGGTCCAGGAAGGTGGCGGCGCCCGGCTCGGAGCAGCGGAACGTGAGGGTGGTGGTGGAGCGGAAGGTGGCGGCCGCCGGGTCGGGGGCGGAGGTCACGTCCAGCTGGACCTGGTAGCCGTCCACGGCCAGGATGCTGGCCCGCTGCTGGGCTTCGTCGCGGCTCAGGTTCTTGCCCGGCACGGCGGTACTCCTTTGTCCGGTCCCGCACGGTGGTGCGGTCTGCGGGGTGGTGCGGTCGGGGTGCTGCTTCCCGTGCACGTGCTGTTCCGTGCACTGGGGGGCATCCTTTCACGGCACCCGCGCCGGTACCATTGCACAATCCGGTACCCGGAGGCGGAATCAGTGGCGGCGGGCGGGTGTTGGGCCCGGGGAAGCCCCGTGCGGGGGCCTGCCCGACTCTGACGAAGGACGACAGCCGTGACGACTGCCGCTGAGCGCAAGACCGCCGATTTCTGGTTCGACCCGGCCTGCCCGTGGGCCTGGATGACGTCCCGCTGGCTGATCGAGGTCCAGCAGCTGCGCCCGGTGGACGTGAACTGGCACGTGATGAGCCTGTCCGTGCTGAACGAGCACCGCGACCTGCCGCAGGAGTACCGCACCCTGCTGGACAACGCCTGGGGCGCCGTCCGGGTCGCCATCGCGGCCGCCGAGAAGCACGGGGACGAGGTGCTCGGCCGCCTCTACACCGAGCTGGGCACCCGTTTCCACAACCAGGGCCTGCCGCAGAACCGCGAGACGATCGAGGCGGCGCTGGTCGCGGCCGGCCTGCCGGTCGAGCTGGCCGACGCGGCCGACACCGACGCCTACGACGAGGCCCTGCGCGCCTCGCACAAGGAGGGCATCACCCTGGTCGGCGAGGACGTCGGCACCCCGGTGATCGCCGTCGAGGGCGCGGACGGCGAGCGGGTGGCCTTCTTCGGCCCGGTCGTCACCCCGACCCCGCGCGGCGAGGCCGCCGCCCGCCTGTGGGACGGCACCCTGCTGGTGGCCTCCACCCCGGGCTTCTACGAGATCAAGCGCACCCGTACGGCGGGCCCGTCCTTCGAGTAGGCCCCCGCACGGCACCACGCACAGGGGCCCGGTACCGCGACGCGGTACCGGGCCCCTGTGTCTGTCCGTCCGTCCTGCCGTTGCCCGGCGCTCGCGCTCGGGCCCTGCCGGCCCCGGTCAGCCCTGCCGGCCCCGGTCAGCCCTGGTGGGCCGCCGCGGCGTCCCGGCGCTGCTTGAGCAGGCCCGCGCCCGCCAGCAGGGCGACCAGCACCCCGGCCGCGTACAGCTGCTCCCGGTTGCCCTCGGTGGTGGTCATCAGGCCGAGGATGCCGACCACGGCGGCCATCGCGACCCAGGTCAGGTACGGGAAGCCCCACATCTTGACGGTGAGCAGCTCGGGCGCCTCGCGCTCCAGGCGCCGGCGCATCCGCAGCTGGACGATGCAGATGAAGAGCCAGACCACCAGGATGGCGACGCCGGTGGTGTTCATCAGCCAGGTGAAGACGGTGTCCGGCCAGAACTTGCCGGCCAGCACCGCGCCGAAGCCGAACAGGCAGGAGGCCAGTACGGCCATCCGCGGCACGCCGCCGCCGACCTTCGCCAGCGCCTTCGGGCCCTGGCCGCGGGAGACCAGCGAGTACGCCATCCGGGAGGAGCCGTAGATGTTGGCGTTCATCGCGGAGAGCAGGGCGATCAGCACCACGACCTCCATGATGGTGCCCGCGCCGGGCACGCCCAGGTGCTGGAGCACGGTCACGTACGGGCCGTTGTCGACGATCGACGGGTCCTTCCAGGACACCAGGGTGACGACCAGCGCCATCGAGCCGATGTAGAAGATCGCGATCCGCCAGACCGCGGTGCGCACCGCGTTGGCCACGTTCTTCTGGGGGTCGTCCGACTCGGCGGCGGCGATGGTCACGGTCTCCAGGCCGCCGTAGGCGAACACCGAGGCGAGCAGGCCGACGATCAGGCCGCTGGTGCCGTTGGGCAGGAAGCCGCCCTGCCCGGTGAGGTTGGCGGCGCCGGGGGCGCCGTCGCCGAGCACCCCGGTGACGCCCAGCGTGCCGAGCACCAGGAAGGCCAGGATCGCGGCGACCTTCACCGCGGCGAACCAGAACTCGAACTCGCCGAAGTTCTTCACCGCGGTCAGGTTGCTGGCGCAGAAGAAGACCATGAAGAGGCCGACCCAGATCCAGGCGGAGACGCCGGGGACCCAGCCGTTCATGATCTTGCCGGCGGCGGTGGCCTCGGCCGCGACGCCGCAGCAGAGCATCACCCAGTACATCCAGCCGGCGGTGACCCCGGCCCACGGGCCGATCTCCTTCTCGGCGTGCACCGAGAACGAGCCGGAGGCCGGGCGGGCCGCGGACATCTCGCCCAGCATCCGCATGATCATCATGACCAGCAGGCCGGAGAGCGTGAACGCCAGGATGATCGCCGGTCCGGCCGCCGCGATGCCCGCGCCGGAGCCCACGAACAGGCCGGCGCCGATCACGCCGCCGAGCGCGATCATCGAGAGGTGGCGCTGCTTGAGCCCTCTCGAGAGCTGCTGGCCGTCGGACGGGGGAGTGCCGGTGGAGGTCGTCCCGGGCGCCGGGGGCGCGGAGGTACGGGCCATGAGGGTGGATCCAGACTGTTCGGACAGCGGGGTGAGTCGCCCAATATCCGGTGAACAAGTTGTCCATGCCAAGAATGGGGGAGCGGGGCTCACCATCCGGAACGGTCGATGGCGGGCGGTAGTCGTCAGTCTACGCTCCGGAATCGTCCCTGGGTCGGACCCGACAACCGGGGGCCCCGGGGGTTTGTCAGGTTCCCTGACGGTGCCTCGGGCGATCAGAGCGTAGGTTCACAGTTGTTCACTCACCTGATCATCCGACCACCCGACCGTCCCACCGTGCGGAGAACCCCGATGGCCACTGCCAGCACCCCGACACCGACCCGTGCCGTCCTCGCCGACCTGCTGCCCGCCGCGACCACCCGGGCCGGCGCGCAGGCCCGCGACCTCGCCCTGGTGGCGGGCGGCGCCGCCCTCACCGGTCTGGCCGCCCAGTTCTCGGTGAACGTCGTGGGCTCGCCGGTGCCCGTCACCGGCCAGACCTTCGCCGCACTGCTGGTCGGCACCGCGCTCGGCACCCGTCGGGGCATCGCCTCGCTCGGCCTCTACCTGCTCGCCGGCATGGCCGGCCTGCCGTGGTTCGCCGAGGCCTCCTCCGGCTGGGCGATGCCCACCCTCGGCTACGTGCTGGGCTTCGTCCTCGCGGCCGGCCTGACCGGCGCGCTGGCCCGCCGCGGCGCCGACCGCACCCCGCTGAACACCGCCGTCGCGATGGTCCTCGGCACCCTCGCCATCTACGCCGTCGGCGTGCCCTACCTGGCCTTCTCGCTGGACGTCCCGCTCTCCCGCGCCGCCGAGCTGGGCCTCTACCCGTACCTGGTCGGCGACGCCCTGAAGGCCGTCCTGGCGGCCGGCGCCCTGCCGCTCGCCTGGAAGCTCCTGGGCAGGCGCGGCTGACCGCCGCCAGCCCCGCTGAGGAGCCCGGGTGCCCGCGCATGCCACACTGCTGCCATGCGCGTGTACCTGGGCTCCGACCATGCCGGCTACGAACTGAAGAACCACCTCGTGGAGTGGCTCAAGGAGGCCGGCCACGAGCCGGTCGACTGCGGGCCGCACATCTACGACGCCCTCGACGACTATCCGCCGTTCTGCCTGCGCGCCGCCGAGCGCACCGCCGCGGACCCGGAGGCACTGGGCGTCGTGATCGGCGGCTCGGGCAACGGTGAGGCGATCGCCGCCAACAAGGTCAAGGGCGTGCGGGCCGCACTGGCCTGGAGCGAGCAGACCGCCTCGCTCGGCCGCGAGCACAACAACGCCAACGTGATCTCCATCGGCGGCCGGATGCACACCGAGGCCGAGGCCACCAAGTTCGTCGAGGTCTTCCTTGCGACCCCGTACAGCGGCGACGAGCGGCACACCCGCCGGATCGACATGCTGAGCGAGTACGAGACCACCGGCGAGCTCCCGCCGATCCCGGCCCACCACCCGCAGGGCTGATCCACCCCTTCCCTCCGGCCCCGAACGGCCGGCCGCGCACCATGCCGCGGCCGGCCGTCGTGCTGTCCCGGCCCGCTGTGCCGGTGCGGTCCCGGCCCGCCGCGCCCGCCGCGTGCTGCCCCCGGGCCGCGCCGCACCGCCGCGCCCCGGGGCCGCGCTGTGTCGTCGGCCACAGCGCCCGCCCCGCCCGGACGGCGCCCTCCGGAGCCCGTGCGCGGGGCGCACGCCGTTCACCTGGTTCGTACGCCCAACCGGCGCACGCCTCCTGACGCAGCGGCTGCGGCCGCCCCGATCGGCCGAAACCCGCTGACGCGCCCGCGCCACGGCGGCGGCGCCCGCGCACAAGCCGTCGACGCAGACCCGTACCGGTGGATATGGTCGGTCCCCATGGCTGGCAGACCGCAGGGCGCACCGCCCCAGACGACTGCGACGAGGCCCGACGCCGCTCCGGTGAAGGACCCCGTGACGGCCCGGTTGCGCAAGAGGCTCCGCCGGGTCCGCCGAAGGCTGCGCACGGCCGGGGTGGACTACTTCCGCGGCGGCCCGGCCGACTGGCCGGTGCTCTGCGTGCTCGCCCTGCTCGTCCCGCTGCTGATCATGCTCAACATCTGGATCCCCGCCTGGGCCCCGCCCACCGCCCTGGTCCTGCCGATCCTGGCCGCCGCCCTGCTGCTGCGCCCCGGCAGCCTGGTGGTGCTGTACGCGCTGACCGCCCTCGGCCTCTCCGCCGAGTCCGTGATCCACACCGGCCAGCGGGTCGCCAGCGCCGATCCGGACGCCTACACCTACGGGGTCACGCCCGGCGCCGCCCTGGTGGTCGGCGCGGCCGGGGTCGGCGGCCTGCTGCTGGCCCAGTTCCGCAGCCGGGTCGGCGTGCCCTGGTGGGGCGGCTCCACCATGCTCTTCGACCTGCGCGAGCGGCTGCGGGTGCAGAGCCGCGTCCCGAAGCTGCCGGAGGGCTGGCACGCCGACATGGCGCTGCGCCCGGCCGGCGGACAGTCCTTCTCCGGGGACTTCGTGGTGGCGGCCCGTACCGGTCCGGGCCAGCGGGTGCTGGAGGTGGTCCTCGCGGACGTCTCCGGCAAGGGCATGGACGCCGGCTCCCGGGCGCTGCTGCTCTCCGGCGCGTTCGGCGGCCTGCTCGGCTCGCTGCCCGCGCACGAGTTCCTGCCCGCCGCCAACGGCTACCTGCTCCGGCAGTCCTGGGAGGAGGGCTTCGCCACCGCCGTCCAGCTGGTGCTGGACCTGGACACCGGCGAGTACGAGCTGCTCTCGGCCGGCCACCTGCCGGGCATGCAGCGGCTGGCGGGCGCCGGGCGCTGGGAGATCAAGGAGACCTCCGAGGGGCCGCTGCTCGGGATCTACGACGGCGCCAAGTTCGAGGGCGTCCGCGGCCGGCTGAACCGCGGCGACGTCCTGCTGCTCTGCACCGACGGCATGGTCGAGGCGCCCGGGCGCGATCTCTCCGAGGGCATGGACCGGCTGATGGGCGAGGCCGACCGGCTGGTCCCCGGCAGCGGCCCCGGCGCCGGGAGCGGCGCGGCGTCCCGGCTGATCGAGACGGTCGCCCGGGACATCAACGACGACCGCGCGGTGCTGCTGCTGTGGCGGGACTGACCCGCCGTGGATATGCCGCGGGCAGCTGCTGTCAAGGCTGGCAGCTGATCTTCGGCCATTTCCGACCCGCCGTCGGCTGAGCGGACCAGGCGGTTCCGGTCCGAGCCGCCGGGCGCTTCCCGGCCGCTCAGCGCGCCCCGTCGACGATTCGTCAGAACGCCTCCGCTATCGTCTCGCTCGGCGGAAACTCGTCTCACATCGCAGGATATCGGCGTTCGACTGACAGTCAGACCTTTACGCAATCGGCACGGTCGACCACACTGAGTCCGGGCGGGACTGGTCAGAACTCGGGGGATGGGGGCGTCGCGTGCGGCACGACGAGAACTGTGCGGCACGGAACTCCTCTCCGGTGCGACGTACCGGACGATCGGCAATTCCGCCTCGGGACCGTCGGACAGACCGGGGTCCGGCTTCGCAGGGGCTACCAGTCGAGGGCGCCCCGCTATGAAACGAGGAAGTGAGTCCGGGTGGCACTCTCCGTCTCCGCGCTGGTCCTGTTCGGCGTCATCTGCTTCATCTTCATCCGCAACAAGCAGCTGAAGGTCGGACACGCCATCCTGGCCGCCCTCTTCGGCTTCATGCTGAACCAGAGCACCGCGGCCAAGCCGATCCAGGATTTCCTGAGCCAGATCGCCAAGAGCATCTCCAACATCGCCAGCTGACCCCCACGGGGTTCTGCGGGGCCCTGCGGGGCCGAGCGGGGGAGGGGCCGGCCGCCCGCGTTACCGGTCGGCCCGTCTGGCCTGCCGCCAGCGGCTGAACAGGCCCCGGGGGCGGGTCGCCGCCGGGACGGTCGCGCGCGCCGGCCCGGGCGCCTGCGGGCCCGCCTGCGCCGCCGGTCGCTGCGCCGTGTCCGGGGCCGCCAGCAGGACGAACAGCCGCGCCCAGCAGAGCCGTTCGCCGCGCGGCCAGTCCAGCGCGCGCAGCGCCGTCGACGCGGCCTCGGAGACCTCGCCGTTCACCCGGACCTCGGCGACGTCGTCCCCCGCCTTGCCGCCCAGGAACAGCTTCACCCCGTTCAGCGGCCGGCCGGCCAGCTCCGGCAGCAGCGCGGGCGCCAGCGCGGGCAGCACCCGGTGCTCCGCGAGCCAGCCCGCCAGCTTCTCGTTGCCGAAGCCGAACACCGCGGCCGGCCCCTGCACGGCGTGCCAGCCCGGCAGTTCGGGGTGGTCGTGGTGGTCGCCGTGCGCGCCGCGCCGCTCCGTCAGCTCGACCAGCGCCGAGGCGGTGGTGGTCGCCCACATCCGCACCGCGTTGGCGAGCTTCTCCTCCTCGGTCTTGCCGAGTCCGGCCGCGCAGTCCCAGACCACCGGTGCGTCGGCGCGCCCCAGGTGCAGCACGAAGCCCAGGTCGACATGGCCCCCGTCGTCGCCGGGGTGCTCCCGGACGGCCACCGCCGTGGTGCCCGGACCGCGCACCACCTCGCCGTCGATGACGAACACCTGCCCGAGTCGCGCCATCTCCCGGACCACACAGCGCTGTATGACGTCCAGTCGGTCCTGGGGACGCACGGGAACTCCTCCACCCTCGGGCTCGGCACGTTCTCGAACTGCTCTCGAACGCCCGCCGAGGCTATCGGCCCGGAGCCTTGCCGGGAAACCGCCGTGGGCCCGGCCCCGGCGCCGGGCGGCCACCTCTCCGGTCGCGGGAATGCCCCATATGCACCATTTTGGGTAGCGGCAACCGTAGGCACCCGCCTGGAGAACCCGCATGCCCCGCACCGAACTGACGCCCCCTTCGCCGGCCCTGCTCACCCCGGGCGGCTCCGGGCTGGTCGCCGAGATCGAGGCGTACCTGGCCTCACTGCCCGCCCCGGCGCGCACCCCGGCGCCCTACGCCGGCCGGCCGTACGTCTGCCCGCTGGGCTCGGCGCTCCAGCCGTGGCACGCCGGCCACCCCTCGCCCCGGGCCACCCTGCTGGACCGGGCGCTGCGCCGCCCGGCCCGCCCGGTGCCGGTGACCGCCGCCGAGCACCTGCGGCTCGCCTCCCGCTACCTCGGGGCCTTCGGCTGGGTGCAGGGGGCGATGTGGGACGGCGCCGGCCGGGTCTGCCTGCTCGGGGCCCAGGCCGCCGTGCTCGCCCACGGCTACGGCACGCCGTCGACGGTCCGCACCGCCCGGGTGCAGCTGATGGAGGTGCTGCACGCCACCGGCCGGCCGGCGGCCTCCCCCGACGAGTACAACGACCGCCCGACGACCCGCCAGGCCGACGTCCACCAGCTGCTCGACCGGGCCGCGGCCCGGGCCCTGCGGCTGGGGCTCTGAGGCGGGCTGCGGGGAGCTGCCGCGGCCTCCGGGGGTTCTGACGGGCCCTCGGGAACGCGAACGGCCCCGGAGGGGCGCTGGGCGTCTCTCCGGGGCCGGACGTTCGGAGCGGGTGACGAGAATCGAACTCGCGTGACTAGTTTGGAAGACTAGGGCTCTACCATTGAGCTACACCCGCACTGATCCTCCGGCCGTCGCCGGACGGAAGGTCGGGGAACAGCGTACCTGGTCCGGTCGGCCTCGCGCACACCGGATTCGCCCGGAGGGCCCCGGATATGTCGGGGAGCGGGGAGGGCCCGGCGTGTACGCTTCCTCTCGGCACCACGGGGTGTGGCGCAGTTTGGTAGCGCGTCCGCTTTGGGAGCGGAAGGCCGTCGGTTCGAATCCGGTCACCCCGACAGTGCGGCAGGGTCTCGTCGTCGGCGGGGCCCTGTTGGCGTTTTCGGTGCTGTTGTCGTTTTCGTCCGGGTCCGGCATGGTGGGTGGTTGATTTTTCACCCAAGTGCTGGAGCCCCGGATGAGCCCGATGAGGATGAACCCCAAGATCGCGGTCGGAGTCGTCTTCGTCGCCTCGCTGTTCATGTCGATCATGGACACCACGATCGTCAACGTCGCCCTGCCCGCGATCGGGCGCCAGTTCGGCACCGACCCGGCCGGCGTCGGCGTGATCAACGTCGGCTACCTGGTGAGCCTGGCCGTGTTCGTCCCGCTCTCCGGCTGGCTGGGGGACCGCTACGGCACCCGCCGGGTCTTCCTCGTCTCGCTCACCCTGTTCACCGTCGCCTCGCTGCTCTGCGGCGCGGCCGACTCGATGACCCAGCTCACCCTGTACCGGATCTTCCAGGGCGCGGCCGGCGGACTGCTCACCCCGGTCGGGATGACCATGCTCTTCCGGGCCTACCCGCAGGAGGAGCGGATGCGGGCCACCCGCATCCTGATGCTGCCCACCGCCGTGGCGCCCGCCGCGGGCCCGGTGCTCGGCGGCTGGCTGGTGGACGGCTGGTCCTGGCACTGGGTCTTCATCGTCAACGTGCCGGTCGGCATCGCGGCCCTGGTCTTCGGCCTGCTCTTCCTCCCCGACTACCGGGCCGAGCGGGCCGGGCGCTTCGACGCGGCCGGCTTCCTGCTCTCCGCCGTCGGCTTCGGCGCGGCGATGTACGCGCTCTCCGAGGGCGCGTCCCAGGGCTGGGGGAGCGCGCGGATCGTCGCCGCGGCGCTCGTCGGCGTGCTCGCGCTGGTGGTGCTGGTGCCGGTCGAGCTGCGCCGCCCCGAGCCGATGCTCGACCTGCGGCTCTTCCGGGACCGCATCTTCCGCACCACCAACCTGCTCTCGCTGTTCTCCGGCGCGGCCTTCCTCGGGATGCTCTACCTCTTCCCGCTGCTGATGCAGGACGCGCTCGGCATGGACGCCCTGCACAGCGGTCTGATGGTCTTCCCCGAGGCGCTCGGTGTGATGCTCGCCTCCCAGGTGGCGGCCCGGCTCTACCCGCGGATCGGCCCGCGCCGGATCCTGGTCACCGGCGCCACGGTGGTGGCCTGCTGCCTGGCCCTGATGGCCACGATCGGCCCGGAGAGCAACCTCTGGGCGGTGCGGGCCCTGATGTTCCTCACCGGCTACGCGATGTCGCACGTCTTCATGCCCTCGCAGACCGCCGCCTTCGCCACCATCACCCCGGCCTCCACCGGCGCCGCCTCCACGCTCTACAACGCGCAGCGCCAGCTCGGCTCCGCCCTCGGCGTCGCGGTGCTCGGCACCGTCCTGACCGCCGTCGGCGCCTTCACGACGGACGCTTCGGGTACGCCCGTGGCGAACCTCGCCGCCTACCGCGCCGCCTTCCTCACGGCCGCCGCGCTGGCCCTGGTGGCGGCCGCGATCGCCGTGCTGGTACGGGATTCGGACGCCGCCGCGACCATGCGCCCGGTACCGGCGGGGGGTACCGCCGAGCCGGTCGGGAAGAGCGCTCCGGAGCCCGTCGGCAAGGCCTGACCGGCCCCGGACGGCAGCGTCCTGGCGTCCGCCTTTCGTGGTACCGGTAGGATGGGGCGCTGGCGGTAGTCCCTGTGGCGTCCACCCAGGTCAACCGCACGAGGGCGAGGAGTCACGCTCACCGTCCACCCCCCACGGGAGATGCAGCTCCAACCGCCCATCGCCCGTCTTCGCCCGACCCGCCCGTACGGCCCCGGCCGACGGCAGGGAGGGCGCAGGCAACCTGACCGCAAGCCCATAGGAGACCAAACCGTGAAGAGCGCCGTCGAGACTCTGAACCCGACCCGGGTTCGACTCACCGTCGAGGTGCCCTTCGAGGAGCTCAAGCCCAGCCTCGACGCGGCGTACAAGAAGATCAACCAGCAGGTCTCGGTCCCGGGCTTCCGCAAGGGCAAGATCCCGAACCGGGTCATCGACCAGCGTTTCGGTCGTGGCGCCGTGCTGGAGGAGGCCGTCAACGACGCCCTCCCGCGCTTCTACACGCAGGCAGTCGACGAGGGCAAGATCGAGGTTCTCGGACAGCCCGACATCACCAACATCGAGGGTGTCGAGAAGATCGCCGATGGCGGCGACCTGAAGTTCACCGCCGAGGTGGACATCCGCCCGGAGATCACCCTCCCGGACTTCTCGACCATCGAGGTCGTCGTCGACCCGATCGTGGTCGCCGACGAGGACATCGACAAGTCGCTGGAGCAGCTGCGCGAGCGCTTCTCCTCGGTCAAGGACGTCGAGCGCGCCGCGGCCGCCGGCGACATCGTGGTCGTCGACCTCGAGGCCAAGGTCGACGGCGAGGTGCCGGAGGACGGCACCGCCGCCGGCGTCAGCTACGAGATCGGCTCCGGCCGCCTGATCGACGGCATCGACGACGCCGTCATCGGCCTGGAGGCCGGTGGCACCGCCACCTTCGACACCGAGCTCAAGGGCGGCACCCAGGCGGGCAAGACCTCCGAGGTCACCGTCACCGTCACCGCCGTCCAGGAGAAGGAGCTGCCCGAGCTGGACGACGAGTTCGCCCAGCTGGCCAGCGAGTTCGACACCCTGGAGGACCTGCGCGCCGACTCCCGCAAGCGCCTCGAGCGCATGAAGGAGTACGACCAGGCCACCCAGGCCCAGGAGAAGGTGCTCGACGCGCTGCTGGCGCTGGTCGAGATCGAGTTCCCGGAGAAGCTCCTCAAGGACGAGATCGAGACCCGCAAGCACAACCTGGAGCACCACCAGCTGGAGCCCATGGGCCTCAACCTCGCCGCGTACCTGGAGACCCAGGGCAAGACCGAGGAGGAGTTCCTGGCGGAGACCGAGGAGCAGGCGAAGAAGGGCATCAAGACCCAGTTCGTCCTGGACCAGATCGTCGCCGACGAGGAGCTGGGTGTTAACCAGGAGGAGCTCACCGAGCACCTCATCCGCCGTGCCGCCGGTTCGGGTATGACCCCGGACCAGTTCGCGCAGCAGGTCGTCCAGGGTGGCCAGGTGCCGCTGCTGGTCGGCGAGGTCGCCCGCGGCAAGGCGCTGGCCACCGTGGTCGAGGCCGCCAAGGTCACCGACACCGAGGGCAACGAGATCAACTTCGACGACGACGAGACCGACGAGTCGGGCGAGACCGTCGAGGCTCCGGCCGCCGAGGCCGAGGCCGAGGAGAAGACCGAGGCCTGATCGCCCCGGTCACGCTGACAGAGCAGCGGGCCCGGACGCCGTACGCGGTGTCCGGGCCCGCTGTTGTTCCGTCCTGCGCCCCCGCCGACCCTGCGCTCACAGCGAACAGTTCTGCGTGGGGGATTCTGCGGCCCGGCCTGCGCGTTAGGGTCCTTGGACAGCAACAATCACACCGTGATACCCGGAAGCTGTGCGACACGTGACGGCCGTGGAGCGACCGTCCAAATCGACTGAGCAGGTGGCTAAGTGACGTTCCCGCAGATGCAGATGGGCCCGATGGCGCCGCACGCCGCCTCTGGTGACGTGCTCGGCGGCCTGGGCGACCAGGTCTACAACCGGCTCCTGAACGAGCGGATCATCTTCCTCGGCCAGCAGGTCGACGACGACATCGCCAACAAGATCACCGCCCAGCTGCTCCTGCTGGCCGCGGACCCGGAAAAGGACATCTTCCTTTACATCAACTCCCCGGGCGGCTCGATCTCGGCCGGCATGGCGATCTACGACACCATGCAGTACATCAAGAACGACGTCGTCACCATCGCGATGGGCATGGCCGCCTCGATGGGTCAGTTCCTGCTGACCGCCGGCGCCAAGGGCAAGCGCTTCTCGCTGCCGAACGCCAACATCCTGATGCACCAGCCCTCCGCCGGTCTGGGCGGTTCGGCCACCGACATCCGCATCCAGGCGGAGCAGCTGCTCCGCACCAAGAAGCGGATGTCCGAGCTGATCGCCTTCCACAGCGGCCAGTCCTTCGAGCAGATCACCTCGGACTCCGACCGCGACCGCTGGTTCACGCCCGAGGAGGCCCTGGAGTACGGCCTGATCGACGCGATCATGCACAGCGCCGCGGACGTCCCGGGCGGCGGCGGCACGGGCGCCTGAGCCTCGGCCCCGGCTCCCACGAGACCACAGCCCCAACGCTCCGGAGGACAAGAACCCCCATGAACATCCCCAGCCTGTCCAGCGCCAAGGCACGCGTCGAGGACATGCGCGCCGAGGGCCGCTACATCGTCCCGCGCTTCGTCGAGCGCACCTCGCAGGGCATCCGTGAGTACGACCCGTACGCCAAGCTGTTCGAGGAGCGCATCATCTTCCTCGGCTCGCAGGTCGACGACGTGTCGGCGAACGACATCATGGCGCAGCTGCTGTGCCTGGAGTCGATGGACCCGGACCGCGAGATCCAGATGTACATCAACTCGCCCGGCGGCTCGTTCACGGCCCTGACGGCCATCTACGACACCATGCAGTACGTGAAGCCGGACATCACCACCGTCTGCATGGGCCAGGCGGCCTCGGCGGCGGCCGTCCTGCTCGCGGCCGGCACCCCCGGCAAGCGGATGGCGCTGCCGAACGCCCGGATCCTGATCCACCAGCCGTACACCGAGACCGGCCGCGGCCAGGTCTCGGACCTGGAGATCCAGGCCAAGGAGATCTTCCGGATGCGCGAGCAGCTGGAGGAGATGCTCTCCAAGCACTCCAACAAGCCGGTGGAGCAGGTGCGCGACGACATCGAGCGCGACAAGATCCTCACCGCCGAGGAGGCCCTGGAGTACGGCCTGATCGACCAGATCATCTCCACCCGCAAGTCCTCGCTGACCTCCTGAGGCCGGCATCCGCCGGGGGCGGAGCGCGCAGCGGTTGCGCGCCCGGCCCCCGGCCCGCCGACGGCGGCGGCTCCGGCATCTGTTCGGTATCAATTCGCCCAGGGCGTAGGGCAGACCTGGCGAAGAGGACGGAATCCCGGGCCCGGCAGAGTACCGTCGGATAGCGAGACCGAGCGCCGACGGCGCGGACGGTCCACAGCACCAGGCCCCGGAACCCCCGCGGGGCCCCTGGCGAAGGGGAAGCACCTCGTGGCACGCATCGGAGACGGTGGCGACCTGCTCAAGTGCTCGTTCTGCGGCAAGTCGCAGAAGCAGGTGAAGAAGCTGATCGCCGGCCCAGGCGTGTACATCTGCGACGAGTGCATCGACCTGTGCAACGAGATCATCGAGGAGGAGCTCGCCGAGACCTCCGAGGTGCGCTTCGAGGAGCTCCCGAAGCCCCGCGAGATCTACGAGTTCCTGGACCAGTACGTGGTCGGCCAGGACCTCGCGAAGAAGGCGCTGTCGGTGGCCGTCTACAACCACTACAAGCGCGTGCAGGCGGGCGAGGCCGGGCGTAGCGGCGGCAACGGCCGTGAGGACGCCATCGAGCTGGCGAAGTCCAACATCCTGCTGCTCGGGCCCACCGGCTCCGGCAAGACGCTGCTGGCGCAGACCCTGGCCCGGATGCTGAACGTGCCGTTCGCGATCGCCGACGCCACCGCGCTGACCGAGGCCGGGTACGTCGGCGAGGACGTCGAGAACATCCTGCTCAAGCTGATCCAGGCGGCCGACTACGACGTCAAGAAGGCCGAGACCGGGATCATCTACATCGACGAGATCGACAAGGTCGCCCGCAAGAGCGAGAACCCGTCGATCACCCGCGATGTCTCCGGCGAGGGCGTCCAGCAGGCGCTGCTGAAGATCCTGGAGGGCACCACCGCCTCGGTGCCGCCGCAGGGCGGGCGCAAGCACCCGCACCAGGAGTTCATCCAGATCGACACCACCAACGTGCTGTTCATCGTGGGTGGCGCGTTCGCCGGCCTGGAGCGGATCATCGAGGGCCGCGCGGGTGCCAAGGGCATCGGCTTCGGCGCCAACATCCGCTCCAAGCGGGAGTCGGACGCCAGCGACCACTTCCGTCAGGTGATGCCGGAGGACCTGGTCAAGTTCGGCATGATCCCGGAGTTCATCGGCCGGCTGCCGGTGATCACCAGCGTGCACAACCTGGACCGCGAGGCGCTGCTGCAGATCCTCACCGAGCCGAAGAACGCGCTGGTCAAGCAGTACCGCAAGCTCTTCGAACTGGACGGCGTGGAGCTGGAGTTCTCCCGCGACGCGCTGGAGGCCATCGCCGACCAGGCGATCCTGCGCGGCACCGGGGCGCGCGGCCTGCGGGCCATCATGGAGGAGGTGCTGATGTCCGTGATGTACGAGGTGCCCTCGCGTCAGGACGTCGCCCGCGTGGTGGTCACCGGGGACGTCGTCTCCAAGCACGCCATCCCGACGCTCGTCCCGCGCGACATGATCAAGCGCGAGCGGCGCGAGAAGAGCGCCTGACCCGCAGCCTGTGACGGCGGCCCCGCTCCGGATCCTCTCCGGTGCGGGGCCGCCGTCGTGCTCCGGCCGGGGCCGGAGGGTGGGAGGTTACTTGGGGACCTCGGAGATCGCCCGCAGGTCGCGCGCCTCGGCGGCGAGCGCGTTGAGGTCGGGGGACTTGCCCTCCTGGGGCGCCCGCATCAGCATGACCAGGCTGCTGTTGTCCGCCCACGCGCACAGGCCGATCTCGGAGCCGTCCTCGGTGGCCTTGGCGCACTCCATGGTGCCGCCCTTGGAACCGGCGTCGACCGAGTGCCGGTCGGTGATGCTCGGCCCGCTGCTGGAGACGCCCTTGAACATGGCGTCCATCTCCTGCTTGGGGAGCAGCACCTTGCCGTAGCCGCCGACCACGATCAACTGCGGCTCGCTGTCGCGGTCCTGGTACACCGCGCTGACGCCGGTCGGGTTCCAGGCACCGTCGCCCTTGCCGAACTCGCTGGTGATGTCGTCCTCCAGCTTCTTGGCGATCTCGCTGTTCTCGTCCCTGCTGAGGTCCTTGAACTTGGCCGGGAGCACGATCTTCTGGGTGCCGGCGTTGGAGGTCACGTCGAAGACGAAGTACGCCAGCAGGCCGCCGATCAGGGCCAGCACGCCGACGAGGACGCCGATCAGGATCCAGAGCGTCTTGCGGGACTTGCGCGGCGGCGGCGCCGGGGCGTACGCGCCGTACCCCGGGTAGCCGGGCTGGCCGCCGGGTGCGGGGTAGCCGGGCTGGCCCCCGCCCGGCGCCGGGTACCCGGGCGGCGGGGCCTGCGGCGGGACGGCGCCGTAGGCCGGTCCGGCCGGCTGCGGGGGCACCGCGCCGTAGCCCGGCTGCGGGGGCGGCGGTGCGCCGTACGGCTGGCCGGCCGGCGGCTGCGGAGTGCCGTAGGGGTTCTGGTCGGTCACGGGGTCCCTTTCCTGTTCTTGGACGGACGGGGGTGCGCTGCCGCCCGGCACGGGAGGCCGGTGTGAGGCGCTGCCACCACGGTGGGGACGGCTACTTGCCGGAGACCATCGCGTCGCGGATCGCCCGGGTCTTCGCGGCGGCCTCGGCGGGTGTGAGCGGCGCCGGAGAGGCGCCGGTGAGGCTGGACTTCTGGAAGGAGACCCGGGCGGTGGTCGACTTGTCCGCCCAGACGCAGACGGCGGACTGACTCTTCCCGGCGACGACGCTGAACACACCGCAGGAGAGCTTCCCCGAGGAGTTGCGGCTGTCCTGTGCGGGGAAGTCGGTCATCGGGGTGGTCCAGGTGGCGGCGCCGTCGGACTTCTTGGAGTCCTCGATGATCTTGTCCGGGTCGTTGAGCGTGCCGTAGACGGCGATCACGCTGATGCTGTCCAGCACGTCCGCGCCCTTGGCGTAGCTGGCGACCAGGACGTGCAGGTCCGTGCCGAGCTTCGAGGTCTCGCTCTTGGAGGGGTCGGCCGCCTGCTCCTTGGCCGACTTCTGCGTGTAGCCGTCCGGCAGCGACGGGGGGGCGGTGACCTTGTACTTCCCGCCCTTGTCGCCGCCGAGCAGCTTGTACAGGCCGAACCCGCCGCCGCCCAGCACCAGGGCGCCGATCACCAGGCCGATCACCAGTCCGGCCTTCCCCTTCTTCGGCGGCGGCGCCATCGGGTAGCCGGGGCCGCCGTAGGGGGCCTGCGGGGGCACGCCGTACTGCGGCTGCGGGGCGCCGTACTGCGGTTGGGGAGCGCCGTACTGCGGGGCCGGGGCGCCCTGCTGCGGGTAGCCGTACTGGGGCTGCGGCGCACCGTACTGCGGGGGCTGGCCCCCGTACGGCGGCTGCGGCTGGGGGGCGCCGTACTGCGGCTGTCCCCCGTATGGCTGCGGCTGACCCTGCGGATACTGCTGACCCTGGCCGTACATCTGCCTCTGTGCTCCCCCGCCGCACCCGCGGCCTGTCGTCGTGTGGAGTTGTCCGTGCCCGAACCGGATACCGGACGAGTGTCCGGGCACGGTACCGCACGGCGCCGACGGCCGACCCGGACGGGCGCGAGGAGCCCCCGGACCGAAAGCGGTTCGTAACCAGCCCCCCCGGTTACGTAAACTGTGCGTCGTGACCGACACCACGAACCAGCGCCCCGCGAGCACACCTGCCGGGGACGACGCAGCCACCCTCCCGACGACCTACGCTCCGGCGGACGTAGAGGGCGAGCTGTACGAGCGCTGGGTGGAGCGCGGTTACTTCACCGCCGACGCCAAGAGCGACAAGCCCCCGTACACCGTCGTCATCCCGCCGCCGAACGTCACGGGCAGCCTCCACCTGGGCCACGCCTTCGAGCACACGCTGATCGACGCCCTCGTCCGCCGCAAGCGGATGCAGGGCTACGAGGCGCTCTGGCAGCCGGGTATGGACCACGCCGGCATCGCCACCCAGAACGTCGTCGAGCGCGAGCTCGCCAAGGAGGGCAAGTCCCGCCACGACCTGGGCCGCGAGGCGTTCGTCGACCGGGTCTGGCAGTGGAAGGCCGAGTCCGGCGGCCAGATCTCCGGCCAGATGCGCCGCCTCGGCGACGGCGTGGACTGGTCGCGCGAGCGCTTCACCATGGACGAGGGCCTCTCCCAGGCCGTCCAGACCATCTTCAAGAAGCTCTTCGACGACGAGCTGATCTACCGCGCCGAGCGCATCATCAACTGGTGTCCGCGCTGCCTCACCGCCATCTCGGACATCGAGGTGGAGTACCAGGACGACGACGGCGAGCTGGTCTCGATCCGCTACGGCGAGGGTGACGCCTCGATCGTCGTCGCCACCACCCGGGCCGAGACGATGCTCGGTGACACCGCCGTCGCGGTCCACCCGGAGGACGAGCGCTACCGGCACCTCGTCGGCACCGAGATCGAGCTGCCGCTGACCGGCCGTCGCATCCCGGTCGTCGCCGACGAGCACGTCGACCCCGAGTTCGGCACCGGCGCCGTCAAGGTGACGCCGGCCCACGACCCGAACGACTTCGAGATCGGCCAGCGCCACGGCCTGCCCTCCATCGCGGTCATGGACGAGCACGCGGTCATCACCGTGCACGGCCCCTTCCTCGGCCTGGACCGGCTGGAGGCCCGTTCCGCGATCGTCGGCGCGCTGCGCGCCGAGGGCCGGATCGTGGCGGAGAAGCGCCCCTACGTCCACTCGGTCGGCCACTGCTCGCGCTGCAAGACCACGATCGAGCCGCGGCTGTCCATGCAGTGGTGGGTCAAGGTCGGCCCGCTCGCCCAGGCCGCCGGCGACGCGGTCCGCGACGGCCGGGTCAAGATCCACCCGCAGGAGATGGAGAAGCGCTACTTCGACTGGGTCGACAACCTCCACGACTGGTGCATCTCCCGCCAGCTCTGGTGGGGCCACCGGATCCCGGTCTGGTACGGCCCGAACGGCGAGGTCGTCTGCGTCGGACCGGACGAGCAGCCGCCGTCCGGCGAGGGCTGGAGCCAGGACACGGACGTCCTGGACACCTGGTTCTCCTCCGGCCTGTGGCCGTTCTCCACGCTGGGCTGGCCGGAGCAGACCGACAGCCTGGCGAAGTTCTACCCGAACTCCGTCCTGGTGACCGGTTACGACATCCTCTTCTTCTGGGTCGCCCGGATGATGATGTTCGGCCTGTACGCGATGGACGGCACCCCGCCGTTCCACACCATCGCCCTGCACGGCATGGTCCGTGACCAGAACGGCAAGAAGATGTCGAAGTCCTTCGGCAACGTCGTCAACCCGCTGGACTGGATGGACAAGTACGGCTCCGACGCGCTCCGGTTCACGCTGGCGCGCGGTGCCAACCCGGGCGTCGACGTCCCGATCGGCGAGGACTGGGTCCAGGCGGCCCGCAACTTCGCCAACAAGATCTGGAACGCCACGCGCTTCGCGCTGATGAACGGCGCCACCGTCGAGGGCCCGCTGCCCGCGCCGGAGGAGCTGACCGCGACCGACCGCTGGATCCTCTCGCGGCTCAACTCCACGGTCGCCGAGGTGGACGCCTTCTACGAGGACTACCAGTTCTCCAAGCTGTCCGAGGCGCTCTACCACTTCGCCTGGGACGAGGTCTTCGACTGGTACGTCGAGCTCTCCAAGACCACCCTGGCCGCGGGCGGCCCGCAGGCCGACGCCGTGCGCCGGGTGCTCGGCGAGGTCCTGGACGTCACCCTGCGGCTGCTCCACCCGGTCGTCCCGTTCGTCACCGAGACCCTGTGGACGACGCTCACCGGCGCCGAGTCGGTGGTCATCGCCGACTGGCCGAAGGACAGCGGCTACCGCGACGCCGGGGCCGAGGCGGAGATCGCCACGCTGCAGCAGGTCGTCACCGAGGTCCGGCGCTTCCGCTCGGACCAGGGCCTGAAGCCGGGCCAGCGCGTCCCGGCCCGGCTGGACCTGGCCGGTACCGTGCTGGCCGACCACGAGGACGCGATCCGCGCGCTGCTGCGCCTGACCCGGCCCGACGACGACTTCGCCGCCACCGCCTCGCTCCCGGTCGCCGGTGCCACCGTGGCACTGGACCTCTCCGGCACCATCGACGTCGCGGCGGAGCGCAAGCGCCTCGCCAAGGACCTCGCGGCCGCCGAGAAGGAGAAGGCGCAGACCACCGGGAAGCTCGGCAACGAGGCGTTCCTCGCCAAGGCGCCGGACGACGTGGTCGCCAAGATCCGGGCCCGCCAGGAGGCCGCGGAGGCCGACATCGCCCGGATCACCGCGCAGCTGGCGTCGCTGCCGCAGGCCTGACGGAGCCCCGGCTCCCAGGGGCCGCATCCCGCACACGCGGGGTGCGGCCCCGCCGCATTTCCGGGTGGCGTTCCGCCGGAGGTTTTCCACCCCGAATAGCGCAGAGGCATTGCTCTGTTCCGGCGAATATTCATCCTGGACCGGGTGAGGTCCTATTCCGCCCGAATTCATTCCGGTCTTGCCCGCGCGGGTTCGCGTACGTTCGCAGGTCGGATGTGTACGGTGTGCAGGAGTTTCGCTGAGCCGGCGACGGACGGGAGGGCATGGCGTGGTGGTGACCAAGGAGTTGGCCGACGAACTGCCTGCTGAGGCGGTCGAGGAGGCCAAGGCCAGGGCGGCGACCCTGCTGCTCGCGTTCCGGCACGGAAACCAGCTGGCGTTCGACGACACGCTGGACCGGCTTTTCGCGGAGCAGGTGGAACGCGAGGTGGCCACCCTGCTCACCTGGATCGCGGCCGAGGCGGTGCGCAAGGCGTACGCGCCCGAGGTCGGCGACCGGGTGCTGCGGGCGATGGCCCGGCGCGCTCCGGCCGACACCGGCGCGGTCGACGTGGACGAGGAGACCGCGGACGCGGCCCGGCTGATCGAGGCCGTCGCGGCCGGCCGGGTCAGCGAGGTGCGCGGCCTGGTCGCGGCCACCGCCGACACAACCTTCCTGCTCGGCGGCCTGCTGCAGGGCGTCGCCATGATGCTGCCGCTGCTGCCGGAGGGCGAGGTGGCCGAGATCGTGGCCGAGCTGCGCCGCCGGCACTGCGGCCCGTGCCCGGAGATCCCGGAGGCCCGGGCCGGGGTCTGAGCCCCGGCCCGGGCCGCCGCGGCGGCGCCTACGGCAGAGCGTGCAGGTGCGAGCCGACGGTGCCGGCGATCCCGCCGCCGGCCTTGGCGTCCCAGTTGGTCGAC
Source organism: Kitasatospora sp. NPDC058170 (assembly GCF_042883905.1). Taxonomy (NCBI): domain Bacteria; kingdom Bacillati; phylum Actinomycetota; class Actinomycetes; order Kitasatosporales; family Streptomycetaceae; genus Kitasatospora; species Kitasatospora sp. NPDC058170. The sequence continues at coordinate 61,043 of NZ_JBHVUV010000001.1, forward strand.
CAGGTCATCGCCCCGCCGATGCCGGGCCACTTGGTGTCGGGCTTGTAGCTCCCGCAGTTGGTCCCGGCGGCCAGGCAGTCCAGCGCGTTGTTGACCACGCTCGGGCTGACGTACCCGCCGCCCGCCGCGCTGGTGGAGGCCGGCACCCCGAGCCCGACCTGGTCGGGCCGCAGCCCGCCCTTGAGCTGGATGCAGGCCAGCGCGGTCAGGAAGTTGACGGTGCCCTGGGAGTAGACCTGGCCGTCGCAGCCGAGCATCGCCCCGGAGTTGTAGTACTGCATGTTGACGATGGTGAGGATGTCCTTCACGTTCAGCGCCAGCTTGAAGTACTCCATCCCGGTCGACTGCATGTCGATGGTCTGCGGCGCCATGGTGAGGATGAAGCCCTTGCCCGCCTTCGCCGCCAGCGTGTGCAGGGCCTGGCCCATGTAGGTGGCGCTGACGCCGTTCTCCAGGTCGATGTCGATCCCGTCGAAGCCGTAGCCCTGCATCAGCGCCCAGGCCGTGTTGGCGAAGGTGGTGGCGGAGGAGGAGCTGTTCACCGACACGGTGCCGTTCTGGCCGCCGACCGAGAGCACCACCTTCTTGCCGGCCGCCCGCTTGGCCGCGATGTCGGCCTTGAACTGGGCGTCGGTGTAGCCGCCGAGCCGGGAGGAGAGGGCGCTGTCCAGGGTGAAGCTCAACCCGCCGGGTGTGGTCGTGGCGTCCGCGAAGGAGACCGCGATGATGTCGTACGCCGCCGGGACGTCGCTGATCCGCTGCACCGTGGCGCCGTTGTCGAAGTTCTGCCAGTAGCCGGTGAGCAGGTGCTTGGGCAGGCCGGGCCGGTCCGTCGGGGTGGCCGTGGGCGTGACGGTGGGTGTCGCGGTGGGCGTCTCGGTCGGGGTCGCGGTGGGGGTCGCGCTCCCGGTCGGCGTGGGCTTCGGGTCACCCGGCCCGATCAGCGAGACGTCGTCGGCGAGATAGGCGGGCTGGCCGTACCAGCCGTGCAGGTAGACCGTGACGCTGGTGGTGCCCGCCCCGGTGGTGAAGGTGGTGGAGAGCTTGGCGTAGCCCGCCGAGTTGGTCCAGGTGCCGGGATCCGTGCCGCCGGTGCCGCGGGCGCCCAGGTAGACGTAGGAGCCCTGCACCCAGGCGCTCAGCGTGTACGTCGACGAGGGCTTCACGGTGACGGTCTGGGTGCACTCGCCGGTGTCGCCGGCGCCGGGTGTGGCGCGCAGCGCGTACGAGCCGGAGTGGACGCCGGCGGTCTCGGGGGCGCCGGACGGGCAGTTCCAGCCGCTCAGGTGGTTGGCGGCCTCGAAGCCGCCGTTGTCGATCAGGTCGACGTCGGCGGAGGCGGCGCCGGAGGCGCTGGTGGCGACGACCAGGCCGCTGAGGCCCAGGGCGAGTGCGCTGGCCCCGGCGAGCATGGTGTGGACGGCGCGGGCGCGCCGGTGTCGGGCAGGTGGCATGACTCCATCTCCTGTGGGGGGAGACCGTCGGTTCACGTGGGGGAGAACCGTCCGGGTGTCGATGGTGCGGGAGCTACCGACAACTCAAGTCCCTGTCGGGGAAGGAGACTTGCCCTCACAAGGTGGAGTAGACCAATCCGGCTGTCAAGAGCGCCTGCCGGGGCCCGGTGCCCCGGCGCCCCCCGCTCGGGTGGACCGCTCCGGCCGACCGGGCCGTCCGCGGCGCGTGGCCCCGGGCGTGCGACGGCCGTGCTGTTGATCGAAGGCGTTCCGGCGCCCTCGGGCGTGAATCGATGCCTCTTTGTGCTGGAAAGCGGCGAAATCAACAGCAAACAGGGGTAAATCGGAAAGTCGGGGCAAAGCGGCCGCCCGCACCCCGTGAGGAGCGCCCGCCGCCGCTCCGTAGACTGTGGTGGTGAGCGACAAGGCCGACCCGAACCCGTACACCGTCCGCCCCGCCGAAGGCGGGCCCGGCGACGCCCTGCGCGACGTCGAGCTGGAGCTGGCCAAGCGTTGGCCGGAGAACAAGCTGGAGCCCTCGCTCGACCGGATCGAGGCGCTGATGGACATCCTGGGCCAGCCCCAGCGGTCCTTCCCCTCCATCCACATCACCGGCACCAACGGCAAGACCTCCACCGCCCGGATGATCGAGCAGCTGCTCAACACCTTCGAGCTGCGCACGGGCCGCTACACCAGCCCGCACGTGGAGTCCGTCACCGAGCGGATCACCCTGGACGGCGCCCCGATCAGCCCCGAGCGGTTCGTCGAGGTCTACCGGGACATCGAGCCCTACGTGGGCATGGTCGACGAGCGCGAGCCCGTCGCGATGTCCTTCTTCGAGGTGCTGACCGGCATGGCGTACGCCGCCTTCGCCGACGCGCCGGTGGACGTGGCCGTGGTCGAGGTCGGCATGGGCGGCTCCTGGGACGCCACCAACGTGATCGACGCCGCCGTCTCGGTGATCACCCCGATCTCGCTGGACCACACCGACAAGCTGGGGGAGACCACCGGCGAGATCGCGGTCGAGAAGTCCGGGGTCATCAAGCCGGGAGCGGTCGCCGTGGTCGCCCAGCAGCAGCTGGACGCCGCCCAGACCATCCTGCGGCGGGCCGTCGAGGTGGACGCCACCGTGGCCCGCGAGGGCATGGAGTTCGGCGTCCTGCGCCGCGAGGTCGCCATCGGCGGCCAGCTGGTGACGCTGCGCGGGCTCGGCGGCGAGGAGTACGAGGACGTCTTCATCCCGCTGCACGGCGCCCACCAGGCCCAGAACGCGGCCCTCGCCCTGGCGGCGGTCGAGGCCTTCTTCGGCGTCGGCGGCGCCCGCGGCGGACAGCTGGACGTGGACAAGATCCGCCAGGCGTTCTCCGGCGTCGCCTCGCCGGGCCGCCTGGAGGTCGTCCGCCGCAGCCCGACGATCATCCTGGACGCCGCGCACAACCCGGACGGCGCCCAGGCCACCGTCACCGCGATCGGCGAGTCCTTCGGCTTCACCCGGCTGGTCGGCGTGATCGGCACCAGCGGCGACAAGGACGTGGCCGGCCTGCTGGAGGCCTTCGAGCCGATCCTCGCCGAGGTCGTGGTCACCCAGAACTCCACCCACCGCGCGCTCGACGTGGACCGGCTGGCCGCGGTGGCCGTCGAGATCTTCGGCGAGGACCGCGTCCAGGTCGAGCCCCGGCTGGACGACGCCATCGCCGCGGCCGTCACCCTCGCCGAGGAGGAGGGCGACCTCGGCGGCGCCGGGGTCCTGGTCACCGGTTCGGTCATCACCGTGGGCGAGGCCCGCCTGCTGCTCGGGAGGAAGTGACATGAGGACGCTCTGCTCCTCGACGCTGATCGGCGAGGCGCTGCTGGTGCTGTTCGCCGGGCTCGTCGCGATGCAGCTCTCGGACGTCCCCACGGCCACCGTCTGGACGGTCAGCGGCATCGCGATGGCACTCTGCGTGCTGCTCTGCGGCATGATCAACCGCCCCGGCGCGGTGGCGGTCGGCTGGGCGCTGCAGATCGGCCTGATCGCCAGCGGCTTCATCCTGCCGACCATGTTCGGGCTGGGCGTCGTCTTCGCCGGCCTGTGGTGGTGCTCGGTGCACTACGGCCGCAAGGTCGACGCGTTCAAGGCCGCCCGGGCCGCCGCCGAGGCCTAGCGGCGGGTCCGCGTCCGGGCCTGCGTCCGGACCCTCGCGTGAGCAGCCCCGGGCGGCCATCCGGGCTGCTCACGCAAGGTAACCTCTGGGGTAGTCGCATACCGCACGCCGAACCGATTCCCCAGGAGACGCACCGTGTCCCAGCGCACTCTCGTCCTGCTGAAGCCCGACGCCGTCAAGCGAGGCCTGGCCGGCGAGATCATCAGCCGCATCGAGCGCAAGGCCGGCTGGCGGCTGGCCGCCGTCGAGCTGCGGACCTTCGACCGCGCGACGCTGGAGCAGCACTACGAGGAGCACGTCGGCCGCCCGTTCTACGAGCCGCTGCTGGAGTTCATGACCTCCGGTCCGTCGATCGCCCTGATCGTCGAGGGCGAGGAGGTCGTCCCCGGCATCCGGATGCTGGCCGGTGCGACCAACCCGCTGGAGGCCGGCGCCGGCACCATCCGGGGCGACTACGCCACCATCACGCGCGAGAACCTGATCCACGCCTCCGACTCCGAGGCCTCCGCCGAGCGCGAGATCAAGATCTTCTTCCCGGCCCACGCCTGACCGGCACGCGCCTCGGGACCTTCGGGTGCCCCGGTCGGGACCATTGGCCCGGCCGGGGCATTCTTATCGTGAAATAGGGAACCAGGGCCTCCGACACGGCGTCCCAATGCCCGGAGAAGCGATCACGCTCCGGACAATGGACGGTATGCCCCACGTCGACGTCCGTACTGACCGGCGTGACTACGATGGACGCGACTCAGGGCCCGGTACGGCTGATCAGCTGGTGTCCGCCCATGCGGTGGGCGCGCGTTCCTCGTCCACCCCGCAATGACTCCGAGCCCGGGAAGGCACCCACACCCCATGGCAAACAGCCTGTCGTTCATCGGCCGCGACTTGGCGATCGACCTCGGAACTGCCAACACGCTGGTGTACGTCAGGGGCAAGGGGATCGTCCTCAACGAGCCGTCGGTGGTCGCGGTCAACACCAACACCGGCGGGATCCTGGCGGTCGGCGCCGAGGCGAAGAAGATGATCGGCCGCACCCCGGGCAACATCGTCGCCATCCGCCCGCTCAAGGACGGTGTGATCGCCGACTTCGAGATCACCGAGCGGATGCTGCGCTACTTCATCCTCAAGATCCACCGCCGCCGCTACCTGGCCCGCCCGCGGGTCGTGGTCTGTGTTCCCTCGGGCATCACCGGGGTCGAGCGCCGCGCCGTGATCGAGGCCTCCTCGCAGGCCGGGGCCCGCCAGGTGCACATCATCGAGGAGCCGATGGCGGCCGCGATCGGCGCGGGCCTGCCCGTCCACGAGGCCACCGGCAACATGGTGGTCGACATCGGCGGCGGCACCACCGAGGTCGCCGTGATCTCGCTCGGCGGCATCGTCACCGCGCAGTCCATCCGGGTCGCCGGCGACGAGCTGGACAACGCGATCGTCCAGCACATCAAGAAGGAGTACTCGCTGCTCCTGGGCGAGCGCAGCGCCGAGCAGATCAAGATGAGCATCGGCTCCGCCTTCGCGCTGGAGGGCGAGAAGGACGAGCACGCCGAGATCCGCGGCCGCGACCTGGTCAGCGGCCTGCCCAAGACCGTGGTGATCTCCGCCGCCGAGGTCCGCGAGGCCATCGACGAGCCGGTCAACTCGATCATCGACGCCGTGAAGACCACCCTCGACCAGTGCCCGCCCGAGCTGGCCGGCGACGTCATGGACCGCGGCATCGTGCTCACCGGCGGCGGCGCCCTGCTGCGCGGCCTGGACGAGCGGCTGCGCCGCGAGACCGGCATGCCGATCCACATCGCCGAGAACCCGCTGGACTCGGTGGCGCTCGGCTCCGGCAAGTGCGTCGAGGAGTTCGAGGCGCTCCAGCAGGTACTCGACGCCCAGCCGCGCCGTTAGCAGAACCGACAGACCTGACAGTCAACTGAACGGCCCCCGCCCGGGCCCACAGCCCGGGTGGGCGGCCAGGTACGAAGGGGCAGTACCAGCACCGTGAGGGACACACGAGAGAGCCGGCTGCTGCTCATCCTGCTGGTGGCCGTCGCCTTCGCGCTGATCACCGTGGACATCAAGGGCGGTGAGAGCTCCCCGCTCGGCGGCGCCCGGCGCGTCGCCGCCGGTGTCCTCGGCCCGGTCGAGCGCGGCGCCGCCACCGCGGTCGACCCGGTGGCCGACACCGTCCGCGCCTTCCGCGACGCAGCCACCAACAGCGGCCGCACCGACCAGCTGGCCCGCGAGAACACCGAGCTGCGCCAGAAGCTCGCCTCCTCCGACATGGCGGGCGGGCGCACCAAGCAGCTGGACGACCTGCTGCGCACCGCGGGCGCCGGCGGCTACACCGTCAAGGCCGCCCAGGTGATCGCGATCGGCCCGGCCCAGGGCTTCTCCTGGACCATCACCATCGACGCCGGCAGCGACGACGGCCTCACCCGGGACATGACGGTGATCAACGGCCAGGGCCTGGTCGGGCGGATCACCACCGTCGCCCCGACCACCTGCACCGTGCTGCTCGCCTCCGACCCCGGCTTCAGCGCCGGCGCACGCCTGGAGGGCAGCGGCGAGATCGGCTTCGCCTCGGGCGGCGGCACCAGCTCCATGAAGGTCTCGCTGCTCAACGGCAAGGCCCAGGTGAAGGAGGGGGACCGGCTGGTCACCTTCGGATCGCAGAGCGGCCGCCCGTTCGTGCCCGGCGTCCCGGTCGGCAAGGTGGTCCAGGTCGAGGCCAACCCCGGCCAGCTCACCAAGACCGTCCTGGTCGAGCCGTTCGTCCAGTTCACCCGGCTCGACCTGGTCGGCGTGGTGGTCGTGCCGCCGCGCGCCGACCCGCGCGACGCCGTCCTGCCGCCCGCGCCCGCCGCGCAGGGCCAGGCCCCGGCGGCGCCCGCCGCTCCCGCCGCGGCCCCGGCCGCCGCCGTACCACCCGCCAAGCCCTCCGGGGGGAACTGAGCCATGCGCCTCGCCCGCATCCCCGTCTCCGCCGTGCTGATCCTGCTCGGCCTGATCCTTCAGGTCAGCGTCTTCGGCCGGCTCCAACTCCCGGGGGCCACCCCCGACATACTGCTGCTCGTGGTGGTCGGCCTGGCCATGGTCTACGGGCCGACCGGCGGGTGCCTGGTCGGTTTCGCGGCCGGACTGCTGGCCGACCTCGCGCCGCCGTCCGACCACGCGATCGGCCGCTACGCGCTGGTGCTCTGCCTGATGGGCTACGCCGCCGGGCTGCTGCGCCCCGACCACGGCCGGCAGCGCTCGGTCCTCAGCTCGCTGCTGGTGGTCGCCGTCGCGGCGGTCGCCTCGACCCTGCTGTACGCGATGGTCGGCGCCCTGGTCGGCGACACCGCCGCCCGCCACGTGGGCCTGGGCAGCCTGGTGCTCACCGCCGTGCTGTACGACCTGCTGCTGGCGCCCTTCGTGGTGCCGGTGGTGATGCTGGTCGGGCGCCGCTTCGGGAAGGACCCGGTGGCCGCCGCCGCCGGGAACGACGAGGGCGGTCCGGGCCTGGGCACGCTGTCCCGCTACCGCACCACCCGTGAGGCCTCCTCCGGGCCGGGCTACAAGAAGCGGCGCTCGCTCGGCTTCGCCAAGCGCCCGTAGGCCACCGGCCCCCTGTACATGAATTCCGGACCCCAGCACTCTGGAGCGCACGAGACGTGAGCAACATCCCCGAGACCGGCCGTACCCGGCGGGTGACGATCCGTCTGGTGGTGCTGCAGATCCTGGTCCTGTCGCTGCTCGCCACCCTGGGCGGACGGCTCTGGTACCTGCAGATCCGCAACGCCAGCGTCTACACCGCCAAGGCGACCGGCAACCACATCCGCGAGGTGGTCGAACCCGCCGTGCGCGGCGAGATCCTGGACGCCTCGGGCCGCATCCTGGCCGGCAACGAGACCCGGCTGGTGGTCTCGGTCAGCCGGACCTCGCTGCTGCAGCAGAAGGACGGCGGCAAGGCGGTGCTCGGCCGGCTCGCCGAGGTGCTCGGCATGCCCGCCAAGGACGTCCAGGAGAAGGTCCGGCTCTGCGACGCCAAGACCCCGCAGCCCTGCTGGAACGGCTCGCCCTACCAGCCGATCCCGGTCAGCAAGGAGGCGACCACCCAGCAGGCGCTGCAGATAATGGAACGCCGCGAGGACTTCCCCGGGGTGACCGCGCAGCCCACCGCCGTCCGCCACTACACCGGCGTCGAGGGCGCCAACATGGCCCAGGTGCTCGGCTACCTCTCGCCGGTGACGGACGAGGAGGTCAGCAAGACCGCCGACAAGACCGGACTGGACCGCTACCTGCCCGCCGACCAGATCGGCCGGGCCGGCCTGGAGTCGGTGTACGACCGCGACCTGCGCGGCACCGCCGGGATCACCAAGCTGGAGGTGGACAACCTCGGCCGGGTGATCGGCAACGCCGGCATCGTCGAACCGAAGACCGGCGACAACCTGGTGACCAGCATCGACGCCCGGGTGCAGAAGGTCGTCGAGGACAACCTGGTGCAGGCGATGGCCGACGCCCGGAAGACCTTCGACAAGGTGACCAACCGCAACTACGAGGCCGACTCCGGCGCCGCCGTCGTGATGGACGTGCACACCGGGCGGATCGTGGCGATGGCCAGCGCCCCGACGTACGACCCCAACCTGTGGCAGGGCGGGATCTCGGGCAAGGACTACCAGTCGCTGACCAGCAAGGAGTCCAACTTCCCGCTGCTGAACCGGGCCATACAGGGTCAGTCCGCCCCCGGTTCGACCTTCAAGGTCATCTCCACCACCGCCGCCGTGCAGGCCGGCTACTCGCTGGACGGGACCTACCCGTGCCCGAAGAGCCTGACCATCGGCGGCCGGGAGTTCAAGAACTTCGAGAGCGAGAACTTCGGTTCGATCTCGCTGGAGAAGGCCCTGGAGGTCTCCTGCGACACCGTCTTCTACGGGCTGGCGTACGACCAGTGGATGAAGGACGGCGGCATCAAGCCGAAGAAGGAGACGGCGGACTGGTTCTACAAGACCGCCCACCAGTTCGGCCTCGGTGCCAAGACCGGCATCGACCTGCCGAGCGAGGTCACCGGCCGGGTGCCGGACCGGCAGTGGAAGCAGTCCTTCTACGACAACAACAAGGACGCCTGGTGCAAGCAGGCGGAGAAGGGCGGCACCACCTTCTCCGACCAGATCGCCCGGGAGAACTGCGTCGACGGCTACCAGATGCGGGCCGGTGACTCGGTCAACTTCGCGATCGGCCAGGGCGACACCCTCGTCACCCCGATCCAGATGGCCCGGATCTACTCGGCGCTGTCCAACGGCGGCACGTTCTACCGGCCGACCGTCGCCAAGGCGGTGATAAGCCCGAGCGGGGAGCTCGTCCGCGAGATCGCCCCGCACGAGGACGCGAAGTTCCCCGGCGACCAGAAGCTGCTGAGCTACATCGACCAGGCCACCGCGGGCGTCGTCACCGGCGGCACCGCCGCGTGGAAGTTCACCGGCGCCGGCTGGCCGCAGGGCAAGATCGAGCTGCACGCCAAGACCGGCACCGCCGAGGTCGAGGGCAAGCAGACCACCTCGTGGCTGACCACCTACAGTCGCGACTACGCGGTCGTGATGACGATAAGCCAGGGTGGCACCGGCTCCGGCGGCTCCGGCGACGCGGTCCGCCGGATCTACCAGGCGCTGTACGGCGTGGACGACAAGGGCAACGTGGACAACGGCAAGGCCCTGCTGGTCAAGCCGCAGGCGGAGCTGCCGAAGTTCAACCCGGACGGCACCGCGATCCTCAAGCCGGCCGCCTTCACCGAGGCCGGCGACCCGGGTGTGACCGGCGCCGCGCCGCGGGTCTTCCTGGACCCGGTGCAGCCCACCGGTCCGTCGACCCCCCTCACCGCGGCGGCCGCCGCGCTCGAACCCAACCGGGGCACCGGAAGGAGCCGGGTATGACCTCGTACGGCTCGTACCGCCAGCTGCGGCTCGCCCCCCAGCGCGGCGGGGCGTCCAAGGCCCTCGCCAAGGACTCGCCGCTCTGGCGGCTGGACTGGATACTGCTGCTGGCCGCGCTGATCCTGTCGCTCGGCAGCTCGCTGCTGGTCTGGTCGGCCACCCGCGGGCGGGACTCGCTCACCCACGGGGACCCGCAGTACTTCCTGTTCCGGCACCTGACCAACGTGCTGATCGGGCTGGTGCTGTGCGCGGTGGTGATAGCGATAGGGAGTCGGCGCTTCCGGACCCTGGTGCCGTTCCTGTACATCGGCGTGATCCTGCTGCTGGCCGCCACGCTGAGCCCGCTCGGCTCGACCATCAACGGCCAGCACTCCTGGATCCAGCTCGGCGGCGGCTTCTCGATCCAGCCGGCCGAGTTCGCCAAGCTGGCGATCGTGCTGGCGATGGCCGTGGTGCTCTCCGACCAGGTGGACGCGGGGGAGCGGGAGTTCCCCTCGCACCGGGCGGTGTTCCGCGGGCTGGTCTGGGCGACGCTGCCGATGGCGGTCGTCATGCTGATGCCGGACGCCGGCTCGGTGATGGTGATGGCCGCGATCGTGCTGGGCATCCTGCTCGGTTCGGGCGCGGCCAACCGCTGGGTGCTCTGCCTGCTGCTGACCGGCACGGCCGGCTGTGTGGCGGTCTGGAAGCTCGGGGTGCTGAGCAAGTACCAGATCGACCGCTTCGCGGCCTTCGCCAACCCGGCGCTGGACCCGTCCGGCGTCGGCTACAACACGGCGCAGGCCCGGATCGCGATCGGCTCGGGCGGGCTGACCGGCAAGGGGCTGTTCCACGGGACGCAGACCACCGGCCAGTTCGTGCCGGAGCAGCAGACCGACTTCGTGTTCACCGTGGCCGGTGAGGAGCTGGGCTTCCTCGGGGCGCTGGCGATCATCCTGCTGGTCGGGGTGGTGCTCTGGCGGGCCTGCCGGATCGCCCGGCACGCGACCGACCTGTACGGCACCATCGTGGCGGCCGGGGTGATCGCCTGGTTCTCCTTCCAGGCGTTCGAGAACATAGGGATGTGCCTGGGCATCATGCCGGTCGCGGGCATCCCGCTGCCGTTCGTGTCGTACGGCGGGTCGTCGATGTTCGCGGTCTGGCTGGCGATCGGGCTGCTGCAGGCGGTGCAGAGCCAGCGGCCGATAGCGGCCTGACGAGCCCGCTTCCCGGGGCCGGTCCGGATCCTCCGGGTCGGCCCCGGGCTGTTGTGAGCGGGTCGGTGCGGGCGGGTCGGCGGGAACGGGTCGGTGCGAGCCGGGTCGGCGGGAACGGGTCGGTGCGAGCCGGGTCGGGTCGGTGCGGGCCTCGCCGTGAGACGGCTCAGGGCCGGCGGCCCGGGGCGAGGCACTCGGCGGCGGCGAACACCGCGCGGGTCTGGTGGGTGATCTGGGTGTCGACCGGGACCCAGCGGGCGCCGAAGCGGTGGCGCAGCCGGTCGGAGCTCTCGGCGACGATCCGCTCGGCCCGCCGCCGGGCGGCGGCCACGGCCGGGCCGTCGGTGTCGGCCAGCAGGCGCAGCAGCATCGACGCCACCCGCAGCGGGATCCGCTCGGCGGCGATCCCCACCGCGGCGACCCGGGAGGCCGAGAGCGGCCGGGGGCACCACCGGGCCAGCCACTCGTCCGCGAGCTGCGGGCAGACCCCCAGGTTGAACTCGGCGGTGCGCACCAGCGGGCCGTACGCCGCCCTGGCGTGCGCCGGGACGTGGCCGAGCAGGGTGGTCAGCTCCTGAGCGCGGTCCCGCAGCGACCGGGCGGCGGTGCCCACCGTGCGGGCGACCTCCGGGTGCGGCCGGGTGTCGCCGACCGCCTCCACCGCCCACATCGGGACCTCCAGGACGGCCGTCACCCCGCCGTACCGCCCCGCGTACGACCAGGTGGACAGCGCCGGATCGTCCGGCAGGGCCTGCGGGAGGCCGTCACGGCCGGGCTCCGGCAGCACGTAGGTGCCGGGGGCCGGGCTGTCCCAGCCCGCCGCGTCGTACGCGTCGACGTCCAGCGGGATGCCCGCGCGCGCCACCGACCGGGCGAACCGCTCGGCCAGCCCGGGGACCGGCCGGGTCAGCTGGACGAACGCGCCGCCGAAGTCCACGCCGTGCAGCGAGCACTGCAGGAACGGGCGGAGCTCGTCGATCAGGCCGGTCAGCACCACGCTCTCGGGCATCGGCGCGCGGCCGGAGCCGGCCGACGGCAGGAACTCCGGCTGCTCCTCGTAGGCGGGCCGGTAGAAGTGCTCGTAGTGCCGGCGCAGGGTGAGCGGCCCGTCCAGCCAGCCCTCGTTGAGCGCCGCGCCGTCCGGGTCCAGGCAGAGCAGGATGTGCCAGGGCACACCCGCGCCGCCCGGCGGCACCGGGCGGCGCAGCAGCTCGCCCGTGATCCGCAGGGCGCTCGCCGGTCCGACCGGCTCGTTGGGGTGGGGCCCGCCGACCACCAGCACGCCGCCCGGCCCGTCGCCCACCGAGACCAGCACCAGCGGGCGCCCGGCGCGGGAGCGGCCCACCTCGCGCACCCGGCAGCGGCCGGGGTGGAGCTGGGCCAGGCCGCGGGCGGCGGCCACCGCCTGGGCCACCGTGGGATACCGGTCCGGGCGCGGCGGCAGAGCGGCGTGGCTCAGCCGTCGACCGGTGTCGGTCATGACTCTCCTTGCCTCGGTCTCGGGCGGGCGGACCCGGGGGCGTCCGGTCCCGGGCGGGTTGCCGGTGGCGGTCCCCGCGTCCCCTCCGGCCCGGACGCGTCCCTCCGGCCCGCACCCGGGCCGCCGGCCTCGGCCGGGGCGGCCGGCGCGGGTTGCCGCGTGCATGGCCAACTTCCTTGCCCCGATGGTGTGCAGGACCTCCCGGCGGAGCCTTGCCAGTAGCGCACGGGCCGTCCGAGCGTGTCAATGACCGTTGTTCGAAGGATGGTGGGGCGGTGTCCACGTGTCGGGGTGCGCGCGGTCGCCGGGCACCGGGCACGGTGGGTGGCCGACCGGTCGCGCGGGCGCCGGTCCGCACCGTCGGCCCGATCGGACGCCTCCGGGATTCGGCTACCCTTGAGGGTCACCCCTCCCAGCCGTCGCCGACCGTCCCGATACGGGATTCGATGCGCGCGACACCTCTCATCGTCGTAAGGGTTCCTAGTACATGACTGTCGAATCGGTCTTCCCACGCCTGGAGGCCCTCCTCCCGCACGTCCAGAAGCCGATCCAGTACGTCGGCGGCGAGCTCAACTCGACCGTCAAGGACTGGGACGCCTGCGACGTCCGCTGGGCGCTGATGTACCCCGACGCCTACGAGGTGGGCCTGCCCAACCAGGGCGTCATGATCCTCTACGAGGTGCTCAACGAGCGCGAGGGCGTGCTGGCGGAGCGGACCTACAGCGTCTGGCCGGACCTCGAGGCGCTGATGCGCGAGCAGGGCGTCCCGCAGTTCACCGTGGACGCCCACCGCCCGGTCAAGGCCTTCGACGTGTTCGGGCTCTCCTTCTCCACCGAGCTCGGCTACACCAACATGCTGGCCGCGCTCGACCTGGCGGGCATCCCGCTGGAGGCCCGCGACCGGACCGACGACGATCCGATCGTGCTGGCCGGCGGCCACGCCGCGTTCAACCCCGAGCCGATCGCGGACTTCGTGGACTGCGCGGTGGTCGGCGACGGCGAGCAGGCCGTGCTGGACATCACGGAGATCATCCGCGCCTGGAAGGCCGAGGGCCGCCCGGGCGGGCGCGAGGAGCTGCTGCTGCGCCTGGCGCGCACCGGCGGCGTCTACGTGCCGCGGTTCTACGACGTGGAGTACCTGGCCGACGGCCGGATCGCCCGCGTCGTGCCGAACGCCCCCGGCGTGCCGTGGCGGGTCTCCAAGCACACCGTCATGGACCTCGACGAGTGGCCCTACCCGAAGCAGCCGCTCGTCCCGCTCGCGGAGACCGTCCACGAGCGGATGTCCGTCGAGATCTTCCGCGGCTGCACCCGCGGCTGCCGCTTCTGCCAGGCCGGCATGATCACGCGCCCCGTGCGGGAGCGAAGCATCACCGGCATCGGCGAGATGGTCGAGCGCGGGCTGAAGGCGACCGGCTTCGAGGAGGTCGGCCTGCTGTCGCTGTCCAGCGCCGACCACACCGAGATCGCCGACGTGGCCAAGGGACTGGCCGACCGCTACGCCGCGGACAAGATCGGCCTGTCGCTGCCCTCCACCCGGGTCGACGCCTTCAACATCGACCTCGCCAACGAGCTCTCGCGCAACGGCCGCCGCTCGGGGCTCACCTTCGCCCCCGAGGGCGGCAGCGAGCGTATGCGCAAGGTGATCAACAAGATGGTGTCGGAGGAGGACCTGATCCGCACCGTCGCCACCGCGTACGGCAACGGCTGGCGCCAGGTGAAGCTGTACTTCATGTGCGGTCTGCCCACCGAGACCGACGACGACGTGCTGCAGATCGGCGAGATGGCGAAGAACGTCATCCAGAAGGGCCGCGAGGTCACCGGTCAGAACGACATCCGCTGCACCGTCTCCATCGGCGGGTTCGTGCCCAAGCCGCACACCCCGTTCCAGTGGGCCCCGCAGCTGTCCGCCGAGGCCACCGACGCCCGCCTCGCCAAGCTGCGGGACTCCATCCGCGGCGACCGCAAGTACGGCAAGAACATCGGCTACCGCTACCACGACGGCAAGCCGGGCATCGTCGAGGGCCTGCTCTCGCGCGGCGACCGCCGGATCGGCGCCGTCATCCGCGCGGTCTACGACGACGGCGGCCGCTTCGACGGCTGGCGCGAGCACTTCTCCTACGACCGCTGGATGGCCTCCGCCGAGAAGGGCCTGGCTGGCACCGGCGTCGACGTGGACTGGTACACCACCCGCGAGCGCACCTACGAGGAGGTGCTGCCCTGGGACCACCTGGACAGCGGCCTCGACAAGGACTGGCTCTGGGAGGACTGGCAGGACGCCCTGGAGGAGGTCGAGGTCGACGACTGCCGCTGGACCCCGTGCTTCGACTGCGGCGTGTGTCCTCAGATGCAGACCGAGATCCAGATCGGCCCGACCGGTGTGAAGCTGCTGCCACTGGCCGTGGTCAACGCTCCCACCAGGGAGAACGCCGGACATACGCACGGGTGAGACCCTCGAGGAGTTGGCTCGAATCCGCCCTGTCGGAGCTTTTCGACGGGTAGGGCGGAGGAGGTCCGGCTGGTGCGTCAGCGGATGCTTCTGCCTGACTCCCGCAGTGCCGTGGACATCGTGAGCCGCATCGAGCGGGTCTGAGATCCTGATCACAGGACCGGCGCCCGTCCCGACCTTCGGGAAGGGCGCCGCCGCGTTGTGGCGCCGTCGGCGGGGATGCGCTGCGCGATGAGAACGGCCACGACGGTGCCGGTGGCCAGCGGCAGAGGGGCGCCGCGCTGCTCGAGGCTGCCGACCGGGAGCACGGTGACCTTCGCACTCTCACCGAGCGTGGTCAGCTGCTCGCCGAAGCCCCCGGGCCGGCGCCGCGTTCGACGCAGGGGGCGATGACGGTCAGGTACAGGGTGTCGGGCGCCGTGTCGGGCTGGCCCACCACGACCGAGGCGGTGAACCTGTTCGCATCGTTGGAGAGGTCCAGTCGCCGGTCGTCGCTGTGCTTGACGGAGAAGCCGTCCTGCTTCAGCCGCTGCTGTACCGCCTCGAAGACGCCGTGCACCTTCGGCCCGGGGATCCCGCGCAGGTCGTACGTGATGTACGGCATGTACGTCGAGGGAGAGCCGGCCGGCCCGACCTCGCACTCGTCCTTGTCCACCAGCGGCTCGGCGACCTTCACGGTGTCCTTGTCGGGGAGCACGGCGAGCGCGCCGGAGGCGTACGCCTTGACCTTCCCCTCGGCCTGGCCGAGGTTCATCGACGGGGTGTCGCTCCCGCAGGCGGAGAGGGCGAGGAGAACCGTGGGCAGCAGGCACAGCAGGGCGGCGCGCGCGGTCCGCCCGCCACCGGCGGTCCGCCCGTGTGGCACGGGTTGCGAGGATCGACTCATGAGACCGGCTTTCCGGCGATGACCTGACCGAACGCCATCCAGGACGGCGTCTTCGCGTTCCAGTAGTGGTCGTGGTCGGAGTCCTGGGACGGCAGGTGCTGCGCACCGAAGGCCGGGTTCATCGGGTCGCGCCCGAAGCGCAGGTGGTAGTCGTCACCGAAGGGGTTGTAGTTGCCCGGGGAGAACGGGTCAGGCGTCCAGTCCGTGATCGAGTCGCCGCCGCCGAGCACCGCGTACACCTTGGACGGGTCCATCTTCGTCCCCTTCGCCAGGTCGGTGTTGAGGTCGGACGCCTTGTCGACGCCGACGCCGGGGCTTCCGGCGAAGACCACGCTGTCCACGGGCAGTCCCTTGTCACGCATGGCGTAGCCGACAACCGTTGTGCCGTAGCTGTGGCCGATGATCGTGTTGTGGGACGGCGACCCCTGGTGGGTGGCTCGCAGGCCGGTCTGGAAGTCGTAGAGGTTCTGCTCCGCGTCCTTGGCGTATCCCTCGTAGGCCGCGTCCGGGACCACCTGCGGGAAGCCGGGCCTGGCCGACTGCGGTGCCGTGTAGTTCACGTAGGCGATCGTGGAGACCTTGCCGCCGGGGCTCGCCAGCATCGTGCTGCGGTACATCTCCTTCGCCTTGTCCATGGTGCCGCCCACCCCGCCGAGTCTGGACTCGGTGCCCGGGACGAAGGTGGCCACGTGGTCCGCGGTGTCCGGGTCGTTCAGCGCGAGGATCGCGCGGCCTCCCGGCGCCGCTGCGTCGAGCCCGAGCAGGAACGGCCTCGGGTCCTTTTCGGTGACGGGCAGGTCCAGGCGGTCCTGGAGCGCCTTGAGACCCTTCAGCTTGTCCTGCAAGGCGTCACGCTGGGCCTTCCAGACGATGTGGTCCGGACTCTCGGTGGCCCCGTACGGGGTTCCCGTCACCGAGAGGGGCTCGGACTTCTCGAGGTCGCTGAGCTGCTTCTGGAGGTCCGCCTGGGTCCGGGTCAGGTTCAGGCGATTCGCCTGGTCGCGGACGGCCGCGGGGACTCCGTCGAGGTTGCCGAGCTGGTCGGGGTTGTCGTGGAGGAACTTCTGCTGCTCTGTCCCGGTGAGGCCGTCCCACCACTTCTTGACGCTGGCCGGGTCGGTGCCCTTGGCGGGTATCTGCTCGCGGGCGGTCTCGGCGGCCTGGTCCTTCGCCACCATGGCGGCGTCCAGGCCCATGCCGTTGCCGGCGTTGGCCGCGAAGTGGTTCAGCCGCGCGCTGATCTCCTGGTCCGCGTGGTCGGCTTCGTTCAGCGCGGCGGTGATGCGGTTGCTGATGGCGATGGCCGTCGTCTCGGCGCCCGCGCCCGGGTAGTTCGGGGACGTGGGTTCCTTGTCCCAGGTGATGGTGCCGTCCGGGGCCACGTTGAGCTTCGCGGTCTTGGCGTCGTCGAGGGCGTAGACCAAGTGGGCCTGGGCCAGCGCGAACTGCTCGGCGGCCTTTGCAAGCGCCTTGCTGACGAAGCCCAGTTCCTGCTTTGCGGAGTGGAGTTCGGTTCCCAGGAACTGGATCCGGGCATGGGCGTGGTCGGACGCGGTGCCGGTCCACTGCGAGTGGCTGAGCCGGTCGACGACGTCGTGCTGCCAGGACTCGATGTGCTGGACGAAAGCTGAGGAGAGTCTGTCGAAGGCGTTCTTCGCGGTGGTGATGTTGTTGATGTTGGCGTCGTAGAGCGTCTTGATGTCCATCGGCTACTGGGCCTTCCCATCGGTCGGGGCCAGCACGGTGCCGAAGGGGTCGGGTTCGCCCGGAGCCGACGCCCCGCCTCCCTGGCTCTTGAGGTGCCCGTGGATGTCCTTGTCGACCTGCCGGTAGTACCCGGCCGAGGTGGCGAGCTTGGAGCCGACATCGCTCATGTCGCCGCCGAGCCTGTCCAGCAGCGTCTTCCAGTTCGCGCCGCAGTCGCGCACCGCGGCGGCTGTGAGCCAGCCCCGCAGGGAACTGGCGGCCTGACTGCACGGCTCGGTGAGCTTCGCTGTCTCGCCCGGTATCAGGCCCCCGATGTGCTGCGCGCTCTGTCCGCAGCCGTCCAGCTCGGTGGGATTGACCTTGAACTCCAAGGCCGCATCAGGATCCGCCACGTTTCCCCCCGTTGGCTCCGGATCCGGTCTGTCGCCCGGCTCCGAGATCATTTGGCCCCGAATGCTAACAAGGAGGACGTAGGGCAACCGCGGTGGCCGCGTTCACCCACCGGTCCTCCGTGTTCTCGGGGTCGACCTCCCATTTCGGCGATCAGCTTGTCCAGGGTCTCCTCAGCCTGTTCGCGGGTGAAGGAAGAGTGAATCGGGACTTCGAAACCGGCAGCCGGGCCCAAGCTCCCCGATCACAGCGGAGGAGCCCTTCCCGGGGTGCCGGGGAGGGCTCCTCCGTGTGTCGGGAGTGTGTGGAGGGCGGGGCGTCGTGGGTGGCCGGCCGGGCAGGGGCGGAGTGCGGGGGGTTCGCGGGCGCGTACCCTTTGAGATGACAGAGTCCGGACAGTGGCGGAAAAGCGCCATGACGGACGCGGACAACTGACTAAGGACTGAGCGACCTGGCACGCCGTACGCCCGACGGTCCGCCGCCCGCACCGACGGTGCAGCGGATCCGTCTCCGCTATACCAAGCGCGGCCGGCTCCGCTTCACCAGCCACCGCGACTTCCAGCGCGCCTTCGAGCGCGCGCTGCGCCGGTCGGCCGTACCGATGGCCTATTCGGCAGGCTTCACTCCGCACCCGAAGGTGTCCTACGCCAACGCCGCCCCGACCGGGGTGGCCAGCGAGGCGGAGTACCTGGAGATCGGTCTCGCGGCCGTCCGTGACCCGGAGGCGCTGCGCGCGCAGCTGGACGAGTCACTGCCGAACGGTCTGGACGTCATCGACGCGGTCGAGGTCCGGACGTCGAACTTCGTGGAGCGCCTGGAGGCCTCCGAGTGGCAGGTCCGGCTGGACGGTGTCACGTCGGAGGAGGCGGCCCGCGCGGCCGCCCTGTTCCTCGCCGAGGAGCGGGTCGAGGTCGAACGCCGTACCAAGAACGGTGTGCGGGTCTTCGACGCGCGCGGCGCGGTCGCGGCGCTCGAAATCCTCCCGCCGCAGGTCGACGGCGGTACGGACACGGACGGCGGGGGGCCCCGCGATGTTCGGACGGGCGGTGCCTGTGCGATACTGCGCCTGGTAGTACGACACGCCACACCCGCCGTACGACCCGACGACGTATTGTCCGGTCTCCGTGTGACGGCCGACCTGGCGCCGCCGGTCCCCGCAGAGGTGACCAGGCTGGCGCAGGGGCCGCTCGACGAGGAGACCGGCACGGTGACCGACCCGCTGGCGCTCGACCGCGCCGCGGCCCCGGCCGGCCCAGTGGCGGCCGGCGAGCCGCGCGCAACCGCGTCCGCCTAGCGGGCGGAGGCCGGGTTCCCAGTACCTCACTGGGCCCGATGGTCCTCCAGGCCCCCGCGGCTCCCCAGGGGAGCGAGCGTCGTCGAAGCACAGGCCGGCCTCTTGCGGCCCGCCGACCCGGATGGTCGGTGGGCCCGAGGACCCCGTCCGGGAGCCACCCGGGGTTGGGGGACGGCACAGCTTGGGAAAACCTCAGAAGACTGGTCAGACCAGAAGACTTTCGACACCCCGCCGCGTGCGGGGCGCCGAGCGAGACTACGAGCCCCTGTGCGGCCTCGCGTCCGCACGGCGGCACCGTGAAAGGGTCCGGCCCGAGCATCGTCCGCGATGCCGGCCGGCCGCCGGTGCCCAGCCGTGCCTGGATACGGAGCCCGGGGGCCTGACGGGAGATCCACCCGCATGCTCGATAACACCGATCCGCAGACTGCGGACCAGAACGAATCCACCGTGACCGGTGGCGAGGGCGCGTCCGCCGCGCCGCCGCGCCGCCGTCGCCGTGCGGTGTCCCGCCCGGCGGGCACCCCGCAGGGCGCTGCCGCCGAGGGCGCCGAGACGGTCGTCCCGGCCGAGGCCGCGGCCGCCGAGGCGCCCGTCGAGGCGCCGGCCGCCGCCGAGCCGGTGGCGGAGAAGCCCGTCCGGGCCCGTCGGACCCGCAAGCGTGCCGAGGCCCCCGCCGGGGCGCCCGAGGCCGCCCCGGCCGTCGTCAGCGAGCCGCAGGCCGCCGAGGCGCCCGTCGAGGTGCCGGCCGCCGCCGAGCCGGTGGCGGAGAAGCCCGTCCGGGCCCGTCGGACCCGCAAGCGTGCCGAGGCCCCCGCCGGGGCGCCCGCCGAGACCGTGGCCGAGGCGCCCGTCGAGGCGCCCGCCGTCGTCGTCGAGGCCCCCGTCGAGGCCGCGCCCGCCGCCGAGGAGGCCCCGGCCGCGCCGGCCCGCCGCCCGCGCCGCCGCCGTGTGGTGGAGGCCGCGCCGGTGGTCGAGGCCCCGGTCGAGGAGCCCGCCGCCGAGGAGGAGCCGGTCGAGGAGGAGCCGCAGGTCGAGGAGGCTCCCGTCGTGGAGGCCGCGCCCGCCGCCCCCGCCCCGGTCGCCGTCGAGGCACCGGCCGTCGCCGAGCCGACGGCCCCCCGGGCCCGTCGCCGCGCGGTCCGCCCGTCCACCGCGATCTTCCAGGCTCCGGTCTTCCAGGAGCCCGCCCCCTTCGTCGCCGCGCAGCCGCCGGCCGCTCCGGCGGCCGTGGAGCCGCAGGCCCCGGCGCAGGCGCCGGTGAAGGCTTCGGGGAAGTCCTCCGCGAGGTCCGCGGCGAAGGCCCCGGTGCAGGCTCCGGCCGTGGCCGCCGGCGGGACCGAGGAGGACGAGTACGAGTACAGCGGCGTCGGCCGCCGCCGCCGCACCCGCACCCAGGTGCGGGTCCAGGCTCCGGCCCGCCGCCAGAAGCCCGTGGTGGTCGAGGCCCCGCCGGCTCCGGTCGAGGAGCCCGTCGTCGAGGTCGAGGCCCCCGTCGCCGGTCCCGGCCCCGAGGTCGAGGACGAGTGGGAGGACGGCCGTCCGTCGCGCCGTCGCCGCCGGGGCGGCCGTCGTCGCCGTCGCGGCGAGGCCGAGGACTTCGAGGCCGAGGCCGCCGAGACCGAGCAGCCCGTCGAGCAGCCGGCCGCCGCCGTCGTCGACGAGGACGAGGAGGGTGACGAGGACGACGACCTGGCCTCGGGCCTGGCCTCCTCCCGTCGCCGTCGCCGCCGTCGCCGCCGCAGCGGTGAGGCCGGCGCCACCGAGGCCGCCGAGACCACCGAGGACGGCGTCCGCACGGTGGTGAAGGTGCGCGAGCCGCGCCGCCGTTCCACCGAGCCGTCCTTCGACCCCGACGAGGTGCAGTCCATCAAGGGCTCCACCCGTCTGGAGGCCAAGAAGCAGCGCCGCCGCGAGGGCCGCGAGCTGGGCCGCCGCCGGGTGCCGATCATCACCGAGGCCGAGTTCCTGGCCCGCCGGGAGTCGGTCGAGCGCGTCATGGTGGTGCGCCAGAACGGCCAGCGCACCCAGATCGGCGTCCTCGAGGACGGCGTGCTGGTCGAGCACTACGTCAACAAGGAGCAGGCCACCTCGTACGTCGGCAACGTCTACCTGGGCAAGGTCCAGAACGTGCTGCCGTCGATGGAGGCCGCCTTCGTCGACATCGGCAAGGGCCGCAACGCGGTGCTGTACGCCGGTGAGGTCAACTTCGGCTCGCTGGGCGGCCACGGCGGCCCGCGCCGGATCGAGTCGGTGCTGAAGTCCGGCCAGTCCGTGCTGGTGCAGGTCTCCAAGGACCCGATCGGCCACAAGGGCGCCCGCCTGACCAGCCAGATCTCGCTGCCCGGCCGCTACCTGGTGTACGTGCCCGAGGGCTCGATGACCGGCATCTCCCGCAAGCTGCCGGAGAACGAGCGCGCCCGTCTGAAGCAGATCCTCAAGAAGATCGTCCCGGACGACGCGGGCGTCATCGTGCGCACCGCCGCCGAGGGCGCCTCCGAGGAGGAGCTGACCCGGGACGTCCAGCGCCTCCAGCAGCAGTGGGAGGAGATCCAGAAGAAGGCCGCGACCGGCAACGCCCCCGCGCTGCTGTACGGCGAGCCGGACATGACCGTCCGGGTCGTCCGCGACATCTTCAACGAGGACTTCACCAAGGTCATCGTCTCCGGCAACGAGGCGTGGAACACCATCCACGACTACGTCTCCAACGTCGCCCCCGACCTGGCCGAGCGCCTGACGCGGTGGACCTCCGAGGTGGACGTGTTCGCCACCTACCGGATCGACGAGCAGCTGATGAAGGCGCTGGACCGCAAGGTCTGGCTGCCGAGCGGTGGTTCGCTGGTGATCGACCGCACCGAGGCGATGGTCGTCATCGACGTCAACACCGGCAAGTTCGTCGGCCAGGGCGGCAACCTCGAGGAGACCGTCACCCGGAACAACATCGAGGCGGCCGAGGAGATCGTGCGCCAGCTGCGGCTGCGCGACCTCGGCGGCATCATCGTGATCGACTTCATCGACATGGTGCTGGAGTCCAACCGGGACCTGGTGCTGCGCCGTCTGCTGGAGTGCCTGGGCCGGGACCGGACCAAGCACCAGGTGGCCGAGGTCACCTCGCTGGGCCTGGTCCAGATGACCCGCAAGCGGGTCGGCCAGGGCCTGCTGGAGTCGTTCTCGGAGTCGTGCGTGCACTGCAACGGGCGCGGCGTGATCGTGCACATGGAGCAGCCGAGCACCCACGTCCACTCCGGTGGCGGCCAGGCCGTCGCGGCCGCCGAGGCGGGCTCGGGTGGCGGCAAGCGCCGCCGCCGGGGCAAGGGCGGTGCGGCCCAGGAGGAGCCGCAGACCGCCGTCGAGGCCGACGTGGAGGCGCTGGAGGAGTTCGAGCGCGAGGAGATCGAGGGCCAGCTCGCGATCGAGGTGCCGCTGGAGGAGGCCCCGGCCGAGGTCGTGGCCGAGCCGGTCGCCGACGAGCAGCCGGCTCCCGTCGAGCAGGCCCAGCCGAGCCTGGTCGAGATCCCGGCCGCCCCCGCGGCGCCCGCCGGCCGTACCCGCCGCCGTGCGGTGCGCAAGGCGACGGCTCCGGCCGGTGCGCCCGCCGAGGCCGAGATCGTGGTGCTGCAGGCCCGTGCCGACGCGGCGCTGCAGGCGGCCTTCGCGGCCGCCGAGGCGCCGGAGGAGGCCCCGGCCGAGACCGCTGCCGAGACGCCCGCAGAGGTGCCCGCAGAGGCCGCGCCGGTCGTGCAGGCTCCGGTCGAGGAGACCGAGGCCGTCGCCGGGGCCCCCGTCGAGGAGGCCCCCGAGGCCGCCGCGGAGGAGGCCGCCGAGGAGGCGCCCGCTCCGAAGAAGCGGGCCGCGCGCAAGACCGCCGCCAAGAAGACCGTCGCCAAGAAGACCACGGCGACGGCGGCGGCGAAGAAGACCACCGCCCGCAAGACCGCGACCAAGCGGACCAGCGCGGCGGCCAAGAAGGCCGCGGCCGCCGAGGGTGATTCGGCAGCCGAGTAGTGCCCGCGGTCCGGGGGGTGGGCGACTGCCCGCCCCCCGGCCCGTACGGTCCGGTTTGCCCCACCGGCGGCCGGTCCGTATTCTTGACCCTCGGCGTGTCTACGCCACGCTCCCGAGCACATCACCTCCCGAGCCCTTCGTCACCGAAGAGCCAGGGGGAGGCCCCTGTGTCCGTACCCAGGTGGCTGGCATCGGGAGTTTCGACCGAGTTAGGAAAGTAGGTACCGCATGTACGCGATCGTTCGCGCAGGCGGCCGCCAGCACAAGGTCGCCGTCGGCGACGTGCTGGAGATCGACCGTATTGAGGCCAAGGCCGGTGACTCGGTCGAGCTCTCGACCATCCTGGTCGTCGACGGTGACGACGTCACCTCCGACCCCTGGGTGCTCGCCGGCGTGAAGGCTCACGCCGAGGTGGTCGACCACACCAAGGGCGACAAGATCGTCATCCTGCGCTACAAGAACAAGACCGGTTACCGTCGCCGCCAGGGTCACCGCCAGCGCCACACCGCTGTGCGCATCACGAGCATCGACTCCGTCAGCAAGTAAGGGGATAGCGAGATGGCACACAAGAAGGGCGCAAGCTCTACCCGTAACGGCCGTGACTCGAACGCCCAGCGCCTCGGCGTGAAGCGCTTCGGCGGCCAGGTTGTCTCCGCCGGCGAGATCATCGTCCGCCAGCGCGGCACCCACTTCCACCCGGGTGCGGGCGTCGGTCGCGGTGGCGACGACACCCTGTTCGCGCTGACCGCCGGTGCGGTGCAGTTCGGCACCCGTCGCGGCCGCAAGGTCGTCAACATCGTGGCCACCGAGGCCTGAGTCTGACAAGACTCACAATGAAGGGTGGGCCGGAATGTTCCGGTCCACCCTTCATGCTTTAGAGCAGGTCAACACTTTCTTCGCACTGGAGGCACACCCATGACCACCTTCGTGGACCGCGTCGAGCTGTACGTCGCCGCGGGTAACGGGGGCCACGGCTGCGCCTCCGTGCACCGGGAGAAGTTCAAGCCGCTCGGCGGACCGGACGGCGGCAACGGCGGTGAGGGCGGCAGCGTCATCCTCACCGTGGACGCGCAGATCACCACCCTGATCGACTACCACCACTCGCCCAAGCGCAAGGCCACCAACGGCAAGCCCGGCGCGGGTGCCAACCGCACCGGCGCCGACGGCCACGACCTGGTGCTGTCCGTGCCGGACGGCACGGTCGTGCTGGACCGGCAGGGCAACGTGCTCGCCGACCTGGTCGGCCACGGCACCAGCTTCATCGCCGCGGCCGGCGGCCGCGGCGGCCTGGGCAACGCGGCGCTGGCCTCGTCCCGCCGCAAGGCGCCCGGCTTCGCGCTGCTCGGCGAGCCCGGTGAGTTCCGCGACATCGTCATGGAGCTCAAGTCCGTCGCCGACGTCGCCCTGGTGGGCTACCCGAGCGCCGGCAAGTCCTCGCTGATCTCGGTGCTCTCCGCCGCCAAGCCGAAGATCGCGGACTACCCGTTCACCACCCTGGTCCCCAACCTCGGCGTGGTCACCGCCGGTGAGACGGTCTACACCGTCGCCGACGTGCCCGGCCTGATCCCGGGCGCCAGCCAGGGCCGCGGCCTGGGCCTGGAGTTCCTGCGGCACGTCGAGCGCTGCTCGGTGCTGGTGCACGTGCTGGACTGCGCCACCCTGGAGCCGGGCCGCGACCCGCTGACGGACCTGGAGACCATCGAGGCCGAGCTGGCCGAGTACGGCGGTCTGGAGGACCGGCCGCGCCTGGTCGCGCTGAACAAGATCGACGTGCCGGACGGCCAGGACATCGCCGACCTCACCCGGGAGTCGCTGGAGGAGCGCGGCTACCGCGTCTTCGAGGTGTCCGCCGCCTCCCGCAAGGGCCTGCGCGAGCTGAGCTTCGCGATGGCGCAGATCGTCTCCGAGGCGCGGGCCGCCAAGCCCGTCGAGGAGTCCACCCGGATCGTGCTGCGGCCCGCCGCCGTCGACGACGAGGGCTTCACGATCACCGAGGAGGACGGCGCCTTCCACATCCGGGGCATCAAGCCGGAGCGCTGGGTCCGCCAGACCGACTTCTCCAACGACGAGGCCGTCGGCTACCTGGCCGACCGGCTGGCCCGCCTCGGCGTCGAGGACAAGCTCTGGAAGGTCGGCGCCCACGAGGGCGACACCGTCATCATCGGCCCGGAGGAGAACGCCGTCGTCTTCGACTGGGAGCCGACCATGGCCGCCGGTGCCGAGATGCTCGGCCGTCGCGGTGAGGACCACCGCTTCGAGAACCCGCGCCCGGCGGTCGACCGCCGTCGTGACAAGCAGAAGGGCCGGGACGCCGCCGAGACCGAGTTCCTGGCCTTCGAGGCGCTGTCCAACGGTCGTGGGAGCGCCATCGAGGGCGACGACGACGAGTAGGCCCGCACGCCGCAGCGGCCCCCGCCACCCTTCCGGGTGGCGGGGGCCGCTGCGTTGTGGCGCGAGGTCACTTCGCCCAGGAGGCCTGGTACTTGGTGCGGTCGACGGAGTCGGTGTAGGCGACCAGGCCGACCGCCTTGCCGCCGATGCTGACGATGTCGCAGCCCTTGGCCTCCATGCCCTTGGCCACGCCCTGGAACTTGGCGCTGGTGCACTTGGCGACCGGCTTCGCGGCGTCCTGCGAGAAGAAGCCCTGCTTGCCCTCCTGGTCGAACACCAGGAACTTGGAGTTCGGCGCGGTGAAGGAGAGCTTGGTGTCCCCGAGGTTCTTGATGGTGTAGCTGACGTACACCAGGGTGCGGCCGTCGAGGCCGGTCACGCTGTTGCCGGCGGCCTTCAGGTCCTCGATCGAGCCGATCTCGTAGCCGGTCACGGTGACTTCGAGCTTGGTGTTGATGTTCGAGGTCTTGTCGGCGAACTCGACGGTGGCCGGCTGGCCGACCTTGACCGCGGTGGCCGCCTTGGGCAGGCCGCCCGCCGCTCCGCCGGCCGCCGCTCCGCCGGTGGCGGCCCCGCCCGTGGCGCCGGTGGCGCCGGCCGAGGGGGCGGCGGTCGCGCTGCCGCCCGCTCCGCCGGCCGTGGCAGCGCTGCCGCCCGTGGCGGCGGGGGAGCCCGTGGCCCCGCCCTTGGCGCCGCCGGTGGCGGTCGCGCCGCCCGCGCCGCCCGCCGGAGTGGTGGCCGCCGGGGCTCCGCCCGCGGCGCCGGCGGTGTTCCCGGCGGCGTCCGAGTTGTCCGGGCCGCAGGCGGCGAGCGAGAGGGCGGTGGCCGCCGCCAGGGCGGCGACGGTGAGCTTCATGGTGTTCGAACGCATCTGTGCGCTAACTCCTGGGCACGCGCCCGCGAACCGTTCCCGGCATGCCCGTGCGGTGGTGCCCGATCCAAAAGGGTTGGAGACATGGGTACAGCGGGCAAGAAGCCGTCCCCCGATCTGGCTTTCGGTCAGGGACCATACCAGCCATCCGGATTGTTGGCCGACCGCCGCGGGCTGGCGCCGGCCGCGGCCCGCCGGTGCCCGTCCAGCGGATGAAATGCGCTGCGGGCGGGACAGGCCGATCGCGTAGATTGCGCAGGTAACGGCCGGGCCCGGTCCGCGTCGTACCCGCACCACACCGGAAGGGCGTACAGCGAGATGAGCGAGGACTCACTGCGGGAGGAGGTGCTGACCGCACGGCGGATCGTCGTCAAGGTCGGCTCCTCCTCACTCACCACCGCGTCCGGCGGCCTGGACGCCGACCGGGTCGACGCCCTGGTGGACGCGCTCGCCAAGGTGCGCGGTCGCGCGGACGCCCCCGAGGTGGTCCTGGTCTCCTCCGGCGCCATCGCGGCGGGTCTGGCCCCGCTCGGCCTCGACCGCCGGCCCAAGGACCTCGCCCGCCAGCAGGCCGCCGCCAGCGTCGGGCAGGGCCTGCTGGTCGCCCGCTACACCGCCTCCTTCGCCCGGTACGGGATCCGGGTCGGCCAGGTGCTGCTGACCGCCGAGGACGCCAGCCGCCGCGCCCACTACCGCAACGCCTACCGGACCCTGGACCAGCTGCTGGCGATGGGGGCGATGCCGATCGTCAACGAGAACGACACCGTCGCCACCGCCGAAATCAAGTTCGGTGACAACGACCGGCTCGCCGCACTGGTCGCCCACCTGGTCCGGGCCGACCTGCTGGTGCTGCTCTCCGACGTGGACGGCCTCTACGACGGGGACCCGAGCCGCCCCGGTACCAGCCGGATCGCCGAGGTCGGCGGCCCGCACGACCTGGACGGCATCGAGATCGGCAGCGCGGGCAAGGCCGGCGTGGGCACCGGCGGCATGGTCACCAAGGTCGAGGCCGCCCGGATCGCCACCGGTGCGGGCATCCCGGTGGTGCTCACCGCCGCCAGCCACGCGGCCGACGCCCTGGCCGGCCGGTCCACCGGCACGCTCTTCCGGCGCACCGGCAGCCGCTCCTCCGACCGGCTGCTCTGGCTGGCCCACGCGAGCAGCCCGCGCGGAGCCCTGCACCTGGACGAGGGGGCCGTCGCGGCGGTCGTCTCCGGGGGCGCCTCGCTGCTGCCCGCCGGGGTCACCAAGGTGGACGGAGAGTTCGCCGCGGGTGATCCGGTGGACCTTCTTGGCGAAAACGGCCACATCGTGGCGCGCGGACTGGTCAACTTTGATGCGAGGGAGTTGCCCCGCCTGCTCGGCCGGTCCACCCGTGACCTGGCCCAGGAGTTCGGCGCCGCGTACGAGCGCGAGGTCGTCCACCGGGACGACCTGGTCGTCCTGCGCGGCTGACCGGCCTGTACGGGCGACGGGCCGTTCCGCACGGGGCGGGGTGGACCGGCCTCCCCGGCCCTCGGCAGGGCGGGGGCCCCGCCCGACCGCGGGCGAGGAGGGGCGCAGCCGTACGCGCCGGGCCGGGGTTGACGCGGACGACGACGACACGACATCGCCGAACAGGAGGCCGCCGGTGGAACGCAGGCGCGAGGCAGCGCTGACCGGAGGAACGGCGGGCCGACGGCTGACCAGCATCGACGGCGGACGCGGTGACGACGGCCCCGCCGAGCCGGCCGGTCCGCCGCAGGAGCCCGGTACGGTACGCGGGCTGCGTCCGGAGCGGCGGGACGAGGGCGAGCCGCCCACGGTGCCCGAGCAGGCCCGGCTCTGGCACGTGGTGCTGAGCGTGGCCGGTCGGGTCACCCCGCTGTCCGCGCTGCGGGCCGGGCTGGAGCGGCTGGCGCACGACCACTCGTTCTTCCTCACCGCCCGCTACGCGGCCGACCACGCCGAGATCCGCTACTGGGAGCAGGCCCGGGACCTGCACGACGCGGCGGCGATCGCGCTGCGGCTGTGGGGCGAGCACAAGGTGACCGCGAGCCTGCCGCCGTGGGAGATCGTCGGCCTGGAGGTGGTCGACCGGGCGACGTACCACAAGCGGGTCGCCGAGGGCTTCGGCGATCCGCCGCCGCACCTGGGCGGGGTCCACCCGTACTGACCCGGTCGGGGCTGGCGTCCGGGCCTCCCGCTCCTCGCTCGCGGCACCGGCGCGCCCGTCGGTTCGCTCGGCGGGGTCCGGGTGCCGGAGGTTCGGGTGCCGGCGGGTCGGCGGGCCGGGCGGCCTCGGCCGGGGGCGTGTCTCACCGGGCGAAATACCCGGCGGGCGGTGCCCGCGCAGTCGCTACCCTTGGCGCATGACCAGCGATCTCGCCACCGCCGACAGCCCCGTCCTCGCCGTAGCGCGCCGAGCCAGGGAGGCGGCCGCCGCGCTCGCCCCGCTGCCGCGCCGGGCGAAGGACGCCGCGCTGGTGGCGATCGCGGACGCCCTGGTGGCCCGCAGCGCCGAGATCACCGCGGCCAACGCCGAGGACGTCGCCCGCGCCCGCGCGGCCGGCACCGCCGAGTCCGTGGTCGACCGGCTCACCCTCGACGACGAGCGGATCGCCGCGATCGCCTCCGACGTCCGCGACGTGGCCGGCCTGCCCGACCCGGTCGGCGAGGTGGTGCGCGGGTACACCCTGCCCAACGGCCTGGACGTGCGCCAGGTCCGGGTGCCGCTCGGCGTCGTCGGCATCATCTACGAGGCCCGCCCCAACGTCACCGTCGACGCCGCCGCGCTCTGCCTGAAGTCCGGCAACGCCGTCCTGCTGCGCGGCTCGGCCTCCGCCTACCGCTCCAACACCGCGCTGACCGACGTGCTGCGCGACGCCGTCGCCTCGGTGGGCCTGCCCGCCGACGCCGTCCAGCTGGTCCCCGGCGAGAGCCGCGACTCGGTGACCGAGCTGATGCGCGCCCGCGGCCTGGTCGACGTGCTGATCCCGCGCGGCGGCGCCTCGCTGATCCGTACGGTCGTCGAGGGTTCGACCGTTCCGGTGATCGAGACCGGTACCGGCAACTGCCACGTCTACGTGGACGCGCAGACCGACCTGGCGATGGCCGTCGGCATCCTGCTGAACTCCAAGGCGCAGCGGGTCAGCGTCTGCAACTCGGCCGAGACCCTGCTGGTCCACCAGGACGTCGCGGAGGCCTTCCTGCCGCTCGCGCTCGCGGCCCTGGCCGAGGCCGGGGTGACCGTGCACGGCGACGACGCGGTGCTCAAGGCCGCCGAGGGCTCGCCGGCCACCGTGGTGCCGGCCACCGAGGAGGACTGGGAGGCCGAGTACCTCTCCTACGACCTGGCGGCCGCCGTGGTGCCCTCGCTGGACGCCGCCGTGGAGCACATCCGCCGCTGGTCCTCCGGCCACACCGAGGCGATCGTCACCACCTCGCAGGCCGCCGCCCGCCGGTTCACCCAGCTGGTCGACGCGACCACGGTGGCCGTCAACGCCTCCACCCGGTTCACCGACGGCGGTGAGTTCGGCTTCGGCGCCGAGATCGGCATCTCCACCCAGAAGCTGCACGCCCGCGGCCCGATGGGCCTGCCCGAGCTGACCAGCACCAAGTACATCGTCACTGGTGACGGGCATGTCCGGGGCGAGGCGACGCAGACCGTGGGCGGCTCGCCGACCGCCGGTTGAGCCCGGCCGGCCGGTCCGGCGTCACACGTGTGACGGACCAACTGCGAGGAGCCACAGACAAATCCCCCGCCCGGTAATACGCTGAATCCGTGGCTGAGGATGTGGGGGGCTTGCCGTACCCCGACGGCGCCGACCACGGTGGTGCGGACGACGAGTTCGCCACCGTGGTCTTCGATGAGGCCTTCGTGCGGTCCGCCGCCGTTCACGAGCCGACGGCCAAGGAGCGGCAGCTCGCCGCTGCCGAGGCCCGGTTCGAGTCGGACGCGGTGGGACCGGGCTGGGGGTATGACGTCTCCGCCGGTGACGGGCTGCCGCTGGAGCTGCGCCCGCACCCGAGCGGGCTCGACGACGACCATCTCTACCCCGATCCGTGGTCGGGGCCGGGCCGGACCTCCGGGCGCCGGTCGCGCCGCTGGGGCCGGGCGGGCGTCTACGATCCGGTCCGGGCCGGCCGCGGGCGCTACGTCGCCCAGCAGCGCTGGCACCGGCCGGTGGCCTGGGTGCTCGCCGTGATCATGGGCGTCAGCCTGGTCGCGGTGGCCGTCGCGGCCATCTACCAGGGTGTGGGCGGTGCCGGGGGTGCTCCCCGGCGGCCCGAGTCCGGCAGCAGCAGTGCGGGGGTCGACCCGACGCCCCCGCCGGCCGAGCCGTCGCTCGTGGTCACCGCCCCGGCGGGCTGAGGCACTGATCCGCCCGGACCGGGCGCCGGTCGGCCCCGGGGCGGCGGCTCGCCGCCGTCGCGGTCACCGAGCGTTCCCGGGAATCTCTGTGAACACCCTCGTGGCGGGGCGAGGGTGCGCCTTACCCTGGTGTTATGGGTGACCCGCGAGAACCTCCGGAGGGTGCGCCCGACGGTGGTTCCGGAAACGACGACGAATACCGGTCCGTCGTCTTCGACGAATCGTTCGTCCGGGCTGCCCGCATCCAGGAGCTGTCCGCCCGGGAACGGCTGAGCGGCTCGTTCGGCCGTGCCACCCGCCCGCGGGTGCGGCTCGGTCCGCTGGGCACCGTGCCCCGGCAGGCGCTCGCGCTGCTGATGCTGATCCTGGTGGCCTTCGGAGCCGCGGTGTACTTCGGGGTCAGCTCGCCCAACCGGCAGGCGGCCCGCCCCGAGGGCAGCCAACTGACCGTCAGCCTGGTGGCGCTGAGCCCCGCTTCCGCCGTCCGGCCGGCCGCCGATCCGGCCAACCCGTTCGCCGGTCTGCCACCCGGTTACAGCGATGGTGCGATCGGCCTCGGGACGCCCGCGGGTACGGCCACCGCGCACTTCAGCAAGGTCGAGGTGACCAAGGCCCTCGACACCGTTCAGCGCTACCTGGTGGCCTCCTCGCTGGCGCCCTCGACCCTGATGCAGGGGGCGACCGCCGAGGTGCGGTCCTTCGTCACGCCGGGGGAGCAGGCCCAGTTCGACGGCAGCGTCACCCAGCCGGTCGACGACCGGCACCACGCGCTCACCGGCTGGCTGGTCCGCTTCGATCCGGCGCAGGTGGCGCTGGCGGCGGACAGCGTCAAGGTGGCCGGCGCGATGCGGATCGACGAGGCGGACAGCGGCACCCTGCAGATCACCACCGACCACACCTTCGTCTACGCGCTGAAGCCGGCCGGGGCCCCGAGCGGGGCGCCCGTCACGACGGAGACCGTGCGGCGGCAGCTGACCTTCGAGTTCGACCGGGTGGACCTCGCCACCGCGCAGCTGCGCCTGGTGGACTCGGTGCTCCAGGCCGGGCCCGCGCCCTGCACGGTGTCGATGGCGGGCTTCCTCCAGCCGGTGCTCGCCGGCCCGGACGGCACCCCGCCGCCCGCCCCGCCCGCGGTCGACCCGGGCAACCACTCCCGGCCGGCCTGGCAGGTGTGCGGGGTGCTGGCGGGAGGCTAGGCCCGATGCCACTGACTCAACAGCGATCGCGAGCCGCTGACCTGCGGTGATACTTCGACCAGAGGGCCGTGGAAGACCGCAGGGTCAGTTGCGTTGAGGCTGGGCCTTCTCCGCAGCGGCCTCGCTCTCGCTCTCGGTTTCGGGGGGCTCGGACCGGAGCGGCAGTCGGACGACGGCGTGGGCGCCGGTGAGCGGCGGGGGCGGGTCGGTGAAGGCGGCGGTGCCGCCGAGGCGGTGGACGATCGAGCGGACCAGGGAGAGGCCGAGGCCGGCTCCGCCGACGGCGCGGTCGCGGGCCTCGTCCAGACGGGCGAAGCGGTCGAAGACCCGTTCGCGGTCGGCCGCCGGGATGCCGGGCCCGTCGTCGGTGACGGTGAGTACGGCCGAGCCTCCGTCGGCGGTGACCGAGACCACGACCTCCGTGCGGGCGTGGGCGGCGGCGTTGTCGAGCAGGTTCCGCAGCAGCCGGGCGAGCAGCAGCTCGTCCGCGGCGACCAGGGCGGGTTGCAGGGTGGTGGCGGTGTACCGCGGCCCGTCGGGGTACAGATGGACGCGCTCGGCGAACTGCTCGGCGGCCAGGTCGGCCAGGTCGGCCAGCCTGGTCGGGTCGGTTGCGGGCCGGGCGGGGTGGTCCCCGTCCCCGGCGGTGGCCTCGTCGGTGGCGGCGAGCAGCAGCAGGTCGTCGGTGAGCAGTTGCAGCCGCTCGGTGTCGGCGAGCGCGCTTCGGACCACCCGTGGCCAGTCGGCGTCCGCCGGGTGGGCCAGCGTGACCTCCAGCGAGCTTCGCAGGGCGGCGATCGGGCTGCGCAGCTCGTGCGAGGCGTCGCAGACCAGTCGGCGCTGTTCCTTGAGCGCCTGCTCCAGCTGCCCGAGCGTGGTGTTGGTGGTGGTCGCGAGCCGGGAGATCTCGTCACCGGAGGGCGGGACGGGCACCCGCTCGTGGAACGCCCCGGCGCCGATCCGCGCCATCCGCCGGCGGATCGCCTCGACCGGGCGCAGGGCCAGGCCGGTGACCAGCCAGGCCACCAGCGCGGTGAAGAGGGTGGCGCCGGGCACCACGTACCAGGCGAAGATGCCGGTGATCCGGTCGGCGGCCTGGTCGGCGGTGGTGGGGTTGACCAGCAGGAAGACGGTGACCCGCTGCTCCGGCAGGCCGGCGATGCCGGTGTACTGCTCCAGGGCCCGCGAGGACGCCGGGTCGGTGACCCGCTTGATCAGGGTGACCGTCCGGCCGGCGAGGGTGGGGCCGTTCTCCTCCAGGTGCGGCAGGGCCGTTCGGCCGGGCAGCCGGACCCGGATCCGTTCGGTGTGGCCGAGCCCGACGTCCTGGGCGAAAGGCGACAGCTCGGTGAACGGCGCGGCGGGCGAGCCGGTGTACTCGTCGAGCAGGGTGCTGGCCCGGACCCAGCGCTCGTTGGGGAAGTGCACCCGGCCCTCGTCCGGGGGCCGGAGGGGGGAGGCCGTCCGTCCGTCCGCCAGGACCAGCAGGAAGGACTCCTGCATGTTCTCGCCCCAGCTCTGGGTACCGGTGGGGATGTCGTGGGTGACCATGGCGACGCTCGACTCGGCCTGGTTGCGCGCGAGGTCCGTCCACTGGTCGCGGACCTCGTCGCCGATCCAGGCGGTGGCGACCGCGAACGCGGCCAGTGAGGCCAGCGCGGCGCCGAGGGCGGCCCGCAGCCGGACGGACGGGCGGTGCCGGAGGCGGCGGAGCGGGCCCGGCGGGGGTTCGGCGGGTATCGGGCCGCGGGGGTGCCGGTCAGCGCGCATCGGGCACCAGCCGGTATCCGGCGCCGCGCACCGTCTCGATTCCGCAGTGGGCGTCGGGAAGGTTCAACTTCCGCCGCAGTGCGGCGATGTAGACCTCGACGATGTTGGCGTCACCCCGGTGGGCGGTGTCCCAGACGGTGTCCAGGATGGCGGTCTTGGCGACCACCTGGCCGGGGTGCCGGGCCAGGCATTCCAGCACGGCGAACTCCTTCGCGGTGAGTCGGACCCGCCTCCCGCCGACCGTGCAGCGGCGGGCCGCGGGGTCGACGAGGAGGTCTCCGGTGGAGAGGACGGCGGGTCGGGGCCCGCTGCCGCGGCGCAGCAGCGCGCGCAGCCGGGCGGTGAGCACGATGTACGAGAAGGGTTTGCCCAGAAAGTCGTCGGCGCCGCAGTCCAGGGACTCGGCCTCGTCGTACTCGCCGTTCTTCGCGGTGAGCATCAGAACCGGCACGAAGTTCTCGGTGCGCCGTAGTTCGCGGCAGATCGCGAAGCCGCTGAGGCCGGGCAGCATCAGGTCGAGCACGATGGCCGAATAGGGCTCGGATTGTGCGAGTTCGAGTCCGCGTCGGCCGTCGAAGGCGAGGTCCACGGTGTAGCCCTCGGCGCTCAGGCCTTCGCTCAGGGAGTGCGCGAGGCTTTGTCCGTCCTCGACGATCAGCAGTCGCATGGCTGTTCAGCATAGGTGAATTCCCTTTTACCGCAACGCCGTTGACCGGGTTGTCGGAGATATCCGAGCTGAAGTCATCCTCAGCTTTCCCCGGTCTGCTTTCAGGGTTGAATTTCCCCGGCCCTCCGCCCGGGGAATTCCGGGGGCGCCCGGACAGGCCGACGGCCGGCGACCCAGGGGTCGTCGGCCGTCGGGAACGGGCTGTCGGGGGCGGGGTGTCAGGAGTGGGGTGTCACTCCCCGTCGCGCGGGGTTTCCGGGCCGGAGCCGTTGCCGCGGGCGGCGCCCGCGAAGGTGTCGCGCAGCTTGCCGCCCACGGTGGCGGCGCCGCCGGCGACGTCGCGCAGCAGGCCCATCAGCGGGTCCTTGCTCTCCTTCACCGAGCTCGTGTAGTGGTCGGCGGCGGCCTTCCACTGGTCGCCGACCGAGGTGTCGGCGTCGTCGCCGCGGCGCGGGTAGGCGCCGGCCAGGATGGAGCGGTACTCCTCGCTCTCCGCCCACTTCTTCAGCTTGGCGACCCGGACCACCGCGAAGGGGTGGCTCTGCGGGAGCACCTGAAGCAGCTTCAGCACGCCGTCGCGCAGGTCCCCGGCCTTCTCGTACTCCTCGGCCTGCTCCAGGAAGGCGTCGACGTTCATCTCGGCCAGGTTGTGGCCGCCAGCGAGCTTCATCAGGGCCCGCATGGAGGCCTGGAGGTCCTGACCGGCGAGCAGCCCGGCCCGGTCGCTGGAGAGTTCGGCCTTGCGGAACCACTCCTTGAGCCCGGTGACCAGGGCCATGATCGCCAGGTTGCCGAGCGGCACCCAGGCGATCCGGGCGGCGATGTTGGTGAGGATGAGCAGCATCGTCCGGTAGACGGCGTGGCCGGACATCGCGTGGCCGACCTCGTGGCCGATGACCGAGCGCAGCTCCTCCTCGTCCAGCAGCTCGACCAGGCCGCTGGTGACCACGATGATCGGCGTGTCGATGCCGATGCAGAACGCGTTGACCGTCGGGTCCTGGCTGACGTAGAGGTCCGGGACCTTCTCCAGGTCGAGCACGTAGGCGGCGTCGCGCACCATGTTGTGCAGCTCGGGGAACTGGCGCTCCGAGGTCTTGACGGCGGTGGCCAGGAACATCAGCCGGATCGAGCGCTCCGAGACCAGCCCGGCGAGCTTCTTCAGCACGTCGTCGAAGCCGGTCAGCTTGCGCAGCGCGACCAGCGCGGAGCGGTCGGCGGGGTGCTCCCAGGCCCGGGTGGAGATCTCCGGGAAGCGCTGGCGGCGCCGGCTCGGGGTCTTCTCGGTCGTGTCGGTCATCGTGTGAGTACCTCCTGGTCGACGGCGGCCCCGGCATCGCTGGCCGGCCCCCGCTGGTCTTCGCCTGCAACGACTGTCTGTGCAACGTCCGCGGTTGCGTACTCGTCCCCGCGGGCCGCCCCGGGCCTCACCCGGCGTGGTGCGGGGGGCGGTGGGCGGCGCCGGTGTGAGACCGGTTTAGGCTGATTGCCCTGGAGAGCCGAGACCAGACCTGGCCGCGGTACCGAGCAGTCCGAGGAGTCCGCAGATGCCCACCGACGCCCTTGTCAGCCTGGCCGGCCCGATCTCGACGGAGAGCGGCCCGGGAATCTTCCTGCGGGTTGTCGTGGTCGGCTCCTTCGTGGGCGTCGGCCTGCTGGCGTGGGTCCTGCTGCGGGCCGGCCGCAAGAGCTGAGCGGCCGGGCGGGGCCCGTTCACACCGGATCAGACGCGGTGGGCCGCCGAGCGGTTGCCGTGTCGGCACCCGTACGATGACAGGCGGGCCTTCGCCGGCCCGCACCCTGGTCCGTCCTCCGAGCCGAGAAGGTCCCGCCGACCATGAGCACTGCCGCCGCACTTCCCGTCCTGAACCTGCTCGCCTCCGAGGGCGAGGGGGGCAACCACGACAGCCTCAACCCGTACCTGACCGGTGGCGGCGCGCTGTTCATCCTGCTGCTGCTGCTCTACGTCACCACCCGCTTCAACCGCGACCGCTGAGTCCCGCGGAGGCGGCCAGGGGAGCGTCCGGCGAGCGCGCCGGCCGCTCCCTTCCGTGCGTCCGGAGCTCCCTCCCGTGCGTCCGCAGCGGTGGTCCACCGGGCGTTCCCGCACCGTAACGGGCGTCGCGTAAGGTGTGGCGGCATGGGAGAGCAGGCCGGGATTCCCGGCGGACCGGTACCGGCGAGGAAGCGCCTCGGCGTCATGGGCGGCACCTTCGACCCGATCCACCACGGGCACCTGGTCGCCGCCAGTGAGGTGGCGAGCGCGTTCCACCTCGACGAGGTGATCTTCGTGCCGACCGGGCAGCCGTGGCAGAAGAGCGACCGCCAGGTGACCCCGGCCGAGGACCGCTACCTGATGACGGTCATCGCCACCGCGGAGAACCCGCAGTTCTCGGTCAGTCGGATCGACATCGACCGCGAGGGTCCGACGTACACCGTCGACACCCTGCGCGACCTGAGCGCGCTGCACCCGGATGCGGACCTCTTCTTCATCACCGGGGCCGACGCGCTCGCCCAGATCCTCTCCTGGCGGGACTCCGAGGAGCTTTTCTCGCTCGCCCACTTCATCGGGTGCACCCGCCCGGGGCACACTCTGACGGACGCCGGGCTTCCGGTCGGCGGGGTCTCCCTGGTGGAGGTCCCGGCGCTGGCCATCTCCTCCACGGACTGCCGCAACCGGGTCTCCAAGGGGGAGCCGGTCTGGTACCTCGTCCCGGACGGCGTGGTCCGCTACATCGACAAGCGGGCGCTCTACGCGCCGCACCGGACCTGATCCCCGGAGGGGCCGACGGATGAGCGATCGCAGGGGACAGCAGGACGACTGGTCGACGGGGCAGTACGAGCAGTACCAGCCCTACGAGCAGCAGCAGTACGACCAGTACGGGCAGCCGGTCCGGCCGGTGCCGCAGCAGCCGCAGCAGCCGTACGGCTCGGACGGCTACCAGCAGGGGCAGTACCCGCAGGAGCAGTACGGGCAGGACCAGTACGGCGGCGGCTACCAGGAGCAGCAGTACCAGCAGCAGGCGTACCAGCAGCCCTACGAGCAGCAGCAGTACGACCAGTACGGGCAGCCCGTGCCGCAGCCGTACCAGCAGGGCGGCTACGGCTACCAGGAGCAGCAGTTCCAGCAGGGCTACGACCCGTACCAGCAGCAGCCGCAGCAGTACGCGGCCGCGCCGCAGCCGGTGGTGGCCGAGCCGGAGCCCGCGCCCGCGCCCGCCGCGCCCGCTCCGGTGGCGCCGCGTCCGCGTACGCCCAGGCCCGCGGCCGAGGCGCCGCCCGTCCGGCCGGAGCCGCCGTCCGAGCAGGTCGGCGGCAGCCGGGCCGCCCGGGGCGGGGCCGCCAAGGCCGCCGGGGAGGACTACCCGACGGGCGAGTTCACCTTCGTCGACGAGGAGGCGGAGGAGTCCGAGGACGTCATCGACTGGCTGAAGTTCGCCGAGTCCCGCAGCGAGGTGCGCGCCGAGCGCCGCCGCAAGCTGCGGACCCGGCTGATCGGCGCCGGGGTGGTGCTCGCCCTCGCGGCGGCCGGTGCCGGCGGCTACCTCTGGTTCACCGGTGACAAGCAGACCGCGGCGACCGCGGCCGGGCCGCGCCAGGTCAACGTGGTCCACCTGCGCGACCTGACGGGCAAGGTCTCCAGCGCGCTGCTGGTCAACGACTCCTCCGGGCACAAGGGCTCGGTGCTGCTGCTGCCCGACACCCTGAAGCTGCCCGGCCCGAACGACCCGCCGATCACCACCCTCGGCCAGTCGATGGACGCCATCGGCCCGTCCTCCACCCGCGACGGCCTGACCACCGTGCTGGGCGCGCCGGTGGCCGGCACCTGGCGGCTGGACACCCCGTACCTGGAACTGCTGGTCGCCCAGCTCGGCGGGGTCCGGGTGGACACCAACGCGGAGACCCACGAGGGCGGCAAGCCGGACGGCAAGCTGCTCTCCGCCGCGGGCAAGAACACCCTGCTCAGCGGCAAGGCCGCGGTCGCCTACGCCACCCTCCAGGCGCCCGGTGAGAACCGCGACGCCCAGCTGGCCCGGTTCGGGCAGGTGATGGACGCCGTGCTGCGCACCATGCCGGTCGAGTTCAAGGACGCCAAGGACGACGTGCACCGGATGAACGCGGTGCTCGACCCCTCGCTGCCCGAGGACGCGCTCGCCGGGGTGCTCGCCCAGCTCGCCCAGCAGGCCAAGGACGGGCACCTGAGCACCAGCGCGCTGCCGGTGAAGCCGGACGGCACGCTGGACGACGCGACGGCCGGCAAGCAGGTCAAGGACGTGCTCGGCGGCACCCTGAAGGCCGCCACCG
Organism: Kitasatospora sp. NPDC058170; assembly: GCF_042883905.1. Taxonomy (NCBI): domain Bacteria; kingdom Bacillati; phylum Actinomycetota; class Actinomycetes; order Kitasatosporales; family Streptomycetaceae; genus Kitasatospora; species Kitasatospora sp. NPDC058170. The sequence continues at coordinate 99,487 of NZ_JBHVUV010000001.1, forward strand.
CGGGCGACGCGGCGGCCAGGGTCTCGATCCAGGACGGCAGCGGCAACGACCAGGCGGCCGCCGCGGCCCAGGTCCAGGTGGTGAACGCGGGCCTCACCTTCCTCCCGGGCGGGGCCAAGACGGCCGCGCAGCCGACCAGTGAGATCCGCTACACCGACGACGCCCGGCAGGCCGCGGCGAAGTCGCTGGCGATCAGTCTCAACCTGCCGGAGACGGCGGCGAAGAAGGTCACCGACCCGCAGAACGCGGACCTGCTGGTCGTCCTGGGCAAGGACTACCAGCCTCCGAAGACGCAGTGACCCGCACCGCCCGGTGACCGGGCGGTCACCGGTCGGCGGCCGGTCGCCCGCGGGCGGCCCCGGGAAAACGGTTCCGGGGCCGCCGCGGCGGCGTGAGATCCTGGAAGGCGATCCCCGGCCGAGTGTCGGGGGCGACCCCAAGCCGCCGAGCCGGAAGAACATAGTGACCGCCACCGAGCACAGCCAGGAACTCATCACCGTCGCCGCCCAGGCGGCGGCCGACAAGCTGGCGCACAACATCATCGCGTTCGACGTCAGCGAGGTGCTGTCGATCACCGACGCCTTCCTGATCGCCTCCGCGAACAACGACCGCCAGGTGAAGTCGATCGCCGAGGAGATCGAGGACCAGCTGCGCGAGAAGCTGGACGTCAAGCCGGTCCGCCGCGAGGGCGAGCGCGACGGCCGCTGGATCCTGCTCGACTACCTGGACATCGTGGTGCACGTCCAGCACTCCGAGGAGCGCTCCTTCTACTCGCTGGACCGCCTCTGGAAGGACTGCCCCGAGCTGGCGCTGCCGGCCGACGCGCTGGCCACCCGCAACCGTCCCGAGGACGCGCACACCGACGCGGCCGGCAACGCCGTCGCCCCGGCCGAGGTGGCCCCGGCCGACGACTTCGGCGCCGAGGACTACAGCTGAGCCGGGACGCGCGGGGTCCGCGCATCGTCTTCTGGCGGCACGGCCAGACCTCCTGGAACCTCGAATCGCGCTTCCAGGGCAGCACGGACATCGAGCTGACCGGCCAGGGCGTCCTGCAGGCCCAGCGGGCGGCCAGGCTGCTCTCCGGCCTGCGCCCCGACCTGCTGGTGTCCTCGGACCTCAAGCGGGCCCGGCGCACCGCCGAGGAGCTGGCCAAGGTCACCGGCCTGGACGTGCAGCACCACGAGGGCCTGCGCGAGACCTACGCGGGCTCCTGGCAGGGCCTGACCAACGCCGAGATCCGCGAGCGCTTCCCCGAGGAGTACGCGGCCTGGGCGCAGGGCGAGCCGGTCCGGCGCGGCGGCGGCGAGCTGTCCACCGAGGTGGCCGACCGCTCGGTGCCGGTGGTCCTGGAAGCGGTCGGCAAGCTGCCGGAGGACGGCACCCTGGTGGTCGTCAGCCACGGCGGGACCATCCGCACCATGCTCGGCCGGCTGCTCGGCATGGAGCCGGAGCTCTGGGAGTGCTTCGGCGGCCTGTCCAACTGCTGCTGGTCGGTGCTCGGCCGGGGCGCGCGCGGCTGGCGCCTGCTGGAGCACAACGCGGGCACGCTGCCGCAGCCGGTCATCGGCGACGACACCTGAGGTGCTGAGTGGTCTGCGGGGGCGGATTTCGCAGTTCCGGGCCTGACCAGCTAGAGTCTTCCTCGTTCGCACGGAGGAAACGCAGCCCGGAAGGGAAGCGCGAAATCCGGTGAGTGCGGGGCTGTAGCTCAGTTGGTAGAGCGCTTGCATGGCATGCAAGAGGTCCGGGGTTCAATTCCCCGTAGCTCCACTCCGCACCTGCGGTCCGCGAGGGCCGTGCGTGTTGCGGGGCTGTAGCTCAGTTGGTAGAGCGCTTGCATGGCATGCAAGAGGTCCGGGGTTCAATTCCCCGTAGCTCCACAACAGACGAGAAGGCCGTCACCCACCGGGTGGCGGCCTTCTCCGCTTTCCGGACCTCCTTGCCTACCGGTCCTCCTTGCCTACCGGCGCCGCGTCGGTGCGGCGGCCGGTGCCGCGGGGTCAGCAGGGGTGGTCGCAGTCGTTGATCCAGCCGCCGGCGGGCAGCGCGGCCAGCCGCTCGATCCGCTCGCGCTCCTCGGGCCCCTCCGGGGTGTAGACGACCACGTAGGTCTCGGGCACCCCCGGGATGGTCAGGTAGGACGCGTTCAATCGCAGCACCCCGACCACCGGGTGCCGGAACACCCGCAGCGAGGTGCGCGGCGGTGCCACCTCCTGCCGGGCCCACAACTCGCGGAACTCCTCACTGCGCGCGGCCAGCCCCTGGACGTGCTTCTCCCAGGCCGGCTCGCCGATGTGCTTGCCGTAGGCGGACCGCAGCACGGCGACCATCTGCGGCAGCGCCTCGGCCCGGTTGAGGAACGGGTTGCAGCACGGCGGGGCGGTGACCGTGCACCAGATGCTGTTGAAGTGCCAGTCGCCGGCCCTCGCCCGGCTCGCGGCGAACAGCGACTCGTACCCCGCGTTGAACGCCAGCACGTCGAAGCGGGTGTTGGAGACCGCCGCCGGCAGCGGCATGAGCGCGTCCAGGATCAGCTGCGTGGACGGGTCCAGGATCGACGGGTCCGGCTGCGCCTGCGGCTTCGCGGAGACCCCGGCGAGCCGGAACAGGTGCTCCCGCTCGGTGGCGTCCAGCCGCAGCGCCCGGGCCACCGCCGTCAGCACCTGCTCGCTCGCGTTGATCGGCCTGCCCTGCTCCAGCCACGTGTACCAGGTCACCCCGACCCCGGCGAGCTGCGCCACCTCCTCGCGGCGCAGTCCGGGGGTGCGGCGGCGCAGGCCCGGCGGCAGGCCGACGTCCTCGGGCGTGACCCTGGCCCGGCAGGCCTTCAGGAACCCGGAGAGCTCGGTCCGGCGGCGGTCCGGCCGGCGCGGTGCGCGGGCGGTCGGGGCGAGCGGGGGTTCGTCCAGGACGGTCATGCCCTTCATCGTGCCGCAGAGCGCGCCGGGCAGACAGGTGCTGCCGGTACCAGGATCACCAGGCTCTAACCACCAGTACCCGCCTGCGGCGAGGCTGGGTCCATGACGGACACCCAGATCCGGCCGGGCGTGGCCGGCGGTACGAAGGGCGCCGCGGCAACCCGGCCCGGCCCGCTCCTTGCGCTCATCCTCGGCGGCCAGTTCATGGCCGTGCTCGACACCTCCATCGTCAACGTCGCCGTGCCGACCATCCGGACCGACCTGCACGCCTCCGGCGCGGCCCTCCAACTGGTCATCGCCGGCTACACCATCGCGTACGCGGTCCTGCTCATCACCGGGGCCCGGCTCGGCGCCCGCTACGGCTACAGCCGGCTGTTCCAGCTCGGCCTGGCCGCGTTCACCGCCACCTCGCTGGCCTGCGGGCTCGCCCCGACCACCGGCTGGCTGATCGCCTTCCGGCTGCTCCAGGGCGCGGGGGCGGCCCTGATGGTGCCGCAGGTGATGAGCCTGGTGCAGCGCACCTTCACCGGCCGGGCCCGGGTGCGGGCGCTCGGCCTCTACTCGGCGGTGCTGGCCGGAGGTATGGCGGTCGGCCAGGTGCTCGGTGGGGTGCTGGTCAGCGCGGACCTGTTCGGCGCGGGCTGGCGCCCGGTGTTCCTGGTCAACGTGCCGATCGGGCTGGCCCTGCTGGCGGCCGGGTCGCGACTGCTCCCGGCGCTGCCCGGCGACCGGACCCGCGGCTTCGACGTCCCCGGCCTGGTGGTACTCGGCGCCGCCCTCGGCCTGCTGGTGGTGCCGCTGGTGCTGGGCCGCGAGCTGGGCTGGCCCGGCTGGTGCTGGGCGATGTTCGCGGGCAGCGGGCTGCTGGCCGTCCTGTTCCTGTGGGTGGAGCGGCGGATCGCCGGGCGCGGCGGGCAGCCGCTGATCGCCGGGCGGGTGCTGGCCGCCGCCGGACTGCGCCCGGCGGCCGGCGCGCTGTTCATGATCATGGCGGCCTTCGCCGGGTTCATGTTCTCCTTCGCGCTGCACCAGCAGTCCGGACTCGGCTACAGCGCGCTGCGGGCCGGGCTGTACTCCGCCCCGGTCGCGGTCGGCTTCGGCGTCGCCGGCCTGCACTGGCACCGGCTGCCCGGGCGGCTGCACGGCGTGCTGCCGGTCCTCGCCGCGTGCCTGCTCGTCCCCGGCTACCTGCTGCTCGGCGTGCTGCTGGGCGGCGGTGCGCGGATCGGGGCCGGGGAGCTGGTGCTGACGGCCGTGCTCGGGCTGGTGGCGGGCTGCGCCTACTCCCCGCTGTTCGCCCGTGCTCTCGGCCGGGTCGCCCCGGCGGACGCGGCGGACGCCAGCGGCGTGATGGTGACGGTCATCCAGCTCGGGCAGGTGGTCGGGGTCGCGCTGCTCGGCACGGTCTTCCTCGGCGAGGTCGACCTCCCGGCGACGCCCGGCGGATCCGGGCACGCGCTGCTGGTCACCCTGGCGGTGATCGCCGGGGCGCTGGCGCTGGCCGCCGCCTTCGCCGTCCGCGTCCGGCGGGTGACCGGCCAGGACCGGCCCGGCGGGTGACCGAACAGGACCGGCCCCGCGGGTGACCGAACAGCACCGATCAGGACCGGTCCCGCGGGCTCGCGGGGTCGTGCGCGGGCCCGCTCGGATAAGGATTCGTGGAGCACCCCTTCGACCGTGTAAAGTAATCGATGTCGCCGAGGGAAACAGCAGGAAACCTTCGGAGGCACCGCAGGTCGAGGGGCTGTAGCTCAGTTGGTAGAGCGCTTGCATGGCATGCAAGAGGTCCGGGGTTCAATTCCCCGTAGCTCCACAGGAATCGAAGACCGTCTCCCATTCGGGAGGCGGTCTTCGGCGTTTTCGCGGGCCGGTGTTCTCTGGGCCCGGTGTTCTTTGGGGCCCGGTGTTCTGTGCGGCTCTGCCCGGGGCGTCGTTTTGCCGGTGCGGCGGCGGCGCGGTCGGGCCGACCGCTACCGTCGTCGCATGGCCGATCTGGAGCGCAGGCGCAACGAGGAGCTGGCCCGGATACTGCACCAGCTCGGCTGGAACCCGGAGCGGCTGGCCCGCGAGGTCAACCTCACCCTGCCGCCGGCGCTCGCGATCAGCTCCACCGCCCCCTACAAGTGGCGCGACCGCGGCATGGTCCCGCGCAGCCCGCACGACCAGGCGGTCTGCGAGGTGCTCAGCCGCACCCTGGGCATCGCCGTCACCTATGAGCAGCTCTGGGGCCGGATGGGCGGCAACCGCGGCGCCAAGATCCTCTCCCCCCGGCTGCTCGGCGACCCCTGGACGGCCGACACCGCGCAGACCGCGCTGCGCGACGCGGCCGCGGACGCCGGCCCGGTCCGCCTCACCGACCTGTTCCGCGGCGCGGACCTCGACCAGGCCGCCCGCCGACTGGTGTCCCCGCCGCCGCCCGTCGGGGGCGGCGAGGGAGCCCTGCGGATCGACCCCGCCCTGGTGGGCGAGCTCGGGCTGGCCTACCAGAGCAAGCTGCGCCTGGAGCGGGCCTGCGGCGGCGGGCTCGTCCTCGGCCCGGCCCGGGCCGAACTGGCCATGGTCGCCAAGCTGCTGGAGCTCGGCGCGTACGACGAGGCGCTCGGGCGCGAGCTGTACGGCACCGCGAGCCGGCTGGCCCGGCTGGTCGGCTGGGCCGGTTACGACCTCGGCCACGAGGCGGCGGCCCAGCGGGCGTTCGCGGCCGCGCTGCGCGCCGCGCACGTCTGCGGCGACGCCCGGCTCGGGGTCTCCGTGGCCGGGTGCCTGGTGGTGCTGGCGACCCACAACCCCGGCGGGCGCGGACTGGACGCCATCACCATGCTCACCACCGCCCTGGAGGCCGCCGGACCGGCCCTGGGCGCGGCCGAGCGGGCGCTGCAGCTCGGCCGGATCGCCCGCGCGCACGGCCGCCGCGGCGAGGGCGAGGAGGCCGAGGCGGCCGCCGGACGGGCCCTCGCGGCGCTGGCCGGCGGCCTGCACGACGGCCGCCCGCACGACGGCCGCCCGCACGACGGCGGCCCGCACGACGGCCGCCTGCACGACGGCGCGGCGGACCCGGAGGTCCGGGCGGACCTCGCGGGCATGCTGGGGGAGGCGTACCTCCACCTCGGCGAGCTGGCCCGCGCCCGCACCCTGCTGGCCGAGGCGGTGGCCGGACTCGGCCCCGGCCGGGCCCGGGCGAGGGTGCTGCTGATGGTCCGGCTGGCCGACGCCCACCGCCGGGCCGGCGACCGGGCCGAGGCCGCCGGGACCGCCGACCGGGCGCGGCTGCTGGCCGCGGGGATGCAGTCTGAGCGGGTCGCCCGGGCGCTGCGCGATTTCGACGCGGCCTCCCGGCTGGTATCGCCGGGAGAGGCCTGACCCCCTTGCGGTACCCTGAGCCCATGCGAACCGTGCGCCTGCTCCTTAGCCGGCCGCGCTGACCAGGACCGGCTGCGCCCCCAGGGCGGTGCCGGAGTCGGCGTGGCGTCCCCTCCTGCGAGGGGATTTTTTGTTTTCCGCCCGGGTTCCCCGCCCCGGCTGCCCGCCGAAGCCGGCCGTGTGCGCCGGTTCGCCAACCGACATCGATGGAGCTTGAAGGATCATGAGCGAGACGACCCCTGCCTCCGGCGCGGCCGAGGCCGCCACCGAGCCGTTCCGGTACAGCGCCACCCTGGCGGCGGAGATCGAGTCCCGCTGGCAGGACATCTGGGAGAAGGAGGGGACGTTCCACGCCCCCAACCCGGCCGGCGCCCTGGCCGACCCGGCCGCCGGTGACGTCGCCGCGAAGCCCCACAGCTTCATCATGGACATGTTCCCGTACCCCTCGGGCGCGGGCCTGCACGTCGGCCACCCGCTGGGCTACATCGCCACCGACGTCTACGCCCGCTACCAGCGGATGACCGGCCACAACGTGCTGCACACGCTGGGCTACGACGCGTTCGGCCTGCCCGCCGAGCAGTACGCGGTGCAGACCGGCACCCACCCGCGGGTCTCCACCGAGGCCAACATCGCCAACATGCGCCACCAGCTGCGCCGGCTGGGCCTGGGCCACGACCCGCGCCGCTCGATCTCCACGATCGACCCGGAGTACTACCGCTGGACGCAGTGGATCTTCCTGCAGATCTTCGACTCCTGGTACGACGCCGAGGCCGGCCGGGCCCGCCCGATCGCCGAGCTGGTCGCACGGTTCGAGTCCGGCGCGCAGCCGACCCCGGACGGCCGCGCCTGGGCGGCGCTGTCCGCCGCCGAGCGCGAGGACGTGCTGGGCGAGTACCGCCTGGCGTACTCCAAGGAGGTGCCGGTCAACTGGTGCCCGGGTCTGGGCACCGTGCTGGCCAACGAGGAGGTCACCGCGGACGGCCGCTCCGAGCGCGGCAACTTCCCGGTGTTCAAGTCGAACCTGCGCCAGTGGATGATGCGCATCACCGCCTACTCGGACCGCCTGATCTCCGACCTGGACCTGCTGGACTGGCCCGAGGCGATCAAGCTGCAGCAGCGCAACTGGATCGGCCGCAGCGAGGGCGCCCGGGTCGACTTCGCGGTCGGCTCCGACGAGAAGATCACCGTCTTCACCACCCGCCCCGACACCCTGTTCGGCGCCACCTACATGGTGCTGGCGCCCGAGCACGGCCTGGTCGACTCCATCGTCCCGGCCGCGTGGCCGGCCGGTACCCGTGAGCAGTGGACCGGCGGCGCCGCCACCCCCGCCGAGGCCGTCGCCGCGTACCGCGCGACCGCCGCCGCCAAGTCGGACGTCGAGCGCCAGGTCGAGGCCAAGGTCAAGACCGGTGTGTTCACCGGCGCGTACGCGACCAACCCGGTCAGCGGCGAGCCCGTCCCGGTGTTCGTCGCCGACTACGTGCTGATGGGCTACGGCACCGGCGCCATCATGGCCGTCCCGGCCCACGACCACCGCGACTTCGCCTTCGCCCGCGCCTTCGAGCTGCCGATGCGCTGCGTGGTCGGCCCGACCGACGGCCGCGGCGAGGACCCGCACGGCTGGGACGACGCGTTCGACACCTACGACTCCGTCATCGTCAACTCGGCGCACGACGAGGGCACCGAGAACGGCATCTCGCTGGACGGCCTGAGCGTGGTCGACGCCAAGGCCGCCGTCACCGCCTGGCTGGCCGAGCGCGGCATCGGCGAGGGCACCGTCAACTACCGCCTGCGCGACTGGCTGTTCAGCCGCCAGCGGTACTGGGGCGAGCCCTTCCCGATCGTCTACGACGAGGACGGCGTGATGCACGCGCTGCCCGAGTCGATGCTGCCGGTCGAGGTCCCCGAGGTGGACGACTACTCGCCGCACACCTACGACGCGTTCGACTCCACCTCCTCGCCGAAGACTCCGCTGTCCCGCAACGAGGACTGGGTCAACGTCGAGCTGGACCTGGGCGACGGCGTCAGGACGTACCGCCGCGAGACCAACACCATGCCCAACTGGGCGGGTTCGTGCTGGTACGAGCTGCGCTACATCGACCCGGCCAACGGCGCGAAGGTGGTCGACCCGGCCAACGAGCGGTACTGGCTGGGCCCGACGGCCGAGAAGCCGGCCGGCGGCGCGGACCTGTACGTCGGCGGCGCGGAGCACGCCGTGCTGCACCTGCTGTACGCCCGCTTCTGGCACAAGGTGCTGCACGACCTGGGCCACGTCTCCTCGGTCGAGCCGTTCCACAAGCTGTTCAACCAGGGCATGATCACCGCGGACGTGTACCGCGACGAGCGCGGCTTCCCGGTGCCCGCGGCCGAGGTCGAGGAGCGCGACGGCGGGTACTTCTGGGAGGGCGAGCCGGTCAAGCGCGAGGCCGGCAAGATGGGCAAGTCCCTGAAGAACGCCGTCGCCCCGGACGAGATCGCCGACGAGTACGGCGCCGACACGCTGCGCCTGTACGAGATGTCGATGGGCCCGCTGGACGTCTCCCGCCCGTGGGACACCCGCGCGGTGGTCGGCTCGTACCGCTTCCTGCAGCGGCTGTGGCGCAACATCGTCTCGGAGGCGACCGGTGAGCTGGTCGTCGTGGACGAGCCGGCCGACGAGCCGACCCTGCGGGCGCTGCACAAGGCCATCGACGGCATCCGCGGCGACATGGCCGGGCTGCGCTTCAACACGGCCGTCGCCAAGGCGATCGAGCTGAACAACTTCCTGGTGAAGCGCGGGTCGACGCCGCGCGAGGTGGCCGACCAGCTGGTGCTGATGGTCGCCCCGCTGGCCCCGCACATCGCCGAGGAGCTGTGGCGCCGACTGGGCCACGGCGAGTCGCTGGCCCACACCGACTACCCGGTCGCCGACCCGGCGTACGTGGTGGACGAGGCGGTGACCTGCGTCGTGCAGATCAAGGGCAAGGTCAAGGCCCGGCTGGAGGTCGCGCCGTCGATCTCCGACGCCGAGCTGGAGGCGCTGGCGCTGGCCGACCCGGCCGTGGTGGCCGCGATCGGTGACGCGCCGGTGCGCAAGGTGATCGCGCGGGCGCCGAAGCTGGTGAACATCGTCACGGGCTGACGGGCGGCTGTTCGGGGGCCGGGTGGCGTCGTCGTGGCGCCGCCCGGCCCTCTGCCGTTTCGGCGGGGCCTTGCTGCTTTGCTCGGCTGGCGGGCTGGCGGGCTGGCGGGCTGGCGGGCTGCCGGGCTGCCGGGCTGCCGGGCTGCCCGCCTGTTTGCCTGCCTGCCTGCCTCTGCCTGTCTGCCGGACTGGCTGGTAACCGTGGTGGCCTTGGGTTGTGCGCGGCCTACGTGGGGCAGGACTCTGGGGGAGATCCCCGATCTGTCCCTGATCTCCGGCGCCGGGGCCTCTTCGACCTGCCCTCGGAGGCCGCTCGGCGGCTACCGTGGAACCCTCGGCGGGCTGGCCCGCGTTGGGCCCGGTGGGGGCCGGTTCGGCTGGTGGAAGGTGGCTCGTGATGGACGTGCTCGGCGTGATGATCGGCCTGGGCCTGCTCTTCGGGTTGGCGGTGCTGGCCCTGACCGTGGTCGGCACGGTCAAGGCGGCGAAGGCGGTCGCGGTGAAGGTGGAGCGGCACGAGGCCAACGCCCGGCGCGCCGTGGAGAACGTCACCCTCAAGGCGAAGACGTACACCAAGCCCGGGCCGCAGGGGCAGATCTCCGCTGTCCGGCTCGGACTGCGGACCTCGCTGGACGGCACCCGGCAGGTCCTGGAGAGCGGTCTCGCCCAGGACGGCCAGCTCAGCGAGTCGCTGACGCTGCTGACCAGGCTGGACGCCCACGCGGCCGAGCTGGACGGTGAGTTGCGGATCCTGGAGCGGGAGCCCGACGCCGGGCGGATCGCGGCCAAGCTGCCGGAGCTGCGCGAGCGGGCCGAGCGGATCACCCACTCCGCCGAGACCATGCGCTGGGCCGCCCAGGACCGGATGCACCGATTCGCGGACGACGAGCTGAGCCGGCTCAGCCAGGAGTGCGAGAGCGAGGCCGGCGCACTGCGGCACTGGGACACCTCGGGGGCCGCCGCCTCCGGTCGGGGTGCCTCCGGGGCGGGTGCCCCTGCCGGCGGTGCTGCCGGGGCTGCTGCCGGGAGCGCGGCGCGGGAGAAGTCGGAGCGGCCCGGGCTGACCGACGGACGGGGGCGGCCCAGCGCCGAGGAGCTGCTGGGCCTCGCGGATCCGGTGGCGCGCCTGGCCCAGCGGCTGCGCAAGCCGAGCACGGGGTCGTCGGCCGGCTGACCGGGAGCGCCCGGTCGCCCTTCGGGGCGGGGCATCGCCGTCGGCCGGGCACGCGGGTGTTCGGCGGACCGGTCCGGGCCGGGTACTGCCGTCCGGGCGGTGCTCTCCGGGCGCTGTCATCCGGACCGGACGGGGAGTAACCTCCGGCTCATGCCCGCCGACCTCGCACTTGTCACCGATTCCACGGCCTACCTGCCGCAGCAGGCCGTCGACCGTCACGGGATCACCGTGGTCCCGCTGAGCGTCGCGGTCGGTGACACGGTGCTTGCCGAGGGGGTGGAGATCTCCCCGAAGGACGTCGCCGAGGCGCTGCGCGGCAAGCAGCGCGTGACGACCTCCCGGCCGAACCCCGAGACCTTCGCCGCCGCCTACCGCGCCGCCGCCGAGGCGGGGGCGAGCGGCATCGTCTCGGTGCACATCTCCGGCGAGCTGTCCGGCACGGTGGAGGCGGCCCGGTTGGCGGCCGCCGAGGCGCCGGTGCCGGTCCGGGTGGTGGACAGCCGGCTGGTGGGCATGGCCCTCGGGTACGCGGTGCTGGCGGCGGCCGAGGCGGCGGCGGCCGGCGAGGCGGCTGCCGAGGTGGCCGGGGCCGCCACCCGGCGGGCGTCGCTGACCAGCGGATTCTTCTACGTCGACACCCTTGAGTACCTGCGTCGGGGCGGTCGGATCGGTGCCGCGAGGGCGCTGCTCGGGTCGGCCCTGGCGGTGAAGCCGCTGCTGCACCTGGCGGGTGGGCGGATCGAGCCGCTGGAGAAGGTGCGGACGGCGTCCCGGGCGATCGCGCGGCTGGAGGAGATCGCGGTCGAGCAGGCGGGGGAGCGCGAGGTCGACATCGCCGTCCACCACCTGGCGGCGGGGGAGCGTGCCGAGCCGCTCGCGGAGCGGTTGCGGGTGCGGGTGCCCGGGCTGCAGGAGCTGTCCGTGAGCGAGGTGGGGGCGGTGATCGGCGCGCATGTGGGGCCGGGGCTGCTGGCCGTGGTGGTCTCGCCGCGCTGAGGCGGTACTGCGCTGCTGGTCGGTTCGGGGTTTCCGGTGGGTTCGTGCTGCTGGTCGGTTCGGCGGGTGGGGTGACGGGGTGGGTGGCGGTCTGTCGTCAACCGACCTTGGGTCTCCTCCCCCGTGTGAGTGACCTGACTTATCCACAACCCCCGGTTGTCCACAGCTTTTTCGTGATGTCCCCGCAGTCGCCGAGCGGCTTCTACGGTGCTGCGCATGACGACCATGAGCATGGGCGCGGCCAGGCGCCATGAGATCACCGAGACGGCCCGTCGGCGGATGTCGACCCTGCTGCCGGAGTCCGAGGGCCCGCCCGAGGTGGGGGAGCCCTCGGCCACCGGGCCGCCGTCGGACGCGGGTCCGGTGCCGGCCCCGGTGGGCGGCTCGCCCTTTCGTCTGAGCCCGGCGCTGGCGCTGGAGCGGCGGGCGGTCGCGGGGCTCCTCGTCCTGTTGCTGCTCGCCGTGGGCTACGCCGTGCAGCACTTCTGGCTCGCCCGGCCCCGATCGGTCCCGGTGCCGGCGGTGGCGGTCGCCCCGCCGGTGCCCGGGGAGGGGGCGGCGGCCGCGCCCGGCTCGCCGACGGCCGCCGCCGAGGCCGCCGGCCCGGGCGTGGGTTCGGTCACGGGTTCGGGCGCCGGTGCGGACACCGTCGTGGTGGTGGACATCGCGGGCCGGGTGCCCTCGCCCGGGGTGCACACCCTGCCCGGCGGCTCCCGGGTGGCGGACGCACTGCGGGTGGCCGGCGGCCCGCTTCCGGAGACGGAGACCAAGAGCCTCAACCTGGCCCGGGTGCTGACGGACGGTGAGCAGATCCTGGTGGGGGCGCCGGGCCCGCCCCCGGCCGGTGCCCCGCTCCCCTCGGCCGCGCCGATGCAGCCGGTCAGCCTCAACCGGGCCACCCTCCAGCAGCTCGACACGCTCCCCGGCGTCGGGCCGACGCTGGCCCAGCGCATCCTCGCGTTCCGCACGTCGCACGGATCGTTCCGCTCCCTTGACCAGCTCAGACAGGTCAGTGGCATCGGCGAGCGCACGTACGCGGAGATCAGACCGATGCTCACCCTCTGACCGACCGCCGCCCCGCCCCCATCCCCTGCGCGCCGAAGGGAGGTGCCGCCATCCCCGGGACGACCCACCCCGCCCATACCTTCATCGACCCCACTCGTGCCTCCATCGACCCCGGCCGGACATCCCCTGACCTCCGTCTACTGCTGCCCGCCGTCTCGGCATGGGCGGTCACGGCCCTGGTCCTGCGGCTGGGTGCGCGTGACGGTGCAGCCCTCGCTGCGATGGCGGCCGCCGTGTCGGCCGCGCTCCTGCTGGTGCACTCGGCCCGACGACGGCGGCGCCGGGGAGCGGCCACGACCGTGGCCGCCGTCCTGCTCACGGGTGCGGCGGCCGCCACCGCCACCCTCCTGCACACCGCCGACCTGCACCGCGGTCCGCTGCCCGGACTGGCCCACGCCGCCTCCGTTTCCGTCCCCGGCGCTCCGGCGACCGCCCCGAGCGTGGGCGTCGAGCTGACCATCACCGGGGATCCGAGGGCGTCCACCTCCCGGTCCAGCGGTACGAGCGCCGGACAGGCCGTTCTCACCGTGGAGGCCGTGGTGGACCGGGTCAGCGTCCCCGACGGGCTCGCACCGGGAGAGACCGCGCCGGGAGGCGCCGCACCGGGAGGGACCACTGTCCGGACACGGACCCCGGTGACCGTCCTGGTGCGCGGCGCGGGTCTGGAGGCCTGGCAGCGGCTGCTCCCATCGACCAGGCTGGCCGTCGAGGTCCAGGTCCGCCCGGCGGGGGAGGGGTACGACACCGAGTCCGCGGCGCTGCTGCTCACCCACGGGCCGCCCCGGCAACTGGCGCCGCCGAGCCTGCCGCAGCGCATCGCCGGCCGGCTGCGGGCCGGTCTGCGATCCGCCGTCGACGGGCTCCCGCCGGACGCGCGGGGGCTGCTTCCGGCGCTCGTCGTCGGAGATGTGTCCCGGCTGCCCGACGACCTCCAGGAGGCCTTCCGTGCCACCGACATGGCACACCTGGTCGCGGTGAGCGGAGCGAATCTCGCGATCGTCCTGGGCGTGCTGCTGGGCGCACCCGGGCGGGCCGGGCGGTCCGAGCGCCGGGGCCTGGCCGGACTGCTCGGGCTGTCGCTGCGCACCACCGCGCTGCTCGGTACGGCCGTCACCCTGGCCTTCGTCACCATCTGCCGCCCCGAGCCGAGCGTGCTGCGGGCGGCGGGTACGGGCCTGGTCGGACTACTGGCCCTGGCCGTCGGCCGTCCGCGCCAGGCGGTGCCGGCCCTGTCGGGCACGGTCCTGCTCCTGGTGCTCCTCGATCCCTACCTCGCGCGGTCGTTCGGGTTCCTGCTCTCCGTCCTCGCCACCACGGGTCTGCTGGTCCTCGGCCCGCGCTGGGCGGACGCCCTGCGGGCCCGGGGCTGGCCGCACCACCTGGCGACCGCAGTGGCGGCGACAGCAGCGGCCCAGGCGCTCTGCGCGCCTGTCACCGTGGTGCTGTCCGCGCACATCAGCCTCGTCGCCATCCCCTGCAATCTGCTTGCCGAGCCGGCCGTGGCCCCGGCGACCCTGCTGGGATTCGCGGTCCTCGCCGTGGAGCCGGTCCTTCCGGCGGTGGCCGGCCTGCTGGCCGAGCCGGCCGGACTCCCGGCCGGTTGGCTGGCGGCGGTGGCGCGGCGCGGCGCCGAACTGCCCGGGGCCCGGCTCTCCTGGCCGACCGGCCTCCTCGGCACCGCCACGCTCGCCCTCGCCACCGTGGCGGCCTGCTGGGCGGCTCCGCTCCTCCTGCCCCGCCGGGCAGCGCCGTCCGCTGCCGCCGCCTCGCCGGGCCCGTACACGGCACCCGGGGGGTCTGCCGTACCGCTTCCGGTCGGCGCTCCGCCAGGAGGCGGCACGGCCCGGGCGGGGCGTGTCCGGTTGGGGCGTGTCCGGGCGGTGGCGGCGGGCCTCCTCCTCCTTGCCCTGCCGGCCGTGCTGCTGAGGCCGCCGCTACTCACCCGGATCGCGACCGGCTGGCCGCCCCCGGGGTGGCGGTTGGCGATGTGCGACGTGGGCCAGGGCGACATGCTGGTGCTGCCCGTCACCGCCTCCGGCGACGCGGCGGACCAAGGCGCCGCTGACGGCGGCCCGGACGGCGCTGTCGTCGTGGACGCCGGGCCGGACCCGCGGGCGGCCGACCGCTGCCTGCGCGACCTGGGGATCACCGCGGTCCCGCTGCTCCTGCTGACGCACTTTCACGCCGACCACGTCGAGGGTGTGCCGGGAGTGCTGCGCGGGCGGCGGGTCGGGGCGGTCGAGGGCACCACGCTGGACGATCCGCCGGGGGAGGCGGCCCGGGTGCTCCGCTGGGCTTCGGAGGCCGGTGTCCCGTTGACGCGGGCCGGGCGCGGCGAGCGCCGCACAGCCGGTCCGGGCCTCTCCTGGGAGGTGCTCTGGCCGGACGGTCCGGCGGCGGCCGACGCGCCCGGCGCCAACAACGCCAGCGTCGCACTGCTGGTCACCCTGGCCGGCGGGCTGCGGCTGGCCCTCCTGGGGGACCTCGAACCGCCTGCCCAGTCCGCGCTGCTGGCCCGCATCGGCCGTACCGGCCGCACCCGCGTGGACGTCCTCAAGGTCGCCCACCACGGATCGGCCCACCAGGACGCGGCCCTCGCCGCGTTCCTCCGCCCCCGGCTGGCCCTGATCTCCTGCGGTCGGGACAACCCCTACGGCCACCCCGCCGCCCGCACCGTCGACCAGTTGAGAGCCCTCGGTGCGACCGTCCTGCGCACCGACCAGTCCGGCGACATCGCCGTCACGGGCGGGACGCCGGCCACCCTGGGCGTGGTCGTCCACCCACTCGACCACCAGCCCGGGAGGGGGCACCGCGGATGAGCGGTTCGGCAGTGCAGACTCCGGCCAGCAGGAGCAGCAGGAGCAGCAGGAGCAGCAGACCGAGGTGCCGGGCAGCCCCCGGGTCGCGGTCAGCCCTCCTCGCGCCAGCCCTCGTGCTCGGCGGCGACGGCGTCCAGGGCGCGCAGGAGCCCGGGGGTCCAGCCGGTCTCTGGGGGCTCGACGACCACCAGCCACTGGGCGTCCTCGGCGTCGTCCTCGCCGGCCAGGGCGTCGCGGACGATTTCGAGTTCGCCGAGGTCGGGCTGGTCGGCGCTGAGGCCTTCGGAGGCCTCCTCGGCGGCGTCGCGGTCGGGCAGGACGAGAAGTTGCCGGGCGTGCGGGTCGAACTCGTCCACGTCGTCGATGGTGTGGTCTTCGGTCACCGGGTCATTCTCCCCGGAACCGTCGGCCGGCCCGCGCCCGGGTCCCCGCCCGGTCCGCGCGTCCAGGCCCCCGCGCCCCTGTGCCGGGTTCGCCTGGGCTTGGTTCGCCCGTGTCTGGTTCGTCCGTGCCCGGCCGTCGTCCCACCCGGGCCGGCTCGGGCGGGAGTGTCCGCACCCCGTGGGATGCTGGTAGGCGATGGCCAGGAAGAGTGCACCCGACGACCTGCTCGCCCCGCTGACCCTCGCGGTCGGCCAGGAGGAGCTGCTGCTCGACCGCGCGGTCGCCCAGGTGGTGGCGGCGGCGAAGGCGGCCGACGCCGACACCGACGTACGGGACCTCCCGCCCGGGGGCCTGCAGCCGGGCAGCCTGGCCGAGCTGACCACTCCCTCGCTCTTCGCCGAGCGCAAGGTCATCGTGGTCCGGGCCGCTCAGGACCTCTCCGCCGAGGCGGTCAAGGAGGTCAAGGCGTACATCGAGTCCCCGGCCGACGAAGTGATCATCGTGCTGGTGCACGCGGGCGGTGCCAAGGGCAAGGGCCTGCTGGACGCCGGGCGCAAGGCCGGGGGCCGGGAGGTCGCCTGCGCGAAGCTGGCCAAGGCGGGGGAGCGGCTGACCTTCGTCCGGGGCGAGTTCAGGACGCTCGGGCGCTCGGCGACGCCGGAGGCCTGCCAGGCCCTGCTGGACGCGCTGGGCAGCGACCTTCGCGAACTGGCGGCCGCCTGCAGCCAGCTCACGTCCGACGTCGAGGGCACCATCGACGAGACCGTGGTGGCCCGCTACTACAGCGGACGGGCCGAGGCGACCGGCTTCGAGGTGGCCGACCTGGCCGTCACCGGTCGGACCGCCGAGGCGCTGGAGCGGCTGCGCTGGGCGCTGGCCGTCGGGCAGCCGCCGACCGGTATCACCTATGCACTGGCCTCCGGAGTCCGCAGCATCGGGCGGCTGGCGACCACCGGGCGGAACATGCGCCCGGCGGACCTGGCCCGCGAGCTGGGGATGCCGCCGTGGAAGGTCGAGCGCGTCCGCCAGCAGATGCGCGGCTGGACGGGCGACGGTGTGGCCACCGCCCTGACCGCGATCGCCCAGGCGGACGCCGCCGTCAAGGGCGGGTCCGACGATCCGGCGTACGCGCTGGAGCGGGCCGTCGTCGCGGTCGCCCGCGCCTCCCGGGCAGGCTCCCGCCCGTACTGACGGGCACCGGACGCCGCCCCACCCGCCCCCCGGCCCACGCGGGCAGGCCGGGCAGGTGCACCCTGCCGGCTACGGGCCGCCGATCGCCTTCAGGGCGTCCCGGCCGTCGGACAGCAGCGACTGTCGGACGGTCTCCTTGTCGACCGGCTTGGGCCCGTCGTCGTCATAGGTCGCGGACCAGGCGAGCGAGAACGTCATGCCGCCGTCCCGGACCTGCAGTTCGTAGCGGGCGGAGTGCCAGGTCCGGCTCTTGCTGGTGGTGCGCCGCTCGTCGACGTAGGCGAGGTAGGCCTCGTCGCCGAGCCCGGGCACCGCGCTGATCTCGGCCTTGCGCTGCTGGAAGGCCGCCTTGGTGGCGGTGAACTCCGGCCCGGAGTCGACGGACTTGTGCAGGTAGGCGCGCATCTCGATCAGCGCGTAGTCCCAGTCCGACGACGTGGCGCCGCGCTTCATGTCTGCGGTGCACGACATGACGTCCATCGCGGTGTGCTGGGCGCTGTAGTGGTACGGGTTGGTGTCCACCATCGTGTAGAGCGCCTGGAACTTGCCGAGCTTCGACGCGGAGCAGAGGTCGTCCACGACGTGGTAGCCCCGGATCGGACGCGCCGAGCCTCCGGTCTTCACCATGCCGGGCAGGGTGAAGACCGCGGCCGCCCACCCCGCCGAGACGATCAGCGCGCCCGTGAACGCCCAGACGGCGTTGCGGCGCAGGCCCCCGCCCCGGCGGCCCGGCCGGTCGGCCCCCACCGGCGGCATTCCGGGCGAGGCCGGCAGCCCGGGAGGCGGTCCGAAGCCCTGGGCGCCGCCCGGCGGCGGCGTCCGGTGGGACTGCTGGTGTTGCGGCTGCTGCTGGTGCGGTGGCTGCTGCGGTGGCTGCTGCGGCTGGTGCACCTGCGGCGGTTGCTGCTGCGGAAAGCCGCCGAACCCCGGCCCGCCCTGCGGTGGCGGTGGCGTTGCCATACGTGGCCCCCCTGAGCCCTGTGGTCCTCTGGGCCCGCGTCCGCGACGGACGCGATCCCGATCGGTGATCGACCCTAGCGTTCGCACCGGTGAACGGAACAGGCGCCGCAGCCGCCCCGGGGAAGGGGCTTGCTGCGGCGCCTGCCGTACTGCTGTGTGCACCGCACCCGCGTGGCGAACGCAGGCCGCGTGCGGTGCGAAGTTCCTACTGCGCCTCAGGGGTCCGGGTAGAGGGCCGGTCCGTCCTGGGGCGGTGGGGTCGTGGACCCCGGGGGCGTCAGGCCTGGACGGCGGTGTTGACGCGCTTGGTGATCGCCGACTTCTTGTTGGCGGCCTGGTTGGCGTGGATGATGCCCTTGCTCACGGCCTTGTCCAGCGCCTTGGAGGCGGCGCGGGCCAGCACGGCGGCCTTCTCGGTCTCACCGGCGGCAGCGGCCTCACGGGCCTTGCGCAGAGCGGTCTTCAGCGAGGACTTGACGGCCTTGTTGCGCAGGCGCGCCTTCTCGTTGGTCTTGTTGCGCTTGATCTGGGACTTGATGTTCGCCACGAGGAGCCTCAGTCTTTTGTGTTAACGGTTTGAACGGGCTGCACCAGGCGGCCGCCGGACAAGCTGAGAGGGCATGCCGAGGGCCAGGTGCAGCGCCCCACGCTACCAGGGGCGCACCGCCCGCCCCAAACCGGCCGGGCCCGGATCAGGCGCCGAGCACCGGCTCGCCGTAGTGCTCGACCTCGGGGAAGGGCTCGTAGAAGCGGTGCAGCAGCTCGCGCCACCGCTGGTACTCGGTGGAGCGGCGGAACCCCTCCGTGTGGTCCTCCAGCGACTCCCACTCCACCTGGAGCAGGAACCGCGAGCCGCGCCCCTCGTCCAGGCAGCGGCGCAGTTCCAGCGAGCGGAAGCCGGACTGGACCGCGATCAGCGGCCTGGCCTCCGTGAAGGCGGCGAGGAACGCCTCCTCCTGGCCGGGCAGGACGTCCAGCAGCGCACTTTCGAGGATCATGGAGCGCCATCCTGCCCCGCCGGAACGCCGCGCAAAAGCCCCGGAGCGGTGCCCTAAGGGCCTCGGGGAGGGTTCGGAGCGGTGACCCGGCGGCCCCGGGGCAGCCTCCGGAGCAGGTTCGGGGCGGCCTCGGGACGAGCTGACCGGCGGCGCACGTCGAGCTCATGGGAAGATGGGAGGAACTATCTCGATCGGACGACTGTCCGGTCCCCGGGAAGCCGCGGTCAGCGATGATCCGGAACACCCCCGGCCCCCGGACCAACGGAGAATCGGACCAAGGTGCCCGCGACCCCCAGCAATGTGCCAGAGCCCAGCCGTACCGACCCGGCGCTGATCCGCAACTTCTGCATCATCGCCCACATCGACCACGGCAAGTCGACGCTCGCAGACCGGATGCTGCAGATCACCGGCGTCGTCGACCCGCGGCAGATGCGCGCCCAGTACCTCGACCGGATGGACATCGAGCGCGAGCGCGGCATCACCATCAAGTCGCAGGCGGTCCGCCTTCCGTGGGCGCCGAAGACCGGCCCGAACGTCGGCTCGACGCACATCCTCAACATGATCGACACCCCGGGCCACGTGGACTTCACCTACGAGGTGTCCCGTTCGCTCGCCGCCTGCGAGGGCACCATCCTCGTGGTGGACGCCGCCCAGGGCATCGAGGCGCAGACCCTCGCCAACCTGTACCTGGCGCTGGAGAACGACCTCACGATCATCCCGGTGCTCAACAAGATCGACCTGCCGGCCGCCCAGCCGGAGAAGTACGCCGCCGAGCTCGCCCACATCATCGGGTGCGACCCGGAGGACGTCCTCAAGGTCAGCGCCAAGAGCGGCCTCGGCGTGCCGGAGCTGCTCGACCACGTGGTCGAGAAGATCCCGGCACCGGTCGGCGTCAAGGACGCCCCGGCCCGCGCGATGATCTTCGACTCGGTGTACGACTCCTACCGCGGCGTGGTCACCTACGTCCGTGTCGTCGACGGCCAGCTCACCAAGCGTGAGCGGATCGCGATGATGTCCACCGGCGCGACCCACGAGCTGCTGGAGATCGGCGTCATCTCGCCCGAGCCGAAGGTCGCCGACGGCCTGGGCGTGGGCGAGGTCGGCTACATCATCACCGGTGTGAAGGACGTCCGGCAGTCCAAGGTCGGTGACACCATCACCTCGATGCACAAGGGTGCGACCGAGGCGCTGGGCGGCTACAAGGACCCGCGCCCGATGGTGTTCTCCGGCCTCTACCCGCTGGACGGCTCGGACTACCCGCTGCTGCGCGACGCCCTCGACAAGCTGCGGCTGAACGACGCCGCGCTGGTCTACGAGCCGGAGACCTCGGTCGCCCTCGGCTTCGGCTACCGCTGCGGCTTCCTGGGCCTGCTGCACCTGGAGATCATCCGGGAGCGCCTGGAGCGCGAGTTCAACCTCGACCTGATCTCCACCGCCCCGAACGTGGTCTACCGCGTGGTGATGGAGGACGGCACCGAGCACACCGTCACCAACCCGAGCGAGTTCCCGACCGGCAAGATCGCCGAGGTGCACGAGCCGGTCGTGCGCGGGACCATCCTGGCGCCGAACGAGTTCGTCGGCGCGATCATGGAGCTGTGCCAGGGCCGCCGCGGCAACCTCCAGGGCATGGACTACCTCTCCGAGGACCGTGTCGAGCTGCGCTACACCCTGCCGCTCGCGGAGATCGTCTTCGACTTCTTCGACTACCTGAAGTCCAAGACCCGCGGTTACGGCTCCTTCGACTACGAGCCGATCGGCGAGCAGACGGCCGACCTGGTGAAGGTCGACATCCTGCTGCACGGTGACGCGGTGGACGCGTTCTCCGCGATCGTGCACAAGGACAAGGCGTACAACTACGGCGTCATGATGGCCGGCAAGCTGCAGAAGCTGATCCCGCGCCAGCAGTTCGAGGTGCCGATCCAGGCGGCGATCGGCTCGCGGGTGATCGCCCGTGAGACGGTCCGCGCGATCCGCAAGGACGTGCTCGCCAAGTGCTACGGCGGTGACATCTCGCGTAAGCGCAAGCTGCTGGAGAAGCAGAAGGAAGGCAAGAAGCGGATGAAGATGGTCGGCCGCGTGGAGGTCCCGCAGGAGGCCTTCATCGCCGCGCTGTCCACCGACGCCGAGGCGCCGAAGGAAAAGAAGTAAAGAGCAGTAGCGAAGTGCGGAAGTAGCACCGGTCCGAGGGGCCCGGGGGTCGACGCCCCCGGGCCCCTCGGGCGTCCCGGCACCCGCGCCGACGGCCACCCGCCCCGACCGGCACCTGCCCCGATCGGCACCCGGTCTCTCAGCGCAGGGCCGAGACCACGCCGCCGACGATGGCCGCCTTGGCCAGCCGCCCGACCGGGCCGGTGAACACGGTGGGCCGCATCGAGTCGTCCCCGTGGATCAGCTGCAGCAGCCCGTCCCGGCGCCCGAGGCTCAGGCACTGCACGGCGTACCGGTAGGCGAAGGGCCTGTCGGTACGCCCGGCGAGCACCCGGCCGAGGTACCGGCCCATCGGCTGGGCGGTGGCGCAGCCCATCCGCAGGGTGCCGGTGCCGGGGACGGTCACCTCGGCGGCGTCGCCGATCACGTACACCTCGGGGTGCGAGACCGAACGCAGGTGGCCGTCGACGATCGCGCGGCCGTCCGCGGCGACCGCCAGGCCGGCCTCGGCGGCCAGCGGGTGGGGGTCCATGGCGGCCGCCCAGGCCACCACGTCGGCCGGGATCCGGCCCCGCCCGGTGGTCAGCCCCTCCGGGTCGACCCCGGTGACCGCGCTCTGCTCGTGCACGTCGACCCCGAGCCGCTCCAGGACCCGCAGGACGTGGCCCCGGCCCTTCGCCGAGAACCAGCCGCCCACCTGGCCGGCCGCGACGATCCGCACCCGCCAACCGGGGTGGGCCTCGGCGAGTTCGGCGGCCAGTTCGATGCCGGTGGCGCCGCCGCCGACCACGGCGACCGTCCCGGGCACCCCGGTGCGCAGCCGCTCGCTCAGTTCGGCGGCCCGCTCGGCGGGGTAGGCGTGCTCGGCGGCGCCGGGGACGCCGTGCCAGGCGGTCCGGCTGCCGAGGGCGTACACCAGGGTGTCGTACGGGAGGGCCTCGCCGGTGTCCAGGAAGACCTTGCGGGCGGTCGGGTCCAGTGCGGTGGCCCGGGCCCGGACGTGGTGCACACCGCGGCCGCGGACCAGCTCGGCCAGCGCGGGCCGGTGCTCGGGGTGGCCGGCGGCGGTCTCGTGCTGGCGGATCCGGTGCAGGAAACGGGCCTCGGGAGCGATCAGGGTCACCCGGTGGTGCCGGCCGGCCCGGGTGGCAGCGGTCAGCCCCGCGTAGCCGGCACCCAGTACGACGATCTGCTTCTCGGTCATGTCGTCCGCCTCCTTCGCCGCGCTCTGCGCGCGTTCGGGAAGGGGACGACGCAGCCGGTCAGGGTGTGACGGTGACCTGCGTCACGCGGGTCAGCTTCTCGGGGTTGACCACCACGAACGCCTCGGTGATCCGGCCGTCGGTGACGGTGAAGGCCAGCACCGCGCCGACCACGCCGTCGGCTTGGTGCCAGAGCAGGCCGGGCTCGCCGTTGACCAGCGCGAAGCCGATGCCGACACCGGGGGTGAACCACTTCGCGACCAGGCCGGCCACCATCCGGGAGACCTTGTCCGCGCCGACCACCGGGCGGGCGCCGGCGGTGACGATGCCGCCGCCGTCGGAGTGCCAGACCACGTCCGGGTCGAGGACGGCCAGCAGGCCCTCGATGTCCCCGCGGGCGGTGGCGGCGGCGAAGGCCTGGACGGCCTGCCGGTGCTCGGCCGGGTCGGCGGTGGCCCGCCGGCCGCCGTCCTTCACCCGTCGCCGGGCCCGGGAGGCCAGCTGGCGGGTGGCCTCGGGGGTGCGCTCCAGGGTGGCGGCGATCTCGTCGAAGCCGACCGCGAAGACGTCGTGCAGGACGAACGCGGCGCGTTCGGCGGGGGTGAGCTGCTCCAGGACGGCGAGCAGGGCCAGCGAGACCGACTCCCCGCGTTCGGCCAGCTCGGCGGGGGAGGCGGGGGAGTCCGCGTAGGAGACGGCCGGCTCGGGAAGCCACTCGCCCCAGTAGGACTCCCGGCGGGCCCGGGCCGAGCCCAGCTGGTCGTAGCAGAGCCGGGTGACGACGGTGGTCAGGAAGGCCCGCGGGTCGGCGACCCGGGAGCGGTCGGCGGTGCGCCAGCGCAGCCACGCCTCCTGCAGCACGTCCTCGGCGTCGGTGAACGAGCCCAGCAGGCGGTAGGCGACCGAGCCCAGGTAGCGCCGGTTCACCTCGAACGCGTCCGGCTCCCAGCCCACTGCCTGCTCGGGCACCGTGTCCGCCGTGTCCGCCGTGTCCGCCGTGTCCGCCGCGGCGGACACGGCGGCGGGGTCGGCGGGGTCGGCCGGGTCGGCTGAGAGGTCGTCACTCACCCGACCCACGGTAGCGGCCGGGGCCGGAGGACGGACAGCCGGAGCGGGGGCCGTGCCGACCGGCCCTCCGCTCCGGCTCCGCCGGACGGCGCGGCCGCTCAGTCGACCTCGGCCACGGCCTCGGCGAACTGGGCCTGGTAGAGCCGGGCGTACGCGGCGTCGGCGGCGATCAGCTCGTCGTGCGTGCCCTGCTCGACGATCGACCCGTTCTCCATCACCAGGATCACGTCGGCGTCCCGGATGGTGGAGAGCCGGTGGGCGATCACGAAGCTGGTCCGGCCGGTGCGCAGCCGGGCCATCGCGCGCTGGATCAGGACCTCGGTCCGGGTGTCGACCGAGCTGGTCGCCTCGTCCAGGACGAGGATCGACGGCTGGGCCAGGAAGGCCCGGGCGATGGTGATCAGCTGCTTCTCGCCCGCGCTGACGCCGGAGCCCTCGTCGTCGATCCTGGTGTCGTAGCCGTCCGGCAGGGTCCGCACGAAGCGGTCCACGTGCGCGGCCTTGGCCGCCTCGACCACCTGCTCGCGGGTGGCGCCCTCGGCGCCGTACGCGATGTTGTCGGCGATGGTGCCGCCGAACAGCCAGGTGTCCTGGAGGACCATGCCGATGCCGGAGCGCAGCTCCTCGCGGGACATCGCGGCCACGTCCACCCCGTCCAGGGTGATCCGCCCGCCGCTGACCTCGTAGAACCGCATCAGCAGGTTGACCATGGTGGTCTTGCCGGCGCCGGTCGGGCCGACGATGGCGACGGTCTGCCCGGGTTCGACCTTCAGCGAGAGGTCCTCGATCAGCGGTGTGCCGGGGTCGTAGCGGAAGACCACGTCCTGGAAGGCGACCCGGCCGCGGATGGTGTCCGGGCGCTCGGGCATGGCCGGCTCGGGGGTCTGCTCGGGCGCGTCCAGCAGTTCGAAGACGCGCTCGGCGGAGGCGACGCCGGACTGCACCAGGTTGGCCATGCTGGCGACCTGGGTGAGCGGCTGGCTGAACTGCCGCGAGTACTGGATGAACGCCTGCACGTCGCCGATCGACAGCGCGCCGCTCGCCACCCGCAGGCCGCCGACCACGGCGACCAGCACGTACTGCAGGTTGCCGATCAGCATCATCGCGGGCTGGATGATCCCGGAGATGAACTGGGCCCGGAAGCTGGCGGTGAACAGCGCCTCGTTGTGCTCGGCGAAGACCGCCGCGGACTCCTTCTGCCGGCCGAAGACCTTCACCAGGTTGTGCCCGGTGTACATCTCCTCGATGTGCGCGTTGAGCTGGCCGGTGGACTTCCACTGCTGGACGAACTGGGGCTGCGCCCGCTTGCCGACCCTGGTCGCCACGACCACCGACAGCGGCACCGAGACCAGGGCGATCAGCGCCAGCAGCGGTGAGATCCAGAACATCATGGCGAGCACGCCGACCACGGTGAGCAGCGAGTTCACCACCTGGCCCATGGTCTGTTGCATGGACTGGCCGATGTTGTCGATGTCGTTGGTGACCCGGCTGAGCACCTCGCCGCGCGGCTGCTTGTCGAAGTAGCTGAGCGGCAGCCGGGCGAGCTTGGCCTCGACGTCCCTGCGCAGCCGGTAGCCGGCCCGCTGGATCGCCTTGGTGGCGAGCCGGCCCTGGACGATGCCCAGCACGGCGGAGGCGAGGTAGATCACCAGGACCCAGAGCAGCACGGTGCCGATGGCGTCGAAGTCCATCGTCACGCCGGGGGTGAAGTCGATCGAGTCGAGCAGGTCGGCGGTGCCGCCGTCGCCGTGCGCGCGCAGCCCCTCGACGGCCTGCTGCTTGGTGGTGCCGGGCTCGAACTTGCCGCCGACCACGCCGGCGAAGATCAGGTCGGTGGCGTCGCCGAGGACCTTGGGGCCGACCACGGCGGCGCCGATGCTGAGCACGCCCAGCCCCAGCACCGCGGCGATCAGGGCGCGTTCCGGGCGCAGCAGCTTGAGCACCCGCTTGCCGGAGCCCTTGAAGTCCATGGACTTCTCGGTGCCCTGGCCGCCCATGAACCGGCCGGGGCCGGCCGGGCCGCGCCGGGCGGCGGCGGCCTGGGAGTCACTGGGCACCTCGCCGGCCGCGGCCTTCCCGGGTGCCTTCTTCGGCGTGCTCACGCCGCCTCCTGTTCGGTGAGCTGGGAGAGGACGATCTCCCGGTAGGTCGGGTTGTCGGCCATCAGCTCGGTGTGGGTGCCGCTGCCGACCACCGCGCCCTCGTCCAGGACGATGATCCGGTGGGCGTCGCGGATGGTGGAGACGCGCTGGGCGACGATCAGGACGGTGGCGTCGGAGGTCTCCCGGGCGAGTGCCTTGCGCAGCCTGGCGTCGGTGGCGTAGTCGAGTGCGGAGAACGAGTCGTCGAAGAGGTAGACGCCGGGCTTGCGGACCAGCGCGCGGGCGATCGCCAGGCGCTGGCGCTGGCCGCCGGAGACGTTGCCGCCGCCCTGGGCGATGGGCGCGTCCAGGCCCTCGGGGAGGCGCTCGACGAACTCCTTGGCCTGGGCGACCTCCAGGGCGTGCCAGAGCTCCTCGTCGGTGGCCTCGGGCCGGCCGTAGCGCAGGTTGCTGGCGACCGTGCCGGAGAACAGGTAGGGCTTCTGCGGGATGAGGCCGACCGTCTCGGCGATCGTCTCGGGGGCGAGGTCGCGCACGTCCACGCCGTCCAGCAGGACCTGGCCGGCGGTGGCGTCGAACAGCCGCGGGACGAGGCCGAGCAGGGTGGACTTGCCGCTGCCGGTGGAGCCGATCACGGCGGTGGTCTCGCCGGGGCGGGCGGTGATGGCGATGCCGCGCAGCACCGAGGCCTCGGCGCCCGGGTAGCGGAACTCGACGTCGCGCAGCTCCAGGTTGCCCCGGCGCAGCACCTCGGTGACGGGTGCGGACGGCGGTACGACGCTGGAGCGGGTGTCCAGCACCTCCTGGATGCGCTCGGCGCAGACCTCGGCGCGCGGCACCATCATGAACATGAAGGTGGCCATCATGACGCTCATCAGGATCTGCATCAGGTAGGAGAGGAAGGCGGTCAGCGCGCCGATCTGCATCCCGCCGCTGTCGATCCGCTGGGCGCCGAACCACAGGACGGCGACGCTGGAGACGTTCACCACCAGCATCACGGTGGGGAACATGAAGGCCATCAGCCGGC
The DNA here is from genome assembly GCF_042883905.1 of Kitasatospora sp. NPDC058170. Lineage (NCBI taxonomy): Bacteria > Bacillati > Actinomycetota > Actinomycetes > Kitasatosporales > Streptomycetaceae > Kitasatospora > Kitasatospora sp. NPDC058170. Next base: position 126,020 of record NZ_JBHVUV010000001.1, read on the forward strand.
CGACCCGCAGCGAGACGTCGGTCAGTTCGCCGTTGGCCCCGGCGAAGCGGGCCTGCTCGTGGTCGTCCTTGACGAAGGCGCGGATGACCCGGATGCCGGTGATCTGCTCGCGCAGGATCCGGTTCACCGTGTCGATCCGCTCCTGCATGCTGCGGAAGCTCGGGCGCAGCGCCCGGACCAGCAGGATGACCACGATGCCGAGCAGCGGGATCACGGCCAGCAGCAGGCCGGAGAGCGGGACGTCCTGGTTGAGCGCCATGATGATGCCGCCGACGCACATGATCGGCGCGGCGACCATCAGGGTGAAGCTCATCAGGGCCAGCATCTGGACCTGCTGGACGTCGTTGGTGGTCCGGGTGATCAGCGAGGGGGCGCCGAACTGGCCGACCTCGCGGGCGGAGAAGCTCTGCACCCGGCCGAAGACGGCGGCCCGGACGTCCCGGCCGAACGCCATGGCGGTCCGGGCGCCGTAGTAGACGGCGCAGACCGAGCACACGGCCTGGACGAGGGTGACGCCGATCATCACCCCGCCCACGCGCAGGATGTAGCCGGTGTCCCCCTTGGTCACCCCGTCGTCGATGATGTCGGCGTTGAGTGTGGGCAGGTAGAGCGCCGCGAGGGTGGATACGAGCTGGAGCAGTACCAGCACGGTGATCGGGCGGGAGTAGGGGCGCAGGTACGCCCTGAGCAGTCTGATCAGCACTGGCACACTCTTGTCGTCGGCGGTGGGGTTCGCACCCCGATTCTCGTTCTTTGGTGGACTCGCACAGGTGATTCCGGTGCTGCGAGCCGGATGTTTGTCCAGTCCTTTGCCGAACGGCCCGGCGGGGCGCGGTCGGCGCCGAGTCGGGCCGTGTGGTGGGGCCCGGCGCCTGCTGCACTGGCCCCGTACCGCCGTGCCAGCCTGCCAGACCCCCTTACGGAATGGCCGGTTTCCCAATAGGCTGCTGATTGCCCCCTTGTTACTCGCTGGTATCCAGCCGGTTGAGCCGGGGCCCGGCGACCGCCCCCCACGGGAGCCGAGACAACCCCTCACACGGCCACCCGCCCTCCGGAGGTCCTCGTTGAGTTCCGCGCAGTCCCTGATCGACTCCGGCAGTGCCGACATCGTCGCCGGGCGTCCCGCCTCCGTCGCCCACCTGTTCCTGGAGCGGGTCGCCGCCACTCCGGGCGGTGAGGCCTACCGCTTCCCCGTGCCGGTCGACGAGCACGCGGCGGACAGCACCCCCGGCGCCGAGCAGTGGCGCTCGGTGACCTGGGCGCAGACCGCGACGCAGGTCTACGCGGTGGCCGCCGGCCTGTTGTCGCTGGGCATCCGTCCGGAGGACCGCGTCGCGCTGATGTCCTCCACCCGGCTGGAGTGGATCGTCGCCGACCTCGGCAACATGTGCGCGGGGGCCGCCACCACCGCGATCTACCCCAGCACCAACGCCGACGAGACGGCGTACATCCTCTCGGACTCGGGCTCCAGAGCGCTGTTCGTCGAGAACGGGACCCAGCTCGCCAAGGTGGTCGGCGAGCTGGAGCAGCTGCCCGAGCTGCGCACCGCGATCCTCTTCGACGGCTCCGTCCCCGCGGAGACCGGCGGGCTGAACGTGCTCACCCTGGCCGACCTGGAGCAGCTCGGTACCGAGTACCTGGAGCAGCACCCGGACGCCGTGGAGAAGGCCGTCGCCGCGCTCGACAAGGAGCAGCTGGCCACCCTGATCTACACCTCCGGCACCACCGGCCGCCCCAAGGGCGTGCGCCTGGTGCACGACTGCTGGGCCTACCAGGGCCGCTCGCAGGAGCAGAGCGGGCTGCTGCGCGCCGAGGACGTGCAGTTCATGTGGCTGCCGCTGTCGCACGTGTTCGGCAAGAGCCTGATCTGCGGCCAGATCGCCACCGGCCACGTGATGGCCGTGGACGGCCGGGTCGACCGGATCATCCACAACCTGCCGGTCGTCCGCCCGACCATGATGGCCTCCGCGCCGCGCATCTTCGAGAAGGTCTACAACGGCATCGCCGGCAAGGCCCGGGCCGAGGGCGGCGCCAAGTACAAGATCTTCATGTGGGCGGCCCGGACCGCCCGTGAGTACGCCCGGGTCACCCAGGCGAACCGGATCGCCACCGGCCGCGACAGCGCCCCGCTGGGCCTGCGGATCCAGCACGCGGTCGCCGACAAGCTGGTGTACACCAAGATCCGGGACGCCTTCGGCGGGCGGATGCGCGGTTCGGTCTCCGGGAGCGCCGCGCTGGCACCCGAGATCGGCTACTTCTTCGCCGGTGTCGGCGTGCCGGTGCTGGAGGGCTACGGCTTGACCGAGACCTCGGCCGGCATCTGCGTCAACCGGGCCGAGGACGTCCGGGTCGGCACCATCGGCACCGTGCTGCCGGGCAGCGAGGTCCGGATCGCCGAGGACGGCGAGATCCTGCTGCGCGGCCCCGGCGTGATGCGCGGCTACCACAACCTGCCGGAGAAGACCGCCGAGGTGCTGGAGCCGGACGGCTGGTTCCACACCGAGGACATCGGCGAGCTCGGCCAGGACGGCTTCCTGCGGATCACCGACCGCAAGAAGGACATGTTCAAGACCTCCGGCGGCAAGTACGTCGCGCCGAGCGAGGTGGAGGGCAAGTTCAAGGCGGTCTGTCCGTTCGTCAGCAACATCCTGGTGATCGGCAACGGCCGCAACTTCTGCACCGCGCTGATCGGCCTGGACGAGTCGGTGATCATGCCGTGGGCCGCCGAGCACGGCCTGGCCGGCAAGTCGTACGCCGAGGTCGCCGCCGCGCCGCAGGTGCACCAGCTGATCGAGGGCTTCGTCAAGCGGGTCAACACCGACCTCCAGCGCTGGCAGACGATCAAGAAGTTCACCCTGCTCCCGCGCGACCTGGACATCGAGCACGGGGAGCTCACCCCGAGCCTGAAGATCAAGCGCCCGGTGGTCGAGCGGACGTACGCGGACGCCGTCACCGAGATGTACGCGGGGTCCAACGAGGCCTGATCCACCCGCCGTCCCGTACGGCCGCCGGGATCACCGGGGCCGTACGGGACAATGGGGTCATGCCCTCCGCACTCCCCGACGGCGAACCCGTGCCGTCCGACGGTTCCCTGCCCGCGCACGCCCTCACCGGGCTGGGCTCGCGGCCGTTCGGTTTCTACCTGCACGTCCCGTACTGCGCGAGCCGCTGCGGATACTGCGACTTCAACACCTACACCGCCACCGAGCTGCGCTCCTCGGGCGCCGTCGCCTCGCAGGAGACGTACGCGGACAACGTGGTCGCCGAGATCCGCCTGGCCCGGCGGGTCCTGGGCGGCGCCGACCTGCCCGTGCAGACCGTCTTCCTCGGCGGCGGCACCCCCACCCTGCTGCCCGCCCGGGACCTGGTGAAGATGCTCGCCGCGATCCGCGAGGAGTTCGGGATCGCCCCCGGCGCCGAGGTGACCACCGAGGCCAACCCGGAGTCGGTCGGCCCGGAGTACCTCGCCGAACTGCGCGAGGGCGGCTACAACCGGATCTCCTTCGGCATGCAGAGCGCCCGGCCGCACGTGCTGCAGCTGCTCGACCGCCACCACACCCCCGGCCGCCCCGAGGCCTGTGTCGCCGAGGCCCGCGCGGCCGGCTTCGAGCACGTCAACCTGGACCTCATCTACGGCACCCCCGGCGAGTCCGACGACGACTGGCGGGCCTCCCTGGACGCCGCGATCGGCGCCGGCCCCGACCACGTCTCGGCGTACTCGCTGATCGTCGAGGAGGGCACCAGGCTGGCCGCCCGGGTCAAGCGCGGCGAGCTGCCGATGATCGACGACGACGTGCACGCCGACCGCTACCTGATCGCCGAGCAGGCGCTCGCCGCCGCCGGCTACTCCTGGTACGAGGTCTCCAACTGGGCCACCACGCCCGAGGGCCGCTGCCGCCACAACGAGCTCTACTGGACCGGCGCCGACTGGTGGGGTGCCGGGCCCGGCGCCCACAGCCACGTCGGCGGCGTCCGCTGGTGGAACGCCAAGCACCCCGCCGCCTACGCCCGGGCCCTCGCCGAGCAGCGCACCCCCGCGCAGGCCCGCGAGGTGCTCGCCGAGGAGGACCGCCGGGTCGAGCGCATCCTGCTGGAGCTGCGCCTCGCCGAGGGCATCCCGCTCACCCTCCTGACCGGGACCGGCCTCAAGGCCGCCGACCGGGCCCGCACCGACGGCCTGCTCGCCGCGGAGCCCTACGAGCAGGGCCGCGCCGTCCTGACCCTGCAGGGCCGCCTGCTGGCCGACGCGGTCGTGCGTGACCTGGTGGACTGAGATTCGTTGACGTGGTGCCAGCCGTCGGAGGGAGCGCGCAATGACCGCCATCGATGACCGGGTGATAGGGATCTTCGAGAACCTGGAGGTTCCGGAAGGCTTCAAGGCCGAGCTCATCAGGGGGGAAATCGTGATGACGGCCGGGCCGGACATGGTCCACAACCTCATCGTCCTGGCGATTCAGCACCAGGTTCCGTACGGTCGGTGGCGTGCGCTCACCACGCAGGACCTGACGGTCCCCGGCCAGGCCAGCGAACCGCAGCCCGACCTGGTCGTCTTCGAGCGCGGGGTGGTCGAGGAGCACGGGCGTCTGCTGCCCTCGCCCGCCGTCACCCTCGTGGTCGAGGTGGTGTCGAGGACCAGCGTCGACCGCGACTACCGGACCAAGCGGGAGATGTACGCCGAGGGGATGATCCCGGCTTATCTGATCGTCGATCCGATCAAGGGTGTGTGCGTGCTGTTGACCGAGTTGAGCCGGCCTTCCGGGACCGGTCCTCAGGGTTACATGTCCGAACGGACCAGCAAGTTCGGAGAGCCCGTTCCCGTCGACGTGCTCGGCATCGTCCTGGACACCACGGACTTCCGGACGTACGCCTGAGCGGAGCTCAGTCCTCCGACGTCACGAAGTCGATCAGTTCCTCGACCCGGCCCAGCAGGGCCGGGTCGAGGTCCTTGTAGGAGTCCACCGAGGCGAGGATGCGCTTCCAGGCGGCGGGGGTGTCCTCGGGCCAGCCGAGGCGGCGGCAGGTGCCGAGCTTGAAGTCCTCGCCGCGGGGCACGGCGGGCCAGCCGGGGATGCCGACGGAGGAGGGCTTCACGGCCTGCCAGACGTCGATGTAGGGGTGGCCGACGACCAGCACGGCCTCGCCGGTGACCCGGGCGGCGATGCGGTGCTCCTTGGTGCCGGGGAGCAGGTGGTCGACCAGGACGCCGAGGCGCCGACCGGGGCCGGGGCCGAACTCGGCGACGATCGCGGGCAGGTCGTCGACGCCCTCCAGGTACTCCACCACCACGCCCTCGATCCGCAGGTCGTCGCCCCAGACCCGCTCGACCAGCTCGGCGTCGTGCCGGCCCTCGACGTAGATCCGGGACTCGCGTGCGACGCGGGCCCGGGCACCGGGGACGGCGACCGAGCCGGAGGCGGTCCGGCCAGGCACGCGGGAGGGCGCCGGCGCGGCCGCGGCGGGCCGGACCAGGGTGACCACCCGGCCCTCCAGCAGGAAACCGCGCGGTACCAGCGGGAACACCCGGTGCTTGCCGAAGCGGTCCTCCAGGGTGACGGTGAACCCCTCCGCCGTCTTCTCGCAGCGCACCACCGCGCCGCAGAAGCCGCTCGCCGCCTCCTCGACCACCAGGTCCCGCTCGGCGGGCACCTCCGGGGCGGGCTGCTGCCGCTTCCACGGCGGGGTCAGGTCGGGTCCGTACGAGCGGCTGCGCATTCCACGGAGTCTAGGGTCTGACCGGCCGGCGGGGCCCGGCGCACGCCGGTCCCGTCAGCCCGTCAGCCCGTCAACCCCGGGGCCCTCAGCCCGCGTACGGGGCGTTGACCGCCAGCACCTCGGCGAGGTGCCGCTTGAGCGCCCCGGCGTGGCGCAGTGTCAGCGGCTCGGCGCCGCGGGCCGGTCGCACCCCGCGGTCGGCGAGCAGGTACAGCACCCGCAGGGTCCGCAGGGTGTTGGAGACGGGCGCGGGGACGGTCCCCGGCCGGCGCGGCTCCCGGGCGGCGATCGGCTCCAGCCAGGCCACGGACTGCCGCTCCGTCAGCTCGGCCCGGGTCAGGACCAGCGCCAGGGCCTGGCCCAGCCGGTCGTCCTCCAGGGCGTCCCAGACGTGGTCGGTCGGCGCCGTCAGCCGGGCCGCGGCCACGTCCAGCAGCGGCGCCGGGTCCACCAGCGGGCTGCGGCCGAAGGCGGCCAGCAGGTCGGCGCCGTGCGCGACGGCGTGCAGCCAGCCGAGTGACCCGTCCCAGCCGCGCAGATCGGTCTCGGCGGGGTACCAGCGGGCGAAGGCCTCCAGCCAGGACGGCTGGTGGGCGCCGGCGTCGACGATCTCGGCGAGGACCAGCGCGGCGAAGGTCCGGGCCTGGATCTCCGGGTCGGCGAACCGCTCGGCCATCCGGTCGCCGAGCGAGCCCAGCTGGTCGGGCGCCAGCAGTGGAACCCACCGGCAGAACTGTTCGTAGGCCAGCCCGTCGCGTATCCCCGGGTCGGGGGAGCGCAGCTCGGCGCTCACGAGGGCCAGCAGGTCGGGGGTGGGCTGCGCGGATTCGATCTCATCCCAATGGATCACGTTCGGGCACGCTAGAGCGGGCCGCCGCCCGGGGCCACCCGTTTTCACCGCCCCGGTGCCCCCGCGGCCCCGGCGGGACCCCACGGCCCCGGCGGGAGGGCTCACAGCCCCGGCGCACCCCAGACCGGGAACCAGCGACCGAGGTCCTTCTCCAGCCGCAGGTCGTTCCCCAGCATGGCGTTGACCTGGAGCTCCAGCGGGCTGTTGCGCCGCTCCCCGCCGCCCGGCATCGGCGCGAACGGGTAGAAGGTGCCGCGCTTGAACAGGTAGACCAGTGCCAGCGGCTGCCCCTCGGCGTTGCGGAAGGCGACCAGCGAACAGAGCAGCTGCGGCCCGAAGCCGTTCGCCTCCAGCTCGCTGTTGACCGCGTGCAGGTCGTTGACCAGCTCCGGCAGCTCCTGCGGGGTGTGCCGGGCGAGCAGCCAGGAGTAGCCGTACGCGTCCTTGGAGGCCTCCACCGGGACGCCGCCGCGCTCGGTGTCGGCGTCCAGCAGCGCCCGCACCTGCCGCTCCACCTCGCCGAAGGCCCCGCCCTCGACGGCCGCGAAGCAGACCGACCCGAGGCCGGTCGGCAGGAAGCCGGCGGCCGCCTCCAGGGTCAGTGCGGCCGAGGGGACGCCGAACAGCTGGTCGAGATCGGGTTTGACGGGCTTGGTGCGGCCGAACAGGGTGTCCAGGAATCCCACGGTGGTCCTCTCCGGTCGGGACGGTCGGGAGCAGGTCGGTCGGGAACAGATCGGTCGGAGCAGGTCGGTCAGGAGCGGGTCGGTCGGGAACACGTCGGCCGGGGGCGGCGGCGTCAGCGGCCCAGCTGGGCCGAGATGCCCGCCAGCTGCTCCAGCCGCTTCTCCAGCGAGGGGTGGGTGGAGAACAGCTGCGAGGCGGCCTCCCGGGCGCTCAGCGCCGGGGCGAAGTAGAAGGCGTTGTACGGCTGCGCCTGGCGCAGGTCCTTGGTGGGGATCGCGGCGATCTGGCCGGTCACCTTGGTCAGCGCCGAGGCCAGCGCGCTCGGCCGGCCGGTGAGCTGGGCGGCGGCCCGGTCGGCGGCCAGCTCCCGGTAGCGGGAGAGCAGCCGGGTCAACAGGAAGCTGATCGCGTAGACCACCACCGAGACCAGCGGGATGACCAGGGCGGCGATGGCCGCGTTGGAGTCGTTGCTGTTCCGGCCGCCGCCCATGAACCCGCCGTACATCGCGATCCGGGTCATCGCGCCGGCCAGCACGCCGAGGAAGCCGGCGATGGTCATCACCGCGACGTCCCGGTGGGCGACGTGCGACAGCTCGTGCGCCAGCACGCCCTCCAGCTCCTCCGGCTCCAGCCGCCGCAGCAGCCCGGTGGTGACGCAGACCACCGCGTTCTGCGGGTTGCGGCCGGTCGCGAAGGCGTTCGGCATGTCGTTGTCGGCGACGGCCACCCGGGGCTTGGGCATGTCGGCGAGCGCGCAGAGCCGGTCGATGGTGCCGTGCAGCTGCGGGTACTGCTCCGGAGTCACCCGGTGGGCGCCCATCGCCCGTTCGGTGATCTTGTCGCTGAACCAGAACTGGGCCACGAACAGGCCGCCCGAGAGCAGCACGATCAGTGGCCAGGCCCCGCGCAGCAGCACGATCAGCAGGCCGGTGAAACCGACGTACAACAGCCCGATCACGAACATCGTCCCGACCATCCGGCCGGTCAGACCGCGGTCCGGGGCGAAGCGGGTGTGCTGGCCCGAGCTCGACATCGCTGCTCCTCCGTTCGCCGTTCGCTATCGATGCTGCCACCCGGTCGGGCCCACGGCATCACCCGCGCGCCGGACAGTGCGGGCAGGATCACCCCCGACGGGCCGTTCCTGCCGTCGGACCCGGGCCTTACACTGGCAGGTACGGTTCTGGCACTCGTGTGTTCAGAGTGCCAAGGCCGGGGCCTCCCAGAGCGGCTCGCAGCATGCCAAAGCGGACACATGTCACAACGGACAACGTGCGAAGACGGAGGTGGGTGCCCCATGGCCGGTGAGGTCCGACAGCTCGACGAACGCAAGCTCGCCGTGCTGCGCGCCATCGTCCAGGACTACGTGGGCACCGAGGAGCCGGTCGGCTCCAAGGCCCTGGTGGAGCGGCACAGCCTCGGGGTGTCCCCGGCCACCGTCCGCAACGACATGGCCGCGCTGGAGGAGGACGGCTACATCCACCAGCCGCACACCAGCGCCGGGCGGATCCCCACGGACAAGGGGTACCGCCTGTTCGTCGACCGGTTGGCCGAGGTCAAGCCGATGAGCGCGCCCGAGCGGCGGGCGATCCGGCACTTCCTGGACGGCGCGGTCGACCTGGACGACGTGGTGGCCCGGACGGTCCGGCTGCTCGCGCAGCTCACCAGACAGGTCGCGGTCGTCCAGTACCCCTCGCTCTCGCGGTCCACCGTGCGGCACATCGAGCTGGTCGCACTCGCCCCGGCCAAGGTGATGCTGGTCCTGATCACCAACACCGGCCGGGTCGAGCAGCGGATGGTCGACTGCCCGGGCGCGGTCGGCGAGGTGGTCCTCGCGGACCTCCGCGCCAAGATCAACACCCGGGCCGTCGGACAGCGCCTGCCCGACGTGCCGGGGCTGCTGGAGGAACTCCCGGCGGCCTTCGAGGCGGCCGACAGGCCGGCCGTCACGACCGTCCTGGCGACGCTCTTCGAGGCGCTCGCCGAGCAGAACGAGGAGCGGATCATGCTGGCCGGCACGGCCAACCTGACCCGCTTCGGCCACGACTTCCCGCTCACCATCCAGCCGGTGCTGGAGGCCCTGGAGGAGCAGGTCATCCTGCTCCGCCTCCTGGGTGAGACCGCGGACGCGGGGGTGACGGTCCGGATCGGGCGGGAGAACGCCTACGAGGGGCTCAATTCCACCTCGGTCGTCTCCGTCGGTTACGGTTCGGGCGACGAGAGCGTGGCCAAACTGGGTGTGATCGGTCCGACCCGGATGGACTATCCGGGCACAATGGGGGCGGTGCGAGCGGTGGCACGGTACGTGGGTCAGATCCTGGCCGAGTCGTAGGAACGGCCACCGTCGGAAATCCGGCGGTGGTACCAGTCGCAAGCACTTCTACAGGCGGAACAAGCGGAGCATTTGGTGGCCACGGACTACTACGCGGTACTCGGCGTCCGACGGGATGCGGGGCAGGACGAGATCAAGAAGGCGTTCCGACGCCTGGCACGCGAACTGCACCCGGACGTCAACCCGGACCCGAAGACGCAGGAGCGGTTCAAGGAGATCAACGCCGCTTACGAGGTGCTCTCGGACCCGCAGAAGCGCCAGGTCTACGACCTCGGCGGCGACCCCCTGTCGCCCAACGGCGGCGGCGCGGGCGGCTTCGGCGCGGGCGCGGCGGGCTTCGGCTTCTCCGACATCATGGACGCCTTCTTCGGCGCGGCCTCCGGCCAGCGCGGGCCGCGCTCGCGGACCCGGCGCGGCCAGGACGCCATGATCCGGCTGGAGATCACCCTGGAGGAGGCCGCCTTCGGCACCACCAAGGAACTCCAGGTCGACACCGCCGTCACCTGCACCACCTGCAGCGGCGAGGGCGCCGCTCCCGGCACCTCCGCGCAGACCTGCGACATGTGCCGCGGCAAGGGCGAGGTCTCCCAGGTCACCCGGTCCTTCCTGGGCCAGGTCATGACCTCCCGCCCCTGCCCGCAGTGCCAGGGCTTCGGCACCGTCGTGCCGACCCCGTGCCCGGAGTGCGCCGGCGACGGCCGGGTCCGGGCCCGCCGCACCCTGACCGTCAAGATCCCGGCCGGCGTCGACAACGGCACCCGGATCCAGTTGGCCGGCGAGGGCGAGGTCGGCCCCGGCGGCGGCCCGGCCGGCGACCTCTACGTCGAGATCGCCGAGAGCACCCACCCGACCTTCCAGCGGCGCGGGGACGACCTGCACTGCACCGTCACCATCCCGATGACGGCGGCCTCGCTCGGCACCCAGGTGCCGCTGCAGACCCTGGACGGCCTGGAGGAGGTCGACATCCGGCCCGGCACCCAGTCCGGCCAGTCGATCCCGCTGCACGGCCGCGGCATCACCCACCTGCGCGGGGGCGGCCGGGGCGACCTGATAGTGCATGTCGAGGTGCAGACGCCCACCAAGCTCGACCCCGAGCAGGAGGACCTGCTGCGCCGCCTCGCGGTGCTGCGCGGCGAGGAGCGGCCCTCCGGCCAGTTCGCGCCGGGCCAGCAGGGGCTGTTCTCCCGCCTGAAGGACGCCTTCAACGGCCGCTGACAGCACCGGCGCCCGGCGACCCGCACGGGTCGCCGGGCGCCGTCGTTCCACCGCACCGACCTCGCACCCCCAGGGGACCTCATGACCGCGCCCGTGTTCGTCGTCGAGACCGCGCAGCTCGCCTCCGCCGCCCCGGGCGCGGTGGTCCGGCTGGACGGGCCGGAGGGGCGGCACGCCGCCGCCGTGAAGCGGCTGGAGCCCGGCGAGGCGGTGACCCTCGCCGACGGCCTGGGCCTCGGCGTGGACGGCACGGTGACGGCCGTGCACGGCAAGGACGCGATCGAGGTGACCGTGGCGGCGGTGCGCCGCGAGCCCGAGCCGGGCCCGCGGATCGTGGTCGTCCAGGCGCTGCCCAAGGGCGACCGGGGCGAGCTGGCGGTCGAGACCATGACCGAGGTCGGCGTGGACGTGGTGATCCCCTGGGCGGCCTCGCGCTGCATCACCCAGTGGAAGGGCGATCGCGGCGCCAAGGCGCTCGCCAAGTGGCGGGCCACCGCCCGGGAGGCCGGCAAGCAGGCCCGCCGGCTGCGCTTCCCCGAGGTCCGCGAGCCGGTGACCACCCGGCAGCTGGCCCCGGTACTGGCCGGCGCCGCGTTCGCCGCCGTGCTGCACGAGGACGGCGCCGAACCGCTGGCCACCGCCGGGCTGCCCGCCGCCGGGGACATCGTGCTGGTGGTCGGACCGGAGGGCGGGGTCTCCCCGGAGGAGCTGGCCGCCTTCGCCGAGTCCGGTGCCGGGCCGTACCGGCTCGGCCCTTCGGTGCTGCGCACCTCCACCGCGGGCGTGGCCGCCGGCGCCCTGCTGCTCGGCCGCACCGGCCGCTGGAGCTGACCGCGGGGCGCGCCGCCCGCGACGGGTGTCCTCCGTAGGGTTCGCAGTGCACGAAAACCGGGGCGCGTCGTGTGCGCACGTGCCTAGGCTGACCGCGTGAGCGAACCTCGGAGCACCTCAGCGGGCGCCTACCTGCGCCACCCTCATCTGCACGGCGACCTGATCACCTTCGCCGCCGAGAACGACGTCTGGCTCGCCCCCCTGGAGGGCGGCCGGGCCTGGCGGCTGACGGCCGATCACGTCCCCGTCCGCCGGCCGCGGTTCTCGCCGGACGGGCGGCACATCGCCTTCACCTCGACCCGGGACGGCGCGCCGGAGGTGCACGTCGCTCCGGTGGACGGCGGTCCGTCCCGCCGGCTGACGTACTGGGGCAGCGCGCAGACCCAGCTGCAGGGCTGGACGGCCGACGGCCGCCCGATCGCCACCACCACCGCCGGACAGGCCACCCTGCGGCGCACCTGGGCGCACGCCGTGCCGCTGGACGGAGGCGAGCCTGTCCGGCTGCCGTACGGGCCGATCGGCGGCCTGGCGTCCGAGCCGGGCGGGGACGGCGTGCTGCTGGTCTCGGCGGGCAACCGGGAGCCCGCCTGGTGGAAGCGCTACCGGGGCGGCCAGGCCGGCAAGCTCTGGATCGGCCGGGACGAGTTCGTCCGGGTCCACGCGGACCTCGACGGGCAGCTCGACTCCCCGCTCTGGGTCGGTGGGCCCGACGCGTCCAGAATCGCCTTCCTCTCCGACCACGAGGGCGTCGGCGAGCTGTACTCCAGCCTCCCGGACGGCACCGACCTGCGCCGGCACACCACCTCCCCGGAGGGCTTCTACGCCCGCGGCGCCACCACCGACGGCACCCGGGTGGTCTGGCACAGCGCCGGCGACCTCTGGCTGCTGGACGACCTCGACGGCGCCGAGCCGCGCCGCCCGGACATCCTGCTGGCCGGTCCGCGGGCCGGCCGCCGCCCCCGCCCGGTGGCGGCCGCGCACTGGCTGGAGAGCGTCGCCCCCGACCGCACCGGCCGGGCCGGCGCCGTCGTGGTGCGCGGCAGCGTGCACTGGCTGACCCACCGCGAGGGCCCGGCCCGGGTCCTGGACGAGACGCCGGGGGTGCGCGGGCGCCAGGCCCGCGTGGTGCCCGCCGAGGACGGCGCGCAGGGCGTGCTCTGGGTGACGGACGCCGAGGGCGAGGACGCGATCGAGTACGCCCCCGCCGTGCTGGGCACCGAGCGCCGCCGACTGGCGGTCGGCGCGCTCGGCCGGGTGCGCTCCCTGGTGGTGTCGCCGGACGGCAAGCAGGCGGCGGTCGGCTCGCACGACGGGCGGGTGCTGCTGGTCACGCTCGCCGACGGCGCCGTGCACGAGCTGGCCCGCAGCACGGACGGCGAGGTCAGCGGGCTGGCGTTCAGCCCGGACTCGGCCTGGCTGGCCTGGTCGCAGCCGGCGGCCGGCCTCGGCGCCTGGTCGCTGCGCCACATCGCGCTGGCCAACCTGGCCACCCGGACGGTCGGGGAGGTCACCCCGCAGCGGTTCATCGACACCTCGCCGGCCTTCACCGCCGACGGACGGCACCTGGCGTTCCTCTCGGTGCGCAACTTCGACCCGGTCTACGACTCGCACGTCTTCGACCTGTCGTTCCCCAACGGCTGCCGCCCCTACCTGGTCACGCTGGCCGCCGACACGCCGTCCCCGTTCGGGCCGCAGCGGGCCGGGCGACCGGTCGGCGGGGACGAGGACGAGCCCAAGGGCCGCAAGGCGGACGGCGAGGAGGCCTCGGCCGACGCGCCGCCCACCACCCGGGTCGACCTGGACGGCATCGCCGACCGGATCATCCCGTTCCCGGTCGAGGGCGGCCGCTTCGGGGTGCTGAAGGCCGCCAAGGACGGCGTGCTCTGGACCAGGATCCCGCTGGTCGGCGAACTCGGCGACGAGGCGGCCTCGCTGGACGACGAGCGGCCGCGCCCCACGCTGGAGCGGTTCGACTTCCGCAAGCGCCGCGCCGAGCAGCTGGTGGACGGCCTGGACGCGTTCGCGGTCAGCGCCGACGGCACCCGGCTGGCCGTCCTGGACGAGGGTGAGCTGCGGGTCGTCCCCGCCGACCACAAGGCGGTCGGCGACGACGACGAGATCGAGGTCGACCTCTCCCGGCTCCGGGTGACCGTCGACCCGGCGGCCGAGTGGCGGCAGATGTACGCCGAGAACGGCCGCCTGATGCGCGACAACTTCTGGCGTCCGGACCTCGCCGGGGTGGACTGGACCGGCGTGCTGGACCGCTACCGGCCGCTGGTGGAGCGGGTCGGCTCGCACGACGACCTGGTGGACCTGCTCTGGGAGGTGCACGGTGAGCTCGGCACCTCGCACGCCTACGTGATCCCGCACGGCGTCCACGCCGAGGCCGCCCGCCGGCAGGGCCAGCTCGGCGCCGACCTGGTCAAGGAGGGCGGGATCTGGCGGATCGCCCGCATCCTGCCCGGTGAGTCCTCCGACCCGCGGGCCCGCTCCCCGCTGGCCGCGCCGGGCGCCGCCGTCCGCCCGGGGGACGCCGTCCTCGCGGTCAACGGCCGCCCGGTGGACCCGGTCACCGGCCCGGCGCCGCTGCTGGCGGGCACCGCCGGGCAGCCGGTGGAGCTGACGGTGGCCGGCAAGGACGGCACCGACCAGCGCCACCCGGTCGTCGTCCCGCTCGCCGACGAGGAGCCGCTGCGCTACCACGACTGGGTGGCCGGGCGGCGGGCCGCCGTCCGCGAGCTGTCCGGCGGGCGGCTCGGCTACCTGCACATCCCCGACATGCAGACCACCGGCTGGGCGCAGATCCACCGCGACCTGCGGTCGGAGATGATCAAGGAGGGGGTGATCGTCGACATCCGGGAGAACCGCGGCGGCCACACCTCGCAGCTGGTGATCGAGAAGCTGGCCCGGCGGATCATCGGCTGGGACGTCGCCCGGGACATCGCCAGCCCGGTGCCCTACCCGGGCGACGCACCGCGCGGGCCGATCGTGGCGCTGGCCAACGAGTTCTCCGGCTCGGACGGCGACATCGTCAACGCCGCCATCCAGGCGCTGAAGCTCGGACCGGTGGTGGGCACCCGGACGTGGGGCGGGGTGATCGGCATCGACAGCCGGTACAGCCTGGTCGACGGCACCCTGGTGACCCAGCCCAAGTACGCCTTCTGGCTGGACGGTTACGGCTGGGGCGTGGAGAACCACGGCGTCGACCCGGACGTCGAGGTGCCGTTCGCCCCGCACCAGTGGGCCGCGGGTGAGGACCCGCAGCTCGCCGAGGGCGTCCGGATCGCCCTGGCCGCCCTGGCCGAGACCCCGGCCAAGACCCCTCCGCCGCTCCCCTGGGAGTAGCACCCGCTGCCGCGGGGGGAGGGCGGGCGGTCGGCCCTCCTCCCGCGGGCCGTGGGTAGGATGCGGGGCTGTTCATGATCGACAGGCGATCGACAGCTCACGGGGGAGCACATGGCACAGGGCTATCCGCCGCCGCAGTCCGGGCAGCAGCCGTACGGGCAGCAGCCGTACCCGCCGGGCCCGTACGCCCAGCAGCCGTACCCGCCGCAGCCGTACCCGGGGCAGCAGCACCAGGTCCCGCCGTACCCGGCGCAGCCGTACCAAAGCCCGCCGTACGGACCGCAGCAGGCCCACGGCCAGCCGTACCCGCCGCAGCAGGGTGCCGCCCGGGTGCCGCGGCCCAAGGAGGCGGGCGGCTTCCGGCGGTTCTTCGCCGCGACGCTCGACTGCCTGGTCGCCGTCACCGCCGGCTTCGCCGCCGCCAAGGCGGCGAGCGGCCCGGACGGCCCGGCCGGCGTCTACTTCGGGACGCTCGTGGGCGTCTTCTTCGCCGCCTCCTTCGCCAACCAGGTGCTGCTCGCCCGCCTCGCCGGCTTCAGCCTGGGCAAGGGCGTCCTGGCCGCCCGGGTGATCCGCAGGAAGGACGGCAGCCGCCCGCACACCTGGCGGCTCACCAAGCGCTGGCTGCTCGGCTACGTCATCGTCGTGGTCGGCCTGCTGACCGAGGATCCGGAGTCGGAGGGCACCGCCGTCGGGGTCCGGGTGGTCCGCCGCAAGCACCTGCGCGAGTACCAGCAGGCGAAGGCACGGCTCGGCTAGCATGCCGCCGTACGCCCCGACCGACACCGTGCGACACCGCGAGGAGACCCCGATGGCCGGCGAGCCGAAGCCCGACTGCCTGTTCTGCAAGATCGTGGCCGGCGAGATCCCGGCCACCGTGGTGCGCAAGACCGAGCGCACCCTCGCCTTCCGGGACATCGCCCCGAAGGCCCCGACCCACGTCCTGGTGATCCCGCACCTCCACTACCCGAACGCCGCCGAGCTGGCCGCCGCCGAGCCGGAGATCGCCGGCGAGCTGCTCGCCGAGGCCGGCGCGGTCGCCAGGGACGAGGGCATCGAGGACTACCGGCTGATCTTCAACACCGGCGCCGGTGCCGGCCAGACCGTCTTCCACGCCCACGTCCACGTGCTCGGCGGTGCCCCGATGACCGAGCGCATGGTCTGACCGAGGTGTCACAGCGCGAGTTCGTGGTCCTCGGCACCGCCAGCCAGGTGCCCACGCGGCACCGCAACCACAACGGCTACCTGCTGCGCTGGGACGGCGAGGGCCTGCTGTTCGACCCCGGCGAGGGCACCCAGCGCCAGATGGTGCACGCCGGGGTCTCCGCCACCCAGATCACCCGGATCGCCGTCACGCACTTCCACGGCGACCACAGCCTGGGCCTGGCCGGGGTGATCCAGCGGATCAACCTGGACCGCGTCCCGCACCCGGTGGACGTCTACTTCCCGGCCTCCGGCGAGGTGTACTTCGAACGGCTGAGGTACGCCACCGCCTACCACGAGACCGCCGTGCTGCGCCCCCGCCCGATCGAGGAGCCCGGCCCGCTGCCCGCGCCCGGCGCCCGCTTCGCGCTGGACGCCGTCCGGCTGTCGCACCCCGTGGAGTCCTTCGGCTACCGGCTCTCCGAGCCCGACGGCCGCCGACTGGTGCCCGAGCGCCTCGCCGCCCTCGGCATCGCCGGCCCGGACGTCGGCCGGCTCCAGCACCAGGGCGCGATCGAGGCCGCCGGGCGCCGGGTCACCCTGGACGAGGTCAGCGAGCCCCGGCCCGGCCAGCGCTTCGCCTTCGTGATGGACACCCGGCTCTGCGAGGGCGTCCACCAACTCGCCGAGGGCGCCGACCTGCTGGTCGTCGAGGCCACCTTCACCGACGCCGACCTCCGGCTCGCCGAGGACCACGGCCACCTCACCGCGGGTCAGGCCGCCAAGGTCGCCGCCGAGGCCGGCGCCCGCACCCTGGTGCTCACCCACTTCTCCCAGCGCTACCCCGACCTCGCCCAGCACCTCGCCGACGCCCGCAAGCACTTCGAGGGCACCATCGTGCTCGCCGAGGACCTCGCCCGGGTCCCGGTCCCCCCGCGCCGGTAGTGCGGACGCCGGCGGCACCCGGTCCGGACGGGCGGAAAACCGCTCGCGCCGCGCCCCGATCTGCCCCAGCATCAACGGGTGCGGCCCCGCCGCCCGCCGCAACGATCACGCTCGCGGCGTACCCTGGTGACCCCGGAGAGACCGAGCGGCACCACGAGACCACGGATTGGGATGAGGCAGGCCCCAGCGCCGACCTATGAGTGACACATCGCAGACCCGTACGAATGGACGCCCGCGCCCCGAACCGGCCGAAGAGGGCCGCACCAGCGCCCGGATCGTCATCCCCGAGAAGCACCCGATGGTCACCCTGCTCGGCACCGCGGACTCGCTGCTGCGCGTGATCGAGCAGGGCTTCCCCGCCGCCGACATCCACGTCCGCGGCAACGAGGTGACCGCCACCGGAGAGCGCGCCGAGGTCGCCCTCGTCCAGCAGCTCTTCAACGAGATGATGCTGGTGCTGCGCACCGGCCAGCCCCTGACGGAGGACTCCGTGGAGCGCTCCATCGCCATGCTCCGCAGCGCCGTGGACGACCCGGACAGCCCGGCGCCGTCCAAGGTGTTCACCGCGAACATCCTGTCCAACCGGGGCCGCACGATCCGCCCCAAGACCCTCAACCAGCAGCGCTACGTCGACGCGATCGACAAGCACACCATCGTCTTCGGCCTCGGCCCGGCCGGTACCGGCAAGACCTACCTCGCGATGGCCAAGGCCGTCCAGGCCCTCCAGGCCAAGGAGGTCAACCGGATCATCCTGACCCGTCCGGCCGTCGAGGCGGGGGAGCGGCTGGGCTTCCTGCCCGGCACCCTCTACGAGAAGATCGACCCGTACCTGCGCCCGCTGTACGACGCGCTGCACGACATGATGGACCCGGACTCCATCCCCCGGCTGATGGCCGCGGGCACCATCGAGGTCGCCCCGCTCGCCTACATGCGCGGCCGCACCCTCAACGACGCCTTCATCATCCTGGACGAGGCCCAGAACACCTCGCCCGAGCAGATGAAGATGTTCCTCACCCGCCTCGGGTTCAACTCCCGGGTGGTCGTCACCGGCGACACCAGCCAGATCGACCTCCCGGGCGGCACCCGCAGCGGACTCAAGGTCGTCCAGGACATCCTGGTCGACGTGCCCGACATCCACTTCTCCGTCCTCACCAGCACCGACGTGGTCCGCCACAAGCTGGTCGGCCGGATCGTGGACGCGTACGAGCGCTGGGACGCCCTGCAGGAGGCCGAGGAGACCGCTCCGCAGACCTCCCGCAAGCCCTCCCAGCGGCGGCCCGGGAAGACCACCGCGCCGCGCGCACCCCGACAGTCCCATCGCACCGAAAGCTGAGTAACCAGCCCGTCATGTCGATCGACATCGCCAATGAGTCCGGTTGGGACGCCGACGAGGAGTCCATCCTCGACGTCGCCCGCTACGCCCTGGACAAGATGCGGATCCACCCGCAGTCCGAACTGTCCGTGATCCTGGTGGACGGTGCGGCGATGGAGGAGCTGCACATCCAGTGGATGGACCTCCCGGGGCCCACCGACGTGATGTCCTTCCCGATGGACGAGCTGCGCCCCGGCAAGGAGGGCGAGGAGCTGCCGCAGGGCCTGCTCGGCGACATCGTGCTCTGCCCCGAGGTCGCCGAGCAGCAGGGCAAGGCGGCCCCGTCCAAGCACTCGATGGACGAGGAGCTGCAGCTGCTCACCGTCCACGGCGTGCTGCACGTCCTCGGCTACGACCACGAGGAGCCCGACGAGGAGGAGGAGATGTTCGCCCTCCAGAAGCGGATCCTGGACGACTGGCGGGCGGGCCGCGGCCTCGGCGGGATCTCCCCGGCCCCCACCACCCACTGAGCGCGGAGCCCGAACCCCTGTGAGTGGTGAGAGTACGAGCTTCATCCTGGGTGCCGTCCTGCTCGTCGTCCTCGGCTGGCTGGCCGCGTGCGCCGAGGCGGGCATCTCCCGGGTCTCCCGGTTCCGCGCCGAGGAGGCCGTCCGGGCCGGGCGGCGGGGTGCGACGCGACTGCTGACCCTGGCCTCCGACCCGATCCGCTACCTGAACCTGGCCACCCTGATCCGGGTGGCCAGCGAGATGGCGGCGGCCGTCCTGGTCACCGTGGTGTGCGTCCGGAACCTGGACTCCACCTGGCAGGCCGTACTGCTGGCGTTCGGCGTGATGGTGCTGGTGTCCTTCGTCGCGGTCGGCGTCTCGCCGCGCACGATCGGCCGCCAGCACCCGCTGACCACCGTCACCGCCGCCTCCTTCGTGCTGCTGCCGCTGGCCAGCGTCCTCGGTCCGATCCCGCGCCTGCTGATCCTGCTCGGCAACGCACTCACCCCGGGCAAGGGCTACCGCGAGGGGCCGTTCGCCTCCGAGGCGGAGCTGCGCGCCCTGGTCGACCTCGCCGAGAAGGACGACCTGATCGAGGACGAGGAGCGCCGGATGGTGCACTCGGTCTTCGAGCTCGGCGACACCATCGTGCGCGAGGTGATGGTCCCGCGCACCGACCTGGTGATGATCGAGCGGCACAAGACCGTCCGACAGGCGCTCACCCTGGCGCTGCGCTCCGGCTTCTCGCGGATCCCGGTGGTCGGCGACAACGAGGACGACGTGGTCGGCATCGTCTACCTCAAGGACCTGGTGCGCCGCACCCACATCAACCGGGACTCCGAGTCCGACGAGGTCGGCACGGTGATGCGGCCGGCCGTCTTCGTCCCGGACAGCAAGCCGGCCACCGACCTGCTGCGCGAGATGCAGCAGATGCGCTCGCACGTGGCGATCGTGATCGACGAGTACGGCGGCACCGCCGGGCTGGTCACCATCGAGGACATCCTGGAGGAGATCGTCGGCGAGATCACCGACGAGTACGACCGGGAGATCGCGCCGGTCGAGGACCTCGGGGACGGCTCGTACCGGATCACCGCCCGGCTGCTGGTCGAGGACCTCGGCGAGCTGTTCGGCATCGAGCTGGAGGACGAGGACGTCGAGACCGTCGGCGGCCTGCTCGCCAAGCACCTCGGCCGGGTGCCGATCCCGGGCTCGTCCTGCGAGATCCCGCTGCCGGAGGACGCCGCCACCGACCTCACCGCGATCCGGCTCACCGCCGAGAGCTCGGCGGGCCGCCGCAACCGGATCGGCTCGATGGTCGCCACCCCGGTCCGCGGGGCGTCCGGGACCGCCCCGGAGACCGGCGAGTAGCGTCCGGGCCCCCGGCGATCGACCATGGGTACATGAGTCATCTACTGCGTGCGGAGTACGGCCCGCAGGGTCGGCCGGCCGGGGCGAAGTCCTGGCACGTCGTCCGGGCCGCCGAACCCGCGGCGGCCCTGTGCGGCCGCACCATGGACACCGACGCCGAGACCCGGCCGGAGGAGGAGTGGGGTACCGGGCTGCGCTGCTGCCAGCAGTGCGGATCGCTGTACATGCACGAGGTGCCCCACATGCAGGGGAGCCACCCCTACAGCTGACCGGCCCGGCCGTGCGCCCCGCCGTGCGCGGAGCGCACGGCCCAGGCCGTCCGACGTCCCATGGTGGAGGTCACCATGAAGCTGCAAGACGAACTGCCCGTCGACCACAAGCTCGTCACGGTCTGGCGGATCGGAGCGGGACTCGGCGGGGTCTTCCTGATCGTGTTCGGGATCCTCGGGCTGCTGGACCACCCGGGCTTCCTGTCCACCAGCGGCGACCACATCGCCGGGCT
This sequence comes from Kitasatospora sp. NPDC058170, assembly GCF_042883905.1. NCBI lineage: Bacteria > Bacillati > Actinomycetota > Actinomycetes > Kitasatosporales > Streptomycetaceae > Kitasatospora > Kitasatospora sp. NPDC058170. The sequence goes on from NZ_JBHVUV010000001.1 coordinate 146,766, forward strand.
CTCGACCAACGGGGCGCTGAGCATCCTCTCGATCGTGGTGGGCGCCGTCCTGGTCGCCGGAGCGGTCATCGGGGGGAACGTCGCCTCCAACGTGAACATGGCGGTCGGCGCGCTGTTCGTGCTCTCCGGGTTCTACGGCCTGACGGTGCTCGGCCGACCGGACGCCAACATCCTCAACTTCCGGATGTCCAACATCATCTTCGCGTTCGTCTTCGGCGTGGTGGTGGTGACCTTCGGCATGTACGGCCGGGTCAGCAGCCACCTGCCGCACGACAACCCGTACTGGCGCCAGCGGTCGGAGGACGAGGAGCCGATGCCCTCCGGTCCCAAGACCCTCGTGAAGGTGCTGCGGCCCGGGCCGCCGAACCCGATCGGCCACTGAACCCGATCGGCCGCCGAACCAGACCGCCCGCCGGGCCCGATCGCCCGCCGGTCCCCGGCCCGGCCCGGGGACCGGCCCCGGGCCTATGCTCCTGGGCATGAGCGACATCCTCGAACTCGACCCCGAAGACAAGAAGATCATCACCCTGGCCCGCTCCGCCCGCGCCCGCAACGGCGTCGCGGAGGGGGCCGCGGTGCGCGACGAGACCGGCCGGACGTACGTGGCCGGGACGGTCGCGCTGGAGTCGCTGCGGCTCAGCGCGCTGCAGACGGCGGTGGCGATGGCCGTGGCCAGCGGCGCGAAGTCGCTGGAGGCGGCGGCCGTGGTGAGCGAGGCCGGGGAGCCCGCCGAGGCCGACCTGGCCGCGGTGCGGGACCTGGGCGGCGCCGGGACGCCGGTGCTGCTGGCCGGGCCGGACGGTGCGCTGAAGGTGGCGGCCGAGGCCCGCTGAGCCGCGCGGGCGGGGGTGCCCGGGCGGAGGCCCTGGGCGCCCCCGCCCGGTGCCGTGCGCCCCGGGTGCCCGAGGCCTTCCACCGCCGGAGCCCCTGGCCAACCACCCCCGAATACGGCAGATAATCTCACCGGGGAGTGGGCTGTGCTGAGGGGGCTGGGGAGATGGGGCCGTTCGCGTTCTTCGCGGGGCTGCTGCTGGGCGTGATGGGCATGGGCAAGTGGCAGGAGACCGGCTCGCCGTTCTGGCTCTGGGGCTCGGTGGCGTTCCTCCTGCTCGTCCTGATCATGGGAATCGCCTCGCTCGGAGGGGGCGGGAAGGGCTGAACGGGCACCCCGTCGGCGGCTTGGTCCGTCGTGCTCCCGGTGATCAGGGAGAATGGGGCGCATGAGTGCCCCTTCCTCCTCGTACCGCTCCGGCTTCGCGTGCTTCGTCGGCCGGCCCAACGCGGGCAAGTCGACCCTGACCAACGCCCTGGTGGGGACGAAGGTCGCGATCACCTCCGACCGTCCGCAGACCACCCGGCACACCGTGCGCGGCATCGTGCACCGCCCGGACGCCCAGCTCGTCCTCGTCGACACGCCCGGCCTGCACAAGCCGCGCACCCTGCTCGGCGAGCGGCTGAACGACCTGGTCCGCAGCACCTGGGCCGAGGTCGACGTGATCGGCTTCTGCCTGCCCGCCGACCAGAAGCTCGGCCCCGGCGACAAGTTCATCGTCAAGGAACTCGCCGACATCAAGAAGACCCCCAAGGTGGCCATCGTCACCAAGACCGACCTGGTCGACTCCAAGCGGCTGGCCGAGCAGCTGATCGCCGTCCACCAGCTCGGTGCGGAGCTGGGCATCGAGTGGGCCGAGATCATCCCGGTCTCGGCGGTCGGCGACAAGCAGGTCGAGCTGGTCGCCGACCTGATCACCAAGCTGCTCCCGGAGGGCATGCCGCTCTACCCGGACGGCGACCTCACCGACGAGCCCGAGCAGATCATGGTGGCCGAGCTGATCCGGGAGGCCGCCCTGGAGGGCGTCCGGGACGAGCTGCCGCACTCGCTGGCCGTGGTCGTCGAGGAGATGATCCCGCGCGAGGGCCGCCCGGCGGACCGCCCGCTGCTGGACATCCACGCCAACGTCTACATCGAGCGGCAGAGCCAGAAGGCCATCGTGATCGGCGCCAAGGGCGCGCGGCTCAAGCACGTCGGCACCACCGCCCGCAAGCACATCGAGGCGCTGCTCGGCACCCCGGTCTACCTGGACCTGCACGTCAAGGTGGCCAAGGACTGGCAGCGCGACCCGAAGCAGCTGCGCAAGCTGGGGTTCTGAGCCCCCGCGCACCCAGGTCCTAGCAGGGCCCGCCAGGACGACCGCGTCCGGGCGGGCCCTCGCGCATGCCGGGCCCGGGGGTGACAGCCGTCTCGGGCGGCGGTGCTGGCCCCCGGGCCCGTCCGGGGTGTTCGCTGAGCGGTGGCGCTCGTCGGTGCCCCCGCCCCGCCGCGGCGAACCGACGCGGGTGCGGACCGTGACGGCAGAGCAGAGAGGTTTCACCAGAATGAGGCTGAACACCCACGAGTGGGGCTCCGGTGACCGGATCGCCGTCCTGGTGCACGGCATCATGTCCGACCACCGCACCTGGCGGAAGGTCGGCCCGGCGCTCGCCGAGCGCGGCTACCGGGTGATCGCGGTGGACCTGCGCGGCCACGGCGCGAGCCCGCGCGGCGAGGGCCCGGCCCCGGTGGACCGGTACGGCCCCGAGCTGTTCGCCCAGGACCTGGTCGACACCCTGCCGGTCGGCGCGGACCTCGCCATCGGCCACTCGCTGGGCGGGCTCGCCCTGCTGGACGCCGTCGACCGGCTGAAGCCCGCCCGGGCCGTCTACTCCGACCCGGCCTGGAAGTTCGCCCAGCCCGGCCTGTTCACGCCGTCCGCCTTCACCCTGTTCAAGCGGGCCTCCCGGGAGCAGATCAAGCTGCTCAGTCCGCGCTGGGAGGAGGTCGACGTGGACGTCGAGCTGGCCACCGTCGCGGCCTGGGACGAGGACAGCGCCCTCGCCCTGGCCGGCCACCAGGAGCCGACCGGCCTGCCCGGTGCGCCCGCCGTCCCCTCGCTGGTCCAGCTGCCGGGCCGGAGCTTCCTGATCACGCCCGAGGACGCCGAGGAGCTGCGCGGCCTCGGCTACGAGGTGCGCACCGTCGAGGACAGCGGCCACACCATCCACCGGGACGACCACGAGGGCTTCATGGCCTCGCTCGACGGCTGGATCTGAGGCCGGCCGCCGGCCGGCCCGGGAGCGGGCCGCGCGGGGGTGCTCAGGCGCCCTCGCGAAGGACCAGCGAGACCAGCTCCCGCTGCGAGTCGGTCAGCTTGGGGTCGGCGCAGTGGACCGTCCGGCCGTCGACGGTGATCTCGTAGTGGAAGCCGTCCGGCACCCCGTAGGAGGGTGCCCGCAGCCCGCCCGCGACGGCCTCGCGGGCGAGTGCGTGGACGTGCGGGGCGTCGATACGCTCGGCGGTGTCGAGCTCCGCGCGGCGGACGTGTCCCGCGAGGCCGCCGGTCCGGGTCACCTGGATACGCATGGTGTCCATGGTGCTACGCAGGGATGGCGTTTGCCGACGTTTTCCCGGACCTTGACCTAAGGTTCGCCCTAAGTCCTGTCCGGCCGATCTTGCCGGGCGCGCGACGCCGGGCATCCTCCCCCAGCCTTCGGCCGGGAGGTGCCCCCACCTGGACGCACGCCCGAATCACCCGAGTACGTCCAGTACGAGGGCGATCCGGGCGCACGCCCAGCCGGGCGCCCACCGCCGCGCGCTGATCCGCCAAGATCGGCCGGACAGGACCTAAGCCCTCCTCAACCGGGGCTGATGCCGACGGCGGCCCAGGCCGCCGTGACCGTGTCGGCGACGGAGGGTTCCGGGTAGCGGTCCCGGGCGGCCGCGACGGTGGCCCGGGCGAAGGCGGTGAAGTTCGCGTCCGCGGGCAGCCGGCGGCCGGTCAGCGCGTCGTACCAGATCTGCCCGGCACGCTCCCAGGCCGGGCCGCCGAGGGCGGTGGCGAGCAGGTAGAACGCGTGGTTGGGGATACCGGAGTTGATGTGCACGCCGCCGTTGTCCTGGGCGGTGTTCACGTAGTCGCGCAGATGGGCGGGCTGCGGGTCCTTGCCGAGCCGGGGGTCGTCGTACGCGGTGCCGGGCGCCCTCATCGAGCGCAGCGCCACCCCCTGCACGCCCGGTGCGAGCAGTCCGGCGCCGATCAGCCAGTCCGCGTCGGCGGCGCTCTGGCGCAGCGCGTACTGCTTGACCAGTGAGCCGAACACGTCGGAGACGGACTCGTTGAGCGCGCCCGGCTGGCCCCGGTACTCCAGTCCGGCGGTGAACTGGGTGACGCCGTGGGAGAGTTCGTGGCCGATGACGTCCACGCAGGCGGTGAAGTCGCCGAAGATCACGCCGTCCCCGTCGCCGAAGACCATCCGGTGGCCGTCCCAGAAGGCGTTGTCGTAGTGCCGGCCGTAGTGGACGGTGGCGTCCAGGCGCAGGCCCTGGTCGTCGATCGAGCGGCGCCCGTACACGTCGGCGAACAGGGCGAAGGTCGCGCCGAGGCCGTCGTAGGCGTGGTTGACCGAGTCGTCGGTGCCGGGGTTCTGGCCCTCGCGGCGGACGACGCGGCCGGGCAGCCGCTCGGCGTGCCCGGCGTCGGAGATCACCCGCTCCAGCCGGGCCGGGCCGGGCGGGGGAGGGGAGGGCGCCAGCCGGGCCTCGCGGTGCGCGGCGTCCAGGGTGAGTGAGCGGGCGGCGGGGGCGTGACCGTCCTCGGCGAGGCGGTCCAGGATGAACGGCGGAACAATCGTGCAGAGCGGCAGGTCTGCTGTCATGTGGCCAAGAGTGAGGCCTCGATGACCTGTTGTCACCGGCGCGGACGGAAGTGCCCGCCGTCTCAAGGGGTGGAAATGTCACCCGGCTCACTTCGGGGGCGCGTGCGCCTGGGTTACGCTGGTGAACATCATGCGCAACGGGCTGCTCCTTCTTAGCTGCCGCGTCGAGGGCCTGTAGTCCACCCGGGCCGGCTCCCTCGCCGCGGGGACTGTGCTGTGCGCGTAGGAAACGGGCGATCCGATGAAGGGTCGCGAGCGGCAGCAGGCCGGCCAGTCGGGTGTCCACCTCCCCCCGACCAGCCCCGCACCACAGGAAGCCGAGAGTCACCTCCATGACCGAGCAGAGCTCCGCCGCGTCCATCCCCGCCGGTCGCGCCTTCGTCGACCGCGCGACCCCGATCACCGCCGCCACCGTGCGCCAGCAGCCCTCGGGCATGCGCCACGGCCGCTACCTGCCGTTCGGCACCGTCGACCTGCCGGACCGCACCTGGCCGTCGAAGGTGATCACCAAGGCGCCGCGCTGGCTCTCGACCGACCTGCGGGACGGCAACCAGGCGCTGATCGACCCGATGTCCCCGGCCCGCAAGCGCAAGATGTTCGACCTGCTGGTCGCGATGGGCTACAAGGAGATCGAGGTCGGCTTCCCGTCCTCCGGTGCCACCGACCACGCCTTCGTCCGCTCGCTGATCGAGGAGGGGGCGATCCCCGAGGACGTCACCATCTCGGTGCTGACGCAGGCCCGCGAGGAGCTGATCGAGAAGACCGTCGAGTCGCTGGTCGGCGCCCCGCGCGCGACCGTGCACCTGTACAACGCGACCGCGCCGCTGTTCCGCCGGGTGGTGTTCCGCAACGACAGGGCGGCCACCAAGGCGATCGCCACCGACGGCACCCGGCTGGTGATGGAGTACGCCGACAAGCTGCTGGGCGACGACACCGTCTTCGGCTACCAGTACTCGCCGGAGATCTTCGTCGACACCGAGCTGGACTTCGCCCTGGAGGTCTGCGAGGCGGTCATGGACGTCTGGCAGCCCGGCGAGGGCCGCGAGATCATCCTGAACCTGCCGGCCACCATCGAGCGGGCCACCCCGAACGTCCAGGCCGACCAGTTCGAGTGGATGTCGCGCCACCTGTCGCGCCGCGAGCACGTCTGCCTGTCGGTGCACCCGCACAACGACCGCGGCACCGCCGTCGCCTCCGCCGAACTGGCGTACCTGGCGGGCGCGGACCGCATCGAGGGCTGCCTGTTCGGCCAGGGCGAGCGGACCGGCAACGTCGACCTGGTCACCCTGGGCATGAACCTGTTCTCGCAGGGCGTCGACCCGCAGATCGACTTCTCCGACATCGACGAGGTCCGCCGCACCGCCGAGTACTGCAACCAGATGGAGGTGCACCCGCGCCACCCGTACGCCGGCGACCTGGTGTACACCTCCTTCTCCGGCTCGCACCAGGACGCCATCAAGAAGGGCTTCGACGCCCTGGAGGCGGACGCCGCGGCGGCCGGCGTGCCGGTCGGGGAGCACGTCTGGGGCGTGCCGTACCTGCCGATCGACCCGAAGGACGTCGGCCGCAGCTACGAGGCGGTCATCCGGGTCAACAGCCAGTCCGGCAAGGGCGGTGTGGCGTACGTCCTGAAGAACGACCACAAGCTGGACCTGCCGCGCCGGATGCAGATCGAGTTCTCCCGGATCATCCAGGCCAAGACCGACGCCGAGGGCGGCGAGGTCACCCCGGCCGCCATCTGGGCGGTCTTCCAGGACGAGTACCTGCCGACCACCGACAACCCGTGGGGCCGGATCGCGCTGAGCGGCTCGCGCAGCCTGACCACCGAGGACGGCCGGGACGCGCTGACCGCCGAGGCGCGGGTCGACGGCGTGCCCGTCACCCTGACCGGCTCCGGCAACGGCCCGGTCTCCGCCTTCGCCGACGCGCTGGCGCAGATCGGCGTGGACGTACGGGTGCTGGACTACGCCGAGCACGCGCTGAGCGAGGGCGGCGACGCCCAGGCCGCCGCGTACGTCGAGTGCGCCGTGGACGGCAAGGTGCTGTGGGGCGTGGGCATCGACGGCAACACCGTGCTGGCCTCGCTGAAGGCGATGATCAGTGCCGTCAACCGCTCGCAGCGCGGGTAGTTCGTACGAGTGAGTGCCGGCGGGCCGTCCCCCTGGGGGCGGCCCGCCGTCGTTTCCGGTGGCCGGGGGCGGCCGGCTGTGTCCTGCGCCACATTTTTTCGGCCCGGAAGCCGTTGGGGGTACTGACACGTGCCGGTAACCGTGGCAACATCGATCCACCGGAAAACCGGGTCGGTGGGACGGCCTCGGTGTCCGGTCGCGTGACCTGCCCATTGTTGTGCAGGCCGCCTGCCATGTCTGGGGAGTGGCGCCGTGACAGGGTTGTGGGGTGTTCGCCCGCGGTGGCGGACTGACGTTCTCGGCGACTTCTTCTGCCCGGGCTGCGGCGGGGACCGCAACTACCGCCGGCAGCACGGCCGGCGGTGGCTGCGGCTTCTCGGTACCCCGGTCCTCCCGCTCGGACCGGTCATCGGGAGCGTGCAGTGCACCTCCTGTCACGGCCGCTACGGCGTGGAGAGCCTGGAGCAGCCGACCTGCGTCCGCCTGGCCGGGATGCTGCGCGACGCCCAGTACACCATCGCCCTCGCCCTGCTGGCGGCCGGCGGCACCGCGCACCGGGCGGCCCGCGAGGCGGCCTGCGGCTCCGTCCGGGAGGCCGGCTTCGAGGACTGCGGCGAGGCCCAGGTGCTGGCCGCGCTGGCCGCGCTCTCCGGCCTTGGCGGGGAGCTCTACGACGCCCACGGGATGGCCGGCGGCCTGGCCGTGGAACTGCACGCGGTGCTCGAACCGCTCGCCCCGCACCTGGCCCACCAGGGCCGGGAGCGGCTGCTGCTGCAGGGCGCCGCGATCGCCCTGGCCGACGGCCGCTACCTCCCGCAGGAGCGCGAGGCGCTGGTCGCCGTCGGCCGCTGCCTGGACCTGCCGCAGCAGCGGGTCGGGGCGCTGCTGGAGGCGGCCACCCGCGCCTCGCGCTGACCCCGCCGCCACCCGGCTCCCCGCCGCGCGGATCCGACCCCGCAGGCCCCCACAGGACCGGGCCCGAAACTCCCCCCTCCGGGCCCGCCGTGACCCGCACCGACCGGTCATCCCCCCACGGCCCCGGTGCGGGCACACGGCTGCCGCCGCGTCTGGGGGACAATGGTGGGATGTCCACACTGTTCGACGCCGGCCGCGAGGCCGCGGCATGAGCCTGTTCCGGGACGACGGCGTGGTGCTCCGGGCGCAGAAGCTCGGCGAGGCCGACCGGATCATCACCCTGCTCACCCGCCAGCACGGCAAGGTGCGCGCGGTGGCGCGCGGGGTGCGCAAGACCAAGTCCAAGTTCGGCGCCCGGCTGGAGCCGTTCTCCCATGTGGACGTGCAGTTCTTCAGCCGGGGGAGTGACCTGGTCGGTCGCGGGTTGCCGCTCTGCACCCAGGTGGAGACGATCGCCCCCTACGGCGGCTCGATCGTCACCGACTACGGCCGGTACACCGCCGGGACGGCCATGCTGGAGACGGCGGAACGGTTCGCCGAGAACGAGGGCGAACCCGCCGTCCAGCAGTACCTGCTCCTGGTCGGCGGCCTGCGCACGCTGGCCGCCGGGGTGCACGAGTCGCACCTCGTGATGGACGCCTTCCTGCTGCGCTCGCTGGCCGTCAACGGCTACGGCGCGAGCTTCACCGACTGCGCCAAGTGCGGGCTGGAGGGCCCCAACCGGTTCTTCTCGCTCCAGGCGGGCGGGGTGCTGTGCGGGGACTGCCGAGTGCCCGGTTGTGCCGTACCCTCCCCTGAGACACTGGTACTGCTCGGCGCGCTGCTGTCAGGGGACTGGCAGACGGCCGACAGCTGCGAGCCGAGGTACTGGCGGGAGGGCAGCGGCCTGGTCGCGGCCTATCTGCAGTGGCACCTTGAGCGGGGCATCCGCTCGATGAGATACGTGGAGAAGTGAGCACATGGCAGCGCGACGGCTCTTCGGCGGCGGCAAGCAAAGGGAGTACCTCCCCCCGACCCCGCACCCCAGCGGTGCCAAGCCGCCGAAGCTCCCCGGCGAGCTCGTCCCCGAGCACGTCGCGATCGTGATGGACGGCAACGGCCGCTGGGCCAAGGAGCGCGGTCTGCCGCGCACCGAGGGCCACAAGGTCGGCGAGTCCGTGGTGCTGGACGTCCTCAAGGGCGCGATCGAGCTCGGCGTGAAGAACATCTCGCTGTACGCGTTCTCCACCGAGAACTGGAAGCGCTCGCCCGACGAGGTGAAGTTCCTGATGAACTTCAACCGGGACGTCATCCGGCGCCGCCGCGACGAGATGGACGCGATGGGCGTGCGGATCCGCTGGGCCGGCCGGATGCCCAAGCTGTGGAAGAGCGTCGTCCAGGAGCTCCAGGTCGCCGAGGAGCAGACCAAGGACAACGACGCCGTCACGCTCTACATGTGCGTCAACTACGGCGGCCGGGCCGAGATCGCGGACGCCATGGCGGCGATCGCGGCCGATGTCGCGGCCGGCCGGCTGGACCCGAAGAAGGTCAGCGAGAAGACCATCGCCAAGTACCTGTACCACCCGGACATGCCGGACGTGGACCTCTTCCTGCGTCCCAGCGGCGAGCAGCGCACCTCCAACTTCCTGCTCTGGCAGTCCGCGTACGCCGAGTTCGTGTTCCAGGACGTGCTCTGGCCGGACTTCGACCGCCGGGACCTGTGGCGCGCCTGCGAGCAGTACGCGATGCGCGACCGGCGCTTCGGCGGGGCGATCCCGAACGAGGTGCCGCTGGCCACCGAGCTGCCCGCCCAGCGCTGAGGCCGGTACCCGGCTGAGGCTGGTACGCACTCAGCCGGTACCCGTTCGCGCCGGTACGCGTTCGCGCCGGTACGCCGAGGGGCCCGTGGGATCGTCCACGGGCCCCTCGGCGTACCGGTGTCAGGCCTTGGCGGCGCACTCCGAGCAGGTGCCGAAGATCTCCAGGGTGTGCGCGATGTCGGTGAACCCGTGCTCGGCGGCGACCGCGTTGGCCCACCGCTCCACGGCCGGACCCTCGACCTCGACGGTGGCGCCGCAGAGCCGGCAGACCAGGTGGTGGTGGTGCCCGCTGCTGCACCGGCGGTAGACGGCCTCGCCGTCGGCGGTGCGCAGCACGTCGACCTCGCCGGCGTCGGCGAGCGACTGCAGAGTGCGGTAGACCGTTGTCAGGCCGACCGAGTCACCCCGGTGCTTGAGCATGTCGTGGAGCTCCTGCGCGCTGCGGAAGTCCTCGATCTCGTCCAGGGCCGCCGAGACGGCGGCTCGCTGCCGGGTCGAGCGGGCGCGCGGCGACGGGCCTGCGGTGGTCACCGTGGGTCCTCCTGGGGGTGTGGGCGTCTCGCACCTCATTGTGCCAGCCCCGCCCTCCGGCCCGGGTCGGTCTCGTCGGAGGTACCGGGTGCGGGCAGTTGGACGTCGCAGACCACCGGTCCGGCGTCGGCCGTCCGCCGGTGCCGGCGGCGGGCCAGCGGGGCGGCGATCAGGCTGAACACCGCGAACACGGCGATGGCGAGCAGCACGATGGCCGGGCCGGAGGGGACGTCCGTCTGGTAGGAGCCGGCCACGCCGGCCAGCGAGACCACCACGCCGAGCGCGATGGCGCCGGCCTGGGTGGCGGCGAAGGAGCGGGTGAGCTGCTGGGCGGCCACCACCGGCACCACCATCAGGGCGCTGACCAGCAGCAGTCCGACCACCCGCATGGCGACGGTGACGGTGACGGCGGCCATCACGGCGAGCAGCAGGTTGAGCGTGCGCACCGGAAGGCCGGTGACGCGGGCGAAGTCCTCGTCCTGGCAGATCGCGAAGAGCTGGCGGCGCAGGCCCACGGTGACGGCGATGACGACGGCGCCGAGCGCCGCGATGGTGGCGAGGTCGCCGGGGGAGACGGTCAGGATGGAGCCCCAGAGGTAGCTCTCCAGGGAGCCGGCGCCGGCCTGGGCGGACTTCGAGACCAGCAGCTTGCCGCAGGCCATGCCGCCGTAGAAGAGCATCGCGAGGGCGATGTCGCCGCGCTGGTTGCCGCGCGAGCGGACCAGCTCCATGGTGACGGCGCCGAGCACGCAGACCAGCACGGCCATCCAGACCGGGCTGGTCTGGAAGATGAAGCCGAGGCCGACGCCGGTCATCGCGATGTGGCCCATGCCGTCGCCCATCAGAGCCTGCCGCCGCTGCACCAGGTAGATGCCGACGGCGGGTGCGGTGATGCCGACCAGCACGGCGGCGAGCAGGGCGCGCTGCATGAAGTCGTAGGAGAGCATCTCGGTCATGCGAGCAGCCTCGGCGGGGTGTGGTCGGCGTGCGGGTGGACGTGGTCGTGGCCGGGCAGGGCGTGCAGTCCGGCGCCGGGGACGGGCGGGCCGTCGTGGGCGACGCAGCCGTCGCGCAGCACCACCGCGCGGTCGATCAGCGGCTCCAGCGGCCCGAGTTCGTGCAGGACCAGCAGGACGGCGGCGCCGCGGGCCACCTCGGTGCGCAGGGTGTCGGCGAGCACCTGCTGGCTGGCGGAGTCCACGCCGGCCATCGGCTCGTCCATGATCAGCAGGTCGGGGGAGCCGACCAGGGCGCGGGCGATCAGCACCCGCTGCTGCTGCCCGCCGGAGAGGTCGGCGACGCCGTCGCCGGCCCGGTCCAGCATGCCGACGGCGGCCAGTGCCCGGTCCACCGCCGTGCGGTCCTTGCGGCGGAACGGCAGCAGTCCGTGCTGCGGCAGCCGTCCGGTGGAGACCACCTCGCGGACGGTGGCCGGGACGCCGGAGGCGGCGGTGGTGCGCTGCGGGACGTACCCGATCCGGTGCCAGGCGCGGAACTTCGCGAACGGCGTGCCGAACAGCTCCAGGGCGCCGCGCTCCAGCGGGACGGTGCCGATCACGGCCTTGACGGTGGTGGACTTGCCGGAGCCGTTGGCGCCGAGCAGGGCCACCACCTCTCCGGGCCGGACGGTGAGGTCGACGCCGCGCAGCACCGGCCGGCCGCCGCGGGAGGCGACGGCGTTGCCGAGACGGACGGCCGGGGGTATCGGGTGGGTCATCGGTGCTGTCGTCCCGTCAGCTGGTGGCGCCGAGCGCGGCCTGCAGGTTGGCCAGGTTCTGCTTCATGATCGTCAGGTAGTCGTTCTTGGCCGGCTCCTTGACGCCCTCCAGCGGGTCCAGGACGGCGGTCTTGAGGCCGAGGTCCTTCGCCACGGTGTCGGCGAGCTTGGGGCTGACCAGGGTCTCGAAGAAGACGGTGGTGGCGCCGTTGTCCTTGGCGGCCTTCTGCACCTCGGCCAGTCGGGCCGGGGTGGGCTCGGACTCCGGGTCGACGCCGTTGATGGCGACCTGGGTCAGGCCGTAGTGCTCGGCGAGGTAGCCGAAGGCGGCGTGGCTGGTGACGAAGGTCCTGGTCCTGGCGTTCTTCAGGCCGTCCCGGAACTCCTGGTCCAGGCCGGTGAGCTTGCCGACCAGCTCGTCGGTGTTCTTCCGGTAGTCGGCCGCGTGCTCCGGGTCGGCCTTGGCGAACTCGGCGCCGACGCTCTTGGCGACCTCGGCGTAGCGGGTCGGGTCGAGCCAGATGTGCGGGTCGCCGGCGGGGCCCTCGTGCTGGTGGCCGTCGCCCTCCTCGGCGCCCTCGGCGAGGTGGTGGTCGACCAGCGGGCTGGCGGCGGTGGCGTCGACCACGTGCTTGGCGCCGGAGTCGGCGACCGCCTTGTCCACGGTGGGCTGCAGGCCCTTGAGGTAGAGGACCGCGTCGGCCTTGTGGAGGCTCGCGACCTGCTTGGCGGTGAGCTCCAGGTCGTGCGGCTCGACGCCGGCGGCGGTCAGGTCGACGATCCTGACGTGCTCGCCGCCGATCTGCGAGGCGAGGTACTCCATCGGGTAGAAGGAGGCGACGACGTCCAGCTTGCCGTCCGTGCCCTGGGCGCTGCTGTCCCCGCCGCAGGCGGTGAGGAGGGCGGCGGCTGCGGCGGTCGCGGTCAGGACTATGGCGGTGCGGGCGGGTCGTCGGATCATCATGACAACCATTCTCAGGTTAGATGGAAATGATTGTCAAATCACTCGGACGGGTGAGCGAGGGGACGGGCGGACGGGTGAGCGATACCGAGTTGAACCCCGTACCCGTCTGGCCGGTAACCTGAGGTATTCGGGTACGCGCAACCAGCCGTGCCCTGACCGTGCCGTCGTACTGAAGAGAGCACTGTGGCCGCCGACAAGATCGACACGATCGTCAGCCTGAGCAAGCGCCGTGGCTTCGTCTACCCCTGCAGCGAGATCTATGGCGGCACCCGTGCCGCCTGGGACTACGGGCCACTGGGTGTGGAGCTGAAGGAGAACATCAAGCGCCAGTGGTGGCGCGCGATGGTCCAGGCTCGGGAGGACGTCGTCGGACTCGACTCGTCGGTGATCCTGGCCCGCGAGGTCTGGGAGGCCTCCGGCCACGTCGCCACCTTCAACGACCCGCTGACCGAGTGCCTCTCCTGCCACAAGCGCCACCGGGCCGACCACCTGGAGGAGAAGTACGAGGCCAAGCACGGCTACCCGCCGGCCAACGGCCTCAAGGACGTCAACTGTCCCGACTGCGGCACCAAGGGCTCCTTCACCGAGCCCAAGGAGTTCTCGGGCATGCTGAAGACCCACCTCGGTGTCACCGAGGAGGCCGGCGGCCTGGCGTACCTGCGCCCGGAGACGGCCCAGGGCATCTTCACCAACTTCAAGGCCGTCCAGACGACCTCGCGCAAGAAGCCGCCGTTCGGCATCGCCCAGACCGGCAAGAGCTTCCGCAACGAGATCACCCCCGGCAACTTCATCTTCCGGACCCGCGAGTTCGAGCAGATGGAGATGGAGTTCTTCGTCAAGCCGGGCGAGGACGAGCAGTGGCACGACTACTGGCTCCAGCAGCGCTGGGACTGGTACGTCGACCTCGGCGTGCGGACCGAGAACATGCGCTTCTTCGAGCACCCGAAGGAGAAGCTCTCCCACTACGCCAAGCGCACCGTGGACATCGAGTACCGCTTCAACTTCGGCGGCCAGGAGTTCTCGGAGCTGGAGGGCGTCGCCAACCGCACCGACTACGACCTGAGGGTGCACAGCGAGGCCTCCGGTCAGGACCTCAAGTACTTCGACCAGGAGTCCGGCGAGCGGTACTTCCCGTTCGTCATCGAGCCGGCGGCGGGCCTCAACCGCGCCATGCTGGCCTTCCTGATCGACGCCTACTTCGAGGACGAGGCGCCGAACGCCAAGGGCGTCATGGAGAAGCGCGTCGGCATGCGGCTCGACCCGCGCCTGGCCCCGGTCAAGGTCGCGGTGCTGCCGCTGTCGCGCAACGCCGACCTCTCGCCGAAGGCCCGCGGCCTCGCCGCCGACCTGCGCACCGCGTGGAACGTCGAGTTCGACGACGCCGGTGCGATCGGCAAGCGCTACCGTCGCCAGGACGAGATCGGTACGCCGTTCTGCGTCACCGTCGACTTCGACACCCTTGAGGACAACGCCGTGACGGTGCGCGACCGCGACACCATGTCGCAGGAGCGCGTCTCGCTGGACCAGGTGAAGTCCTACCTGGCGGCGCGTCTGATCGGCTGCTGACCTCGGTCGGTCGTCCCGGGGAGCCCCCGTTCGCCTTCGGGCGGGCGGGGGCTCCTGCCGTGCTACCTGCGGCCCCAGCGCGAGCGGGCCGGGGCGGCCGGGGTGGTGGGCAGCCCGGCCGTGCGCAGGGCGGCGAGGGTGGTGCGGTGGCGGACCTCGTCGGCCGTGAGCGCGGTCAGCAGCTCGCCGTACAGCTCCGGGTGGCCGTCCAGGGCGGCCGCGAGCCGGACCAGTTCGGCCGGCGGGCGGAGCGCCGCGAGTTCGTGCAGCAGGGCGGCGGCCAGCGGCGCGGCCAGTGTGGTGGCCAGTGCGGTGAGGTCGGCGGTGGGCCGGCCCGCGGCCTGGCGCAGCAGCGTCCGGGCGTCGGCGGCCCGGCCGGCCCGCTGGAGCGCGGCGGCCAGGTCGGCGAGTTCGGCGGTGGGTGCGGAGCCCCACTCCCAGAGCAGGGTGGCGCCGTCGGCGTGCTGTCCGGTGCGTTCCAGGGCGGCGAGCAGCCCGGGCAGGGCGGCGGCCGGGTAGGCCCAGAGGCCGTGGAACAGCTCGGCGGCCTCCTCGGCCGACCCGGCCTGGCGCAGCTCGGCGAGGGTGGCGGCGGCCTGGTCCGGGGAGCCCTGGGCGACGGCCCGGGCCAGCTGGACGGAGGTGCCGACCGGTCCGCTCCGGGCGAGCAGCGCGGCCAGCCGGGCCGTGTCCGGCGGGGCCAGCAGGACGGCGGCCTGCTCGATCAGGGCGGTCGGCTCCCGGGTGGCGCCCTGGCGGTGCAGGGTGGTGATCCGCTCGGCGAGGGCGAGGAGCTCGGCGGGGGAGCGGCGCCGGGGCGGCTCGGGCGCGGGCGGCGGTGGCGGCGGCGCCTGCGGGGTCCGGGCCGCGGACGACCGGGCAGTGGACGACCGGGCTGCGGACGGCCGGGTGGGGGCCGGTCCGTCGGGCTCGGCGGCGGGTGGGCGCGCCGGGCCGAAGCGGGCCCCGGTGGCCGGTGCCGCTTCCGTCGGCTGCGGCTGCGAAACCGGGGGAGCTGGAGGCGTTGAGGGGGCGTGCGCCTCGTTGTGCGCGCCCCCGAAGCGGGCTCCGGTGGGTTGCTGGGGGACTCCTCGGCGGGGTGTCGGCTGCCTGAGCCGGATTTCCAAGTCCTTGAGCTGCTCGCTCAGTTCGAGGCAGCGCTCGCCCAGACCCTCGCGCAGGGTCCGGGCCTGGGCGAGCTGGCGCAGCAGCTCCCCGTCCGGGCGCTGCTGGTCCGGTGCGTTCCGGACGGCCTCGGTGAGTCGCCGTTCGCGCTGGCCGGCGTACTGCCGGGCCCGCAGTAACTCGTCCAGCTCGGCCCTGAGTTCGAGCGCGTCCTGCTCCGTTTCCGCTGTCCGTTGCGCCGGTTGTGATGCCTGCCTGATCCGCACGGTGATCGCCCCGCCCTGTCATCTCGACCCTGACTGCGGGACATCCTGGCGTTGCGATACGGCGGCTGCGTTACGGCAGTGCGTCCAGTGGTTTGCGACTGGCGTCCAGGAGCGCACAGGCGGTGATCGCGGCCGGCGGCGGGGCGATCATGCTCACCAGGCCAGCCGGGCCCGCGCCTCCATGAGTGCGAAGCCCAGCAGGTTCTCCCCGCGCCACTGTTCGGGCCGCCGCGCCCGCTCGTCGTGCGCCGCCAGCCCGATGCCCCAGACCCGGTCCAGCGGGCTGGCCTCGACCAGCACGCGGTGCCCCGTGCCCAGCAGGTACGCGCGCAGTGCCTGGTCCTGCCCGAACTTGGCCACGTTGCCCTCGACCACCAGCTCGAACCGCCCGGCCGCCCAGGCCTGTTCGTCGAAGCCCTGGACCAGGCGGCCGAGCTTCTTCGCCTCCGCCGGGGTGCGCGCCGCGAGGATCCGCGGCACGATCTCGCCGTCCCCGAACATCCGGGCCTTGCCGGCCATCATCCAGTGTTCGGCGCTCGCGTACGCCACCCCGTCCACGGTGAACTCCGAGGGCCACCACTGGCTGAGCGCCCCCTGCCCGACGGATCCGTCGGGCTGCGGCCGGTGGCCCCAGAACATCAGCCACCGGGGCTTCGCGCCGGACTTCACCAGCGCCGTCAGCGCGGCCCGGTCGCGGGCGTCGAGCACGCCTGTCGGCTCTGTCTTCGTCATATCGTCATTCTGACCCGAAGGCGGCCGGGCAGGCCAGCGGGTTTGTCCGACCGCCGGGTCGGGGTGTTCTGGTGGAGGTGTTGTGGTGGGGGTGCCCCGGGGCCCGCGCGAGCCCCGGGGCGGCCGTGGGGTGTCAGTCCCCGGTGTTGGTGGCCCAGAGCGGCTGGTTGTTGCTGTTGTAGACGACCACGTTGCCGTCGTCCTGGACGGCGACGTAGGCGCCCCGGTTCTGGGTGTTGGAGGCCCAGAGGGCGCGGTTGTTGCGGTCGTAGAGGACGAAGTTGCCGTCCTGCTGGATGACGGCGTGGTCACCGTTCGGCCAGGCGCCGGAGGCCTGCCAGGCGGCGCGGTTGTCCTTGTAGAGGACGAAGTTGCCGTCCTCCTGGACCCGCAGCACGGCGCGGCCGTTGCCGGAGGTCCAGGCCTGGTTCTTGTAGATCGTGGACGTCGGGTAGAAGCGCGAGTCCGCCTGCGGCCGGGCGGGGGCCCGGTCGGACACGGTCGGGACCGCCGACCGGCCGTTCGCACCGGCGGGTTCGGCGTGCGCGGCTCCGGCCAGTGCACCGCCGACCGCCAGCGCGGTGGCGGCGAGCACCATGGACAGCTTCTTGGTACTGCTCATCATATTTCCAATCCTGGGGGCACCCACATGCAGGGTCGACTGTGAAGTCCCCTGACGGGAAATCAATAAACCGTACACGAAAAGATGTGACTTCTATGATCGGATACAAACTTACCGGGCGAACTGCCTTGCCAGGGAGGGAAGTAGTGGATCGCGCCCGTCGCCGACGCGTCGCCCGGTGTCCGCCCGGTTCGATTTCTCGATCACGCGCCGGGGGCGCCCGACCGCTCGGCGAGGAAGGCCTCCCAGGTGCGGTGGCCCGTCTCGGCGCCCTTGAGGGTCAGGTTGTCGCCGGCGCGGTAGGCGCGGCCGACCTTGCCGGGGAGGCGGACCGGCAGCAGCGGGCGACGCTTGCCGCGGGACCGGAGGTAGCCGCGGGCCAGTTCGCCCAGCCCGTACACCGTCGGCCCGGCGAGGTCGGGCACCAGCCCGGCCGGCCGGTCGAGGGCGAGCTCGACCAGCCGGGCCGCCACGTCGCGGGAGTCGACCGGCTGCCACCGCAGTCCGCCCGGCGAGGGGACGACCGGCAGCTTGGCCATCGCGGCGGCCGTCTTCAGCGCGAGGTCGTGGAACTGGGCGGCCCGCAGGGTGGTCCACGGGATGCCGGAGTCGGCCACCGCCAGCTCGGCGTCGCGCTTGGCGCGGAAGTAGCCCAGCGGAAGCCGGTCCGCGCCGATGACCGAGATGTACACCAGGTGCCGGACCCCGGCCTGCCGGGCGGCCCGCACCAGGTTCGCGGTCGCCCGGTCGTCCCCCTTGGCGCCGCCCGCGAGGTGCAGCACGGTCTCGACGCCCGCCACCGCGGCCTCGACGCCCTCGTCCTCGAGCAGGTCGCCGACCACGTACCGGACGCCGTCCCCGGCGGCGTGGCCGTGCCGGCTGAGCACCCGCACGTCGCGGCCGGCCTCCCGCAGGAGCGGGACGACGTGGCGGCCGAGCGTGCCCGTGCCGCCGGTCACCAGGATGGGGGAGGTGGTCATGGTCGTCTCCGATTCGCTCGTCCGGGAGTTGATCTTCCGGCTACAACAGTTGCCGTAGTGGGTCTGCAGGTATGACCCCCGACGACGAAGGAATGTGACACGTGGACGAGGACCGACTTCTGACCGAGCGTTTCGAGGAGCACCGGCCGCACCT
Source organism: Kitasatospora sp. NPDC058170 (assembly GCF_042883905.1). NCBI lineage: Bacteria > Bacillati > Actinomycetota > Actinomycetes > Kitasatosporales > Streptomycetaceae > Kitasatospora > Kitasatospora sp. NPDC058170. The sequence goes on from NZ_JBHVUV010000001.1 coordinate 164,958, forward strand.
GCGGGCGGTGTCCTACCGGATGCTCGGCTCGATCAGCGAGGCCGAGGACGCCCTTCAGGAGGCCTGGCTGCGCCTGGAGCGCACCGACATCAGCGAGGTCGAGAACCTCGGCGGGTGGCTCACCACGGTGGTGACGCGACTGTGCCTGAACATGCTGCGCGCGCGTGAGCAGCGGCGGGAGGACCCGCTGGAGATCCGGATGCCCGACCCGGTCATCGGCCGCGAGGGCGTGATAGACCCCGAGCGGGAGGTGCTGCTGGCCGACTCGGTCGGGCTGGCGCTGCTGGTGGTGATGGAGTCGCTGAGTCCGGCCGAGCGGATCGCGTTCGTGCTGCACGACATGTTCGCCGTGCCCTTCGACGAGATCGCCCCGGTGATCGAGAAGAGCACCGCCGCGACCCGGCAGCTGGCGAGCCGGGCCCGGCGCCGGGTGCAGGGGCAGGCGCCGGCTCCGGACCGGGACCTGGTCCGCCAGCGGGCCGCCGTCGACGCGTTCTTCGCCGCCTCCCGGGACGGGGACTTCGAGGCGCTGGTCGCGGTGCTCGACCCCGACGTGGTGCTGCGCTCGGACGGGGTCGTCGGGCGGGTCCGCCAGGCCGTGGTGCTCAACGGCGCCCGGACGGTGGCGAGCCAGGCGGTCATGTACAGCAGCCTCGCGCCGTTCGTCCGGCCGGCGCTCGTCAACGGGGCCGCCGGTGTCGTGGTCGTCGCCGACGGGCGGACGCTGTCCGTGATGGCCTTCACCGTGGTGGGCGGCAAGGTCGTCGCCATCGACGTGCTGACCGACCCGGAGCGGCTGGCCGGTCTCGACCTGGCGGGCGTCGACCTGGCCGGCCTCGGGGACTGACGGCGCCCGGGAGGTCCGGACCGCTGCGGACCGCCGACGGGCGTGGGGCCGCCGAAGGGCGTGGGGCCGCCCGCCCGCCCGCGTTAATCGCAGGCGGGCGGGCGGCACCCTTGCGAGGATGGCCGGATTCCACACGAGAGCCGAAGCCGAAGGGGACGACCATGGCCCGTGCCATCACCTTGATCCGCTCCGAAGCCCTGTCCGACGTCGCCGAGTACGCCTATGCGGCCACCGCGCCCGCCGAGGCGAGGCTGGTCTTCCTGGCCGGGGCCTGCCCGCTGGAGGCGGACGGCTCCACGGCGGCCGTCGGGAGCTACCCGGGCCAGGCCGCGAAGGCGGTCGAGAACATGCGGACCGCCCTCGCGGCCGCCGGAGCGGGCCTGGAGGACGTCATCAGCACCCGGGTGCTCGTCGCGTCGAGCCGCCGGCAGGACCTGGTGGCCGCCTGGGAGGTCGTCCGGGAGGCGTTCGGCGACCACGACGTACCGAGCACCCTGATGGGCGTCACCGTGCTCGGCTACAACGACCAGCTGGTCGAGATCGAGGCCGTCGCCGCCGTGCTCGACTGACGCGCGGCGGGCAGGCGGGCAGGCGGGCAGGCGGGCAGGCGGACGGGCGGACGCGGCCGGACGCGGACGGCGGCGCGGCCACCCCGGACCAGGGGTGGCCGGTCAGCCGATGGAGCGGGGCAGCCGGGTGGTCAGGTAGAAGACGGTGAACGAGCCCAGCAGCTGGACGCCCAGGACGAGGGCGAGGGCGCGGTCCATGCCCAGCACGGGGGAGAGCGCCAGGTAGAGCGTGCCCAGGGTGGCGACGCCGAGGGCGAGGCTGGCCTGCTGGCCGGTCGCCAGGACTCCGCTGCCCACCCCGGCCCGCTCCGCCGGGACCTTGGACAGGACGACCCGGAACAGCGGGGTGCCGATCAGGCCCTGGCCGATGCCGGCGAGGGCGACCCCGGGGGCCATCCGCAGCGGGGAGAAGTGCGCCCAGTCGGCGAGCACGGTGAGGGCCAGGGCGGTCAGGCCCACGGCCTGGACGACGGCGCCGGCGGTGAGCACCCGGCTGCCGAACCGGCCGATCAGACGGGGACCGGAGAGCGAGGCGGCGAAGTAGCCGACGGCCATCGGGACGAGCGCCCAGCCGGCCGCCACCGGTCCCAGGTGCAGGCCCTGCTGGAGGGCGACCGCCACCACGAACATGAACCCGCCGAAGCCGCCGAAGTAGGGCACGGCGATACCGAGCCCGCGCCGCATCTCGGGGATCCGCAGCAGCGACGGCGGCACCAGCGGGGTGTCGCCCCGGCGCTCGGCGCGGCGCTCGACCGCGGCGAAGGCGGCGGCGAAGACGGGGAACAGCCCCAGCAGCAGCCAGGACCAGAGCGGCCAGCCGGCGGCGCGGCCCTCCATCAGCGGGAGCAGCAGGGACAGCAGTGCGGCGGTGAGCAGGACGGTGCCGGGCACGTCGACCCGGGCGGCCTTCGGGGCGCGGCTCTCCGGCACGTACCGGACGGCGAGCACCAGGGCGAGCAGGGCGAACGGGACGTTCAGCAGGAAGACCGAGCGCCAGCCGGTGCCGAACAGGTCGGCGGCCACCAGCATCCCGCCGAGCACCTGGCCGATCACCACCGAGATGCCGCCGACCGCGCCGTAGACGCTGAGCGCGCGTCCGCGCCGGGCGCCGTGGGTGGCGGCGGTGATGGTGCCGAGCACCTGCGGGATCAGCAGGGCGGCCGAGGCGCCCTGGGCGGCCCGGGCGGCGACCAGCGACCAGGCGCCGGGGGCGAGCCCGCAGGCGAGCGAGGTCAGCGCGAACGCGGCGGCGCCGACGACGAACAGCCGGCGGCGCCCGAAGTTGTCGCCGAGCCGCCCGCCCAGCACCAGCAGGACGGCGAAGGCGATGCCGTACCCGGCGGCGACCAGTTCCAGCACGGCGGGGCCGGCGGCCAGGTCCTGGTCGATGGTCGGCAGCGCCACGTTGACGATGAAGAAGTCGAGCATCGGCAGGAACGCCCCGAGCAGGACGGTGACGAGCCCGGCGGTGCTGAGCGCGGCCGCACCGGCCGAAGCGGCGCGGGGGGAGGCGGCGGGAGTCGGAACGGCACCGGCCGAGACAGGCCGGGTGGCGGTGCCGGGAGCGGCGCCAGGGGTGGCGGCGGCCGGTCCGGCAGGGCGGGGGGCGAGGGCGACGGTGGTCTTGGCGGCGGCGAGTTGTCGGGTCACGGTCCTACGATCGGGCCCCCGCTACCCGGGTACCAGAGTGTGGTTATCCAGGTATAAGAAGTACCTGGCAACAGGGTTCCGGGTGCCGCATGCTGGGGTGATGAGTCTGACCACCGCCGCCGCGGGCACCGCCCCGGTCCGCACCCCCGCCGCGAAGCCCGCGGTCGCTCCCGCCGAGGCCCGACGGCACGAGCTGGCCGCCTTCCTGCGCAGCCGCCGCGAGCGGATCGCACCCGAGCAGGTCGGCCTGCCGCTGACCGGCCGCCGCCGCACCCCGGGCCTGCGCCGCGAGGAGGTGGCGCAGCTCGCCGCGGTCGGGGTCACCTGGTACACCTGGCTCGAACAGGGGCGGGACATCCAGGTGTCCACCCAGGTACTGGACGCGGTGGCCCGCGCCCTGCTGCTCGACCCGAGCGAGCGGGCGCACCTGTTCACCCTGGCCGGCGCGGACGACCCGGCCCCGGTGGTCGAGTGCCCGACGCTCACCCCGTCGGTCCGGCTGGTGCTGGAGCAGATGTCCCCGTACCCGGCCGCGGTGGTGAACGCCCGCTACGACGTGCTCGCGTACAACGCGCAGTTCACCGCGATCGTCGGCGATCTGGCCGAGCTGCCGTTCGAGGACCGCAACCTGATGTGGCTGGCGTTCACGCCCTCGCGCTTCGGCGAGGTGCTGGTGGACCGCGAGAGCGAGCGCGTCCCGATGGTGGCCAGGTTCCGCTCGGCGATGGCCGACCACAGCGCCGAACCGGCCTGGAAGACGCTGCTCTGCCGGCTGCGCAAGGCCTCGCCGGACTTCGAGGCGGCCTGGCAGCGGCACGACGTCCAGCGGCCGGGCAACGGGCTCAAGCGCTTCCTCGTCCCGGGCGTCGGACTGCTGCGCTGCGACTACACCAGCTTCTGGCTGGGCCCGCGGCAGGGCTCCCGGCTGGTCGCGTACACCCCGCGGGACGAGGAGAGCCGGGCGCTGATGGGGCGGCTGCCGAGTCAGCTCTGAGCGGGGCGGGTGCCGCGGGCGAGGGCCAGGCACAGGACGGCCAGGGGGAGTTCCACACCCAGGGCCATCACCAGGGCGGCGAGCAGCGGCAGGCCGGAGCCGGCGGTGCCGATGTCGGCCAGCGCGTCGCCGGCCAGCAGCAGCGCGATCGCGGCGGCGGGTACGGACGCGGCCGCGCTGTGGCGGCGCAGCAGCGCGTCCAGCCAGAGCAGGGCGGCCAGTTCGAACAGGTCCAGGACGACCCAGGCGGTCTCGTGGCAGACGGCCAGCACCGCCAGCCACGGCAGCAGCGCCAGCGCCGCCAGCGCGGGCACCCGCTCGGTGCGCGTGAGCGGAGCGGGGCCGGCCGGCGCGGCGGCGGCCGGCCGGGCGGTCAGGCCCGGCCGGGCGGCGAGGGCGGCGGTGCTCATGCGACGCCCCCGAGGATCTCGGAGGCCGACCCGACGGTTCGGCCGGACGGCCGCCGCAGCCGCCCGAGCGACTGCCGCTCACACCCGCCCGGGTACTCGACCAGGACGCCGTCGAACGGGCCCGCCGCCCAGGCCAGCCAGAACTCCCCGGCCACCGTGAGGACTTCGACCCCGGTGGCCCGGGCCGGGCGGCCCGGCCAGCGCAGCCGCCCGGCGGTGAACCCCACGACCGGCGGCAGGCCGTCCTGCGGCAGCCGGCCCCAGGCCAGCGCGTACTCCTGCACCCGCCCGCCGGCCGCAGCCCGCCCGCCGCCGGCCGCACCGCGCCGGGCGCCGACCGCACCGCGCCGGGCGCCGCGCAGCAACTGCGGGGTCAGCCGGGCGGCGACCAGGACGTCGACCAGTTCGCCGTGCTCGTACACCTCCAGCGCGGCCCGGCTGCGACCCGCCCGCACGTTGCGCACCGACCACGGCCCGCCCGGGCCGACCGGCAGCAGGTCGTCGGCGCCCGGACTCGCGGGGAGCCGCGGCGAGGCGGGCCTGCCGGGAGGCGGGGTGGCGGAGTTCGCTGCGGTGCTCGTCATACCGTCAAGACTTCCGTCCGGCGCGGCCGGTGTCGGTAGTGCGCCGCACCGATTCGGGGGTGTACCCAGCTACACCCCCGGCCTGCACACCCCTTCATGGCGGCGGACGATCACCGCGCTCTACGCTGTCGGTCATGCCCTCCACCACGTTGCGCCGCGCGCTCGCCAGGAGCGCCGAGCGGCCGCCGTGGTCGGCCGGCGCCTGGCGTGACACCCGCTTCATAGCCGCCGGCATCCCGATGGCCCTGCCGATCTGGATGGCCCTCGTCACCTCCAAGGCGTTCCTCCCGCTGATCGGCCTGGTGCTGGTCGGCCTGCGCCTGCTGACGATGGCCCAGCGCAGCCGGCTGCGCGCCCTGCGCGGGGTCGAGGTGCCGCTGCTGCTGCGGTCCACCGACATCCCGGCCGGCCTGCTGACCAGGCTGCGCACGGGCGTGAACTGGCGGATGATCGGCTACCACCTGCTGGTGGCCCCGCTGCTCGCGGCCGCGGCGGTGGTGGTGCTCTACGCCTGGGGCGCGGGCCTGGCGATGTCCACCGTGTTCGGCTGGGCCTGGGTGATGCCGCACACCAGCCCGGTGCGCGAGTTGTGGCTGGCACTGAACATCCCGGTCACCCTCGCCGGGGCCCTGCTGCTGTTCGCCGCCCCCTGGGGGGCGGCCCTGCTGGCCGGGCTGGAGGAGGCCGCGGCCCGCCGACTGCTCGGCCCGGGCCGGACGGAGGCCCTGGAGCGCCGGGTCGAGGAGATCGCCGAGAGCCGGGCCGGCCTGGTCGACGCCGTCGACGCCGAGCGCCGCCGGATCGAGCGCGACCTGCACGACGGCGCCCAGCAGCGGCTCACCTCGCTCGCGATGAACCTGGGCCTGGCCCGGCGCACCCTCAAGGACCTCCCGCCCGTGGCCATGCAGGTGATCGTGGACGCGCACGAGGAGGCCCAGGCCGCCATCGACGAACTGCGCGACCTGGTCCGCGGCCTGCACCCGGCCGTCCTGGAGGACCGCGGCCTGGACGCGGCGCTGTCCGGCATCGCCGCCCGAGCCCCGCTGCCGGTGCGCCTGGACGTCCATCTCGTCGAGCCGATCGCCCCGACCGTCGAGGCGGTCGCCTACTTCACCGTCTCCGAGGCGCTGACCAACGTCGCCAAGCACGCCGGGGCCTCCAGGGTCGTCCTCTCGGTGCGGACGTCCGGCGGCCGGCTGAACCTGGTCATCAGCGACGACGGCAGGGGCGGTGCGGACCCGGCGCGGGGCACCGGGCTGACCGGTCTGCGCAAGCGCGCCGCCTCGGTCGACGGCACGCTGTCCGTTCTCAGCCCCCTCGGGGGGCCCACCACCATCACCGTGGAGTTGCCGTGCGTGCTGTGATCGCCGAGGACTCGGTCCTGCTCAGGGTCGGACTGGTCAAGGTCCTGGAGGCGGTGGGCTTCGAGGTGGTCGCCGCGGTCGGCGACGCCGAGGAGCTGCTCGCCGCCGTGGAGGAGCACCGGCCGAAGGTCGTGGTGGCGGACGTCCGGATGCCGCCCGGCTACACCGACGAGGGCGTCCGGGCCGCGCTGCTGATCCGTCGGCAGTGGCCGGAGGTGGCGGTGCTGCTGCTCTCCCAGTACGTCGAGGAGCGCTACGCCGCCGACCTGCTGGCCACCAACACCAGCGGCGTCGGCTACCTGCTCAAGCAGCGGGTGGCCAACGTGGACGACTTCGTGGAGGCCCTGCAGCGGGTCGCCGAGGGCGGCACCGCGCTGGACCCGGAGGTGGTCGCCCAGCTGCTGGTCCGCCGCCACCGGGACCCGCTGGAGAAGCTGACCCCGCGCGAGCGGGACGTGCTCGGCCTGATGGCCGAGGGCCGCTCCAACGCCGCGATCGCCGCCGCCCTGGTGGTCAGCGACAGCGCGGTGGCCAAGCACATCAACTCCATCTTCACCAAGCTCGATCTGCCGCCGGCCGACGACAGCCACCGCCGGGTGCTGGCGGTGCTGCGGTTCCTGGAGGTCGGGTAGCGGTGCGCGGGGCTCGTGCGTGGCGGATCACCGGGACGGTCGCCCTGGTGCTGGCGGTGGCCTTCGGCGCCGTGCAGACCTGGGCGATGGTGGTGCAGCAGAAGGCGGTGTCCGAGCGGGTCTACCACGTCGGGGTGACCAGCGTGCAGCTGGACACCGGCAGCGCGGCGGTCCGGATCAGGCCGGGCCGGGAGGGGCGGGTGCTGGTCCACCAGGACCTGGACTGGACGGTGCGCAGGCCGGTCGTCTCGACCGTCTTCGAGGGCGACGTGCTCATCGTGAGGATGCGCTGCAACCAGGTGATGCCGGTCGCGGACTTCGGCTGCGGCGCGTTCTTCGACCTGGAGGTGCCGGCGGCGGCCTCGGTGACGGGGAAGGGCTCCTCGGGCAGCGTCGACGTCCAGGGGCTGAGCGGTGACGTCCGGCTGGAGCTCACCTCCGGGGCGGTCGAGCTGGCCGACCTCTCCGGGCAGGTGTCGGTGCGCACCACCTCCGGATCGGTCAAGGGCGGGAGCCTGACCTCCCCCCGGGTGGGGGTGGGCACCACCTCGGGCGAGGTCCGGCTGGCCTTCGCGCAGCAGCCGAAGGCGGTGGACGTCGGTGTCACCTCCGGCTCGCTGAAGCTCGTCCTTCCCCGGCAGACGAAGTACAACTTCACCGGGGCCGTCGGCTCCTTCCTCGGGGACACCGGCTCGGGCAACCGCCACATCGACACCGACCTGGTCGACCCCACCAGTGCGAACACCGTCCGGCTCTCGGCCGGCTCGGGGTCGGTGGACGTCGGAGCGGCCGGCGACTGAGCGGCCCACGACTGAGCGGCCGGCGGGCACCGGAGCGGCGGACGACCGGGGGCCGGGGCCGGGCGATCGGGGCCCTGCGCCGGGTGGGGGACAATGGAGAGTCCCCAGCCCCCGTCCCCGAGGTCAGCCGCGCATGACAGCCACGCCCGCCACCACCGCGACCAGCACCGCGTCCGGCACCGCCTCCAGCGCCGGGTTCGCGCCGTTGAACATCGGCCCGATGCAGGTGTGGCCGCCCGTCGTGCTGGCACCGATGGCCGGTATCACCAACGCGCCGTTCCGCACCCTGTGCCGCGAGCAGAGCGGCGGCAAGGGCCTGTACGTGAGCGAGATGATCACGACCCGGGCCCTGGTCGAGCGCAACGCCAAGACCATGCAGCTGATCAGGTTCGACCCGAGCGAGAAGCCCCGCTCGATCCAGCTGTACGGGGTGGACCCGGTGACCGTCGGCAAGGCCGCCCGGATGATCGCGGACGAGGGCCTGGCCGACCACATCGACCTCAACTTCGGCTGCCCCGTCCCGAAGGTGACCCGCAAGGGCGGCGGCTCGGCGCTGCCGTACAAGCGCAACCTGCTGCGCGAGATCCTGCGCGAGGCCGTCGCCAACGCGGGGGACCTCCCGGTCACCATGAAGATGCGCAAGGGCATCGACGACGACCACCTCACCTACCTGGACGCCGGCCGGATCGGCGCCGAGGAGGGCGTGTCCGCGATCGCCCTGCACGGCCGCACCGCCGCCCAGCACTACGGCGGCACCGCCGACTGGTCGGCGATCGCCCGGCTCCGCGAGTCCGTCCCGGCGCACATCCCGGTGCTCGGCAACGGGGACATCTGGTCGGCGGAGGACGCCGTGCGGATGATGCGCGAGACCGGCTGCGACGGCGTGGTGGTCGGGCGCGGCTGCCTGGGCCGGCCGTGGCTGTTCAAGGACCTGGTGGCGATCTTCGAGGGCGACGTCGACCACGCCCGCCCGAGCTTCGCCGACGTGGCCCGGGCGATGGTGCGCCACGCGCAGCTGCTCGGCGAGTGGCTGGGGGACGAGACGCGCGGCGTGATCGACTTCCGCAAGCACGTCGCCTGGTACACCAAGGGCTTCTCGGTCGGCTCCGAGCTCCGGGTCCGGCTGGCCAACTCCTCCGCGTTGGCCGAACTGGCCGAAACCCTGTCCCTCGTGGAGCAGTCCCAGCTCTGGCCGGCGGGCGCGGACGGCCCGCGCGGGCGGACCAGCGGCAACAACCGGGTGGTTCTGCCCGAGGGCTGGTTGGACGATCCGTATGACTGCGCCCTGCCGAGCTCGGACGCCGAATCGGACACCTCCGGCGGATGATCTGTCCGTAGTGGCGAAAACGCCCGCGCGGGGCCGACTGCCACCCCGTCCCAGCCCTCTTGTCCTATCTGGACAAGAGGGCTCCTTTTTGGCGCAGCGATGTCACGGAACGGGCACGTTTCTGGACACAGTGCGACGATTGGCCGAGGCGGCCTACGTTCAGCCACTGGGATGCGCTGGTGACACTTGCCACATACGCTGGCGACTGACACCCACTCAGAGGACGAAATGGACAGGTCGGCGGTGAATCGCTTCCCGAAGGGGGTCGGCGCGGATCGGCCGGTCCGGGTGCAGGAAATCAAGCCGGGGCAACACGGGCGGCGCCCGACCGCTACCCTCCGTCCCTCATATGTGATCTTCCGGTTTCCCCACGTTCAAGAGTTGAACGCTAGCTAGCGTCATCCGGACGATTTCACCAACAGAGGTGAACGCCTTTACGTGCATTAGATCTGTCGGGTTACCGCCGGGTACGGGAGGCGTACGCCCTATTGGCGGCGCAGAAGTGCCTTCGAAATGGGTATGTTCTCCGGCGTCAGGGCAACCGTGTGCGAGGAGACCGACCCGTGCCGTCCCAGCAGAAGTTTGTTTACTCCTTCACCGAAGGAAACAAGGACCTCAAGGATCTTCTTGGCGGCAAGGGCGCGAACCTGGCCGAGATGACCAACCTGGGCCTCCCCGTCCCTCCGGGGTTCACCATCACCACCGAGGCCTGCAAGGTCTTCCTGGAGACCGGTAGCGAGCCCACCTCGCTGCACAAGGAGATCAGCGCCCACCTGGAAGCCCTTGAGCAGGAGATGGGCAAGAAGCTCGGCCAGGCGGACAACCCGCTCCTGGTGTCCGTGCGCTCCGGTGCCAAGTTCTCCATGCCCGGCATGATGGACACCGTCCTGAACATCGGCCTCTCGGACGTCTCGGTGACCGGTCTGGTCGCCCAGTCCGGCAACGAGCGTTTCGCCTGGGACTCCTACCGCCGCCTGGTCCAGATGTTCGGCAAGACCGTGCTGGGCGTCGACGGCGAGCTGTTCGAGGACGCCCTGGACGAGGCCAAGCACGCCAAGGGCACCACCGACGACCTGGACCTGGACGCTTCCGACCTCCGGGAACTGGTCGAGGTGTTCAAGGGCATCGTCCAGCGCGAGACCGGCCGGGACTTCCCGCAGGACCCGCGCGAGCAGATGGACCTCGCCGTCCACGCCGTCTTCCACTCCTGGAACGGCGACCGGGCCCGCCTGTACCGCCGCCAGGAGCGCATCCCGAACGACCTGGGCACGGCGGTCAACGTCTGCACCATGGTCTTCGGCAACCTCGGCGAGGACTCCGGCACCGGTGTCGCCTTCACCCGCGACCCCTCCACGGGCGCCGTCGGCGTCTACGGCGACTACCTGTCCAACGCCCAGGGCGAGGACGTCGTCGCCGGCATCCGCAACACCCTGCAGCTGGCCGACCTCGAGCAGCTCGACAAGAAGTCGTACGACGAGCTGATGGCGATCATGCTGAAGCTCGAGAACCACTACCGCGACCTCTGCGACATCGAGTTCACCATCGAGCGCGGCAAGCTCTGGATGCTCCAGACCCGGATCGGCAAGCGCACCGCCGCCGCCGCCTTCCGGATCGCCGTCCAGCTGGTCGACCAGGGTCTGATCGACCTGGACGAGGCCCTGATGCGGGTCACCGGCGGCCAGCTCTCGCAGCTGATGTTCCCGCGCTTCGCCCCGGACTCGACCTCCAAGCAGATCGCCTGGGGCCTGGCCGCCTCGCCCGGCGCCGCGATCGGCAAGATCGTCTTCGACTCCTACACCGCGGTGAAGTGGTCGCGCTCCGGCGAGAGGGTCATCCTGGTCCGCCGCGAGACCAACCCGGACGACCTGGACGGCATGATCGCCGCCGAGGGCATCCTCACCTCGCGCGGCGGCAAGACCTCGCACGCCGCCGTGGTCGCCCGCGGCATGGGCAAGACCTGTGTCTGCGGTGCCGAGGAGCTCGAGGTCGACACCAAGCGCCGCCGGATGACCACCTCCGACGGCCTGGTGCTGGAGGAGGGCGACGTCGTCTCCATCGACGGCGCCACCGGTAAGGTCTACCTGGGCGAGGTACCCGTCCTGCCGTCCCCGGTGGTCGAGTACTTCGAGGGCACCCTGCACGCGGGCGCCGACGTCCAGGGCGGTCTGGTCCAGGCCGTGCACCGGCTGATGTCGCACGCCGACGTCCGCCGCCGGCTCGCGGTGCGCGCCAACGCGGACAACTCCGAGGACGGCGGGCGCGCCCGCCGCTACGGCGCCCAGGGCATCGGCCTGTGCCGCACCGAGCACATGTTCCTCGGCGAGGAGCGCCGCAAGGAGGTCGAGCACCTCATCCTGGCGGACAACGACAAGGACCGGGAGCTCGCCCTGTCCACCCTGCTGCCGCTGCAGAAGGGCGACTTCCTGGAGCTCTTCCAGGCGATGGACGGGCTGCCGGTCACGGTGCGCCTGCTCGACCCGCCGCTGCACGAGTTCCTGCCCGACATCACCGAGCTGTCGGTGCGCGTCGCCCTCGCCGAGGCCCGCAAGGACCCGAACGAGAACGACCTGCGGCTGCTCCAGGCCGTGCACAAGCTGCACGAGCAGAACCCGATGCTCGGCCTGCGCGGGGTGCGCCTCGGCCTGGTCATCCCCGGCCTGTTCGGCATGCAGGTCCGCGCCATCGCCGAGGCCGCCGCCGAGCGCCGGCTGGCCGGCGGGGACCCGCGCCCCGAGGTGATGATCCCGCTGGTCGGCACCGTCCAGGAGCTGGAGCTGGTCCGCGACGAGTGCGAGCGCGTGCTCGCCGAGGTCGCCCAGTCCACCGGCGTCCAGCTGGACATCAAGCTCGGCACCATGATCGAGCTGCCGCGTGCCGCCCTGACGGCGGGCCAGATCGCCGAGGCCGCCGAGTTCTTCTCCTTCGGCACCAACGACCTCACCCAGACGGTCTGGGGCTTCTCCCGGGACGACGTGGAGGCCTCCTTCTTCACGGCCTACCTGGAGAAGGGCATCTTCGGGGTCTCCCCGTTCGAGACCATCGACCGGGACGGCGTCGGCGCGCTGGTCAAGCACGCCGTCGAGGCCGGCCGGGCCACCCGCCCCGACCTCAAGCTCGGTGTCTGCGGCGAGCACGGCGGCGACCCGGAGTCGGTGCACTTCTTCCACGAGGTGGGGCTGGACTACGTCTCCTGCTCCCCCTTCCGGATCCCGGTGGCGCGCCTGGAGGCAGGCCGCGCCGCCATCGAGACGGCGGGCAGCGACTCGCGCTGACGGCGGCGCCCTCCCGGCCAGGCATCGGCCGGGAGGGCCCGTCACAGCGCGGTCCCATCGCTGACCGCACCCCCTCCCACCGGGAGGGCGTACACCGGAGCTCGGCGCAGGAGAACCGGCGTACGTAACGCAGCCGGGGCGGGGACGGACAATGGCGTCCGTCCCCGCCCCGGACGCATGTCCGCGCACGGCCGGGTGTGGCGACGACCACCCGCGCGGTTGCCGGGCCGCACCCGGGCCGGCTGCCAAGCTGGGCCCATGACCAGCAGAAACCGCCTCTTCGCCGTCGTGGCCGTCCTGCTCTGCGCACTCGCCGCGGCGGCCGGGTACCTGCTCTCCGACGACGGATCGAGCCACCCGAAGGCCGCCGCGTCCGCCGCCTCGACCGCCTCCGCGACCTCCCCGGGCTCCGCGGCGCCGAAGCCGAGTGCCCCGAGGCCGAGTGCCCCGAAGCCGAGCGCGCCGGGATCCAGCGCCCCGCTGCCCTCCCCGCCGGCCGGCACCGCCGCCTGGGTGCCCACCGACCCCGCACTGGCCGACGTCTGCCGCACCGGGCTGCCCGGTCAGGCCCTGGACACCCTCGGCCTGATCGCCAGGGGCGGCCCGTACCCGTACCGCTCGGACGGCATCGTCTTCGAGAACCGCGAGAACCGCCTCCCGCGCAAGGCCGCCGGCTACTACCACGAGTACACCGTCGTCACCCCCGGCTCGAACGACCGCGGCACCCGCCGGGTGGTCACCGGCACCGCGGGCGAGCAGTACTGGACGGCCGACCACTACGCCTCCTTCCAGGAGATCGACTCGCGCTGCTGAAAGTACGTTCCACCCAGGAAAGTGGATGCCGTGGTGTCCGCGCCGGATCAGCGGGCGCGGCGCCAGGTGAGGCGGGCGTGCGGGCCGTGCGGGCCGGTGGCGAGGAGGGTGCGCAGCTCCTGCAGCACGGGGGCCGGGTCGCGGCGCAGCTGGGTCGGGGTGGTGCGGACCACCGGGAGCCCGGCGGCGGTGAGGCGGTTGGCCCGGGCCAGGCTGTGCTCGTGGTCGGCCGGGCGCAGGTGCCAGGCCCGGGAGTCGATCTCCAGCGCCACACAGGCCTGCGGCCAGTAGGCGTCCGGGACGGCGAGGAAGCGGCCGTCCAGGTGCAGGACCGGGTTCCACAGCGGCTCGGGCAGGCCGGACTCCCGCACCAGCTCGCGGGCCTCGCCCTCGACCACCGACCGCACTCCGGCCGCCAGCTCCTCCACCACCCGGGCGACCGGGGGCAGCGCGAGGGCGCCCGGCCGGGCGATCAACTGCTCCATCAGCTCGCCGAGTTCGCAGTGCCGCCGCTGCACCGCCTCCGCGCACAGCGCCCGGAACCGGCGCTGTCCGTTCCCCCGGGGCGCGAGGTCGGCCAGCGCCCGGGCGACGGTGGTGCTCCACAGTCCGTCGTCCCGCTCGAAGCCGCCCGGCATCGGGCCGGCGGCCCGGTGGATCCGGACGAAGGACCGGTCCGCGACCCGGCGGGCGCCGGGGATCAGCACGTCGACCTCCGTCAGGTCGGCCGGGTGCCCCGCACTCGGCAGCCCGGCGTCGGCCAGCACGGCCACCCCGGTCAGCAGCACCTCCCCGGCCCGCGCCGCCCGGCCCTTGGGGGCCGCGTAGGCCAGGGCCGCCCGCAGCCGCTGGTGGGCGGTCAGCCGGCCGTTCTGCAGGTGGATCACCCGGGGCAGCACCTGCTGCCAGGGCCCGCCCGGTCGCAGCCGGTGGGCGATCGTGCCGGACGGCACGCCGAGCTGGTTCAGCTGCGCGCGGGTGGTGATGTGCTGCTGGTCGGCGCCGAGCAGCAGCAGCGGGTCGATCCGGTCGAGACGATCGGGACGGGTCATGCCCCGGTCGTGCCCACCCGGGTCGGATGTATGCGAAACATCGCCCGTCGGGGGAGCGGCGGACAGGGATGTTGACGAGCCTTCGGGCGGCGCGCCGGGCCGGCACCGCTGACCTCCCCCTCCCGACCGGCCCTCGACGCGCCCGGCGGCCGGGCGGGCGGGAGTGGCCCTCAGGCCGTGATCAGCTGGCCGCCGCCGCCGTGTCTAAGGCACTCCTGGTTGATCGCCCGGTCCGGGGCGCTGGGCGAGGTGGCGGCGGCGATCCGCAGCTCGATGATGTCCCGCACGGCGGGCCACTCCGAGTCGAGGATCGAGTAGAACGCGGTGGAGCGCACCACCCCGTCCAGACCGCGCGAGTGCGCCCGGCGGACGCCCTCGGAGGTCGCGCCGAGGCGCTCGATGGCGGCCCGGGAGCGCAGGTTGCGGGCGTCGGCGCGCAGCGAGATCCGCTGCACCCCCCACTCCTCGAAGGCATACCGCAGCATCAGCAGCTTGGCCTCGGTGTTGATGCCGGTGCCCTGGGCGCGCGGGGAGAGCCAGGTGTTGCCGATCTCGGCGGCGTCCGGCACCGCGGTCGCCGGGTCGCCGAACGGCACCCCGGGCACCGGCGGCCAGACCACGGGGCCCTGCCAGTAGTCGAGTTCCAGGAACCGGGTGGAGCCGACCACCCGGCCGTCGGCGGCACTCACCGTCGCGAACGGCAGCGACCGGCCCGCGGCCCGGTCGGCGAGGGCGCGCGCGATGTAGTCGCGGGCCGCTTCCAGGCCGTGCGGGACGGGGGTGAAGGCGTAGGTCGTACGGTCCTCGGCGCCGGCCCGGGCAAGGGCCTCGGCGTGGTGCGCGGCGAGGGGCTCCAGCCGCACGGTGCGGCCGGTGAGGATGACAGGTACGGGCACGGAACCTTCGGTCCTTCGGCGGTCGGAGGATGCCGTCCGCGCCGGGGTTGCGGCGTGGGCGGCACTGGACGTTCGCCCCGCCCGGACTCCGCCGCCGGGTACCCGTGCAGGCCGGAGGTCCGGTGCGCGGGGCGGGGGCGGCGGCCCGGAGGCGGGCACGCGGTGCCGGAACGGACACGGATCCACGGACCGGTCCGGCGGGATGAGCGAGGGGACAGTGTGCGTCCGCGAAATGGCCGAAGAGGAAACGAGAGCGCGAAGGGAAGCAGGCGGCCAGGTGAAGGCAAGATGCGTCGTGGGTGGCTGGCCGAGCACCGGGCCGGGACGTGATCGACGGCGTTACGGACGACGTGACGACGACGCGACGATGCGAGGCAGCGAGAGGACGATACCCGCCAGAAGGCGGTGCGTCACTTCGCGGCACACGAATGGGCGCGCAGGTCTCCCCGGAGCCTGCCGGGAAGGGCCGCCGAACGCCTGTGACCAGCGGGTTTCCCGCCGGGTGCGATCATGGTCGGGGAGCCCTTCCAGCGGGGCTCCGGGCAGTCGCCGGGGTGCGGCCGCGACGATGCCCGGCGCTGTCGGGAATTCCGGCGGGGCCGGGCACGCTGGACGAGGAGAACGCAGGTGACGAGTAGAGATCGGGGTTGGGTGCGCGGTGCGTGATCCCCAGGCGCTGTACGAGCTTGATCAGCAGGGTGTGGCCGCCGTGGCCGCGGCGAACGCCGCGTTGGGCGACACCGGCGCCGGCCTGGTCCTGCTCCACCACTTCGAGGGCTTCATGGACGCCGGCGAGGCCGGCGGCCAGGTGGTGGCCCACCTGCTGGAGGAGGGGGCCCCGCAGGTGGTGGCCCGTTTCGACCACGACCGGCTGGTCGACTACCGGGCCCGTCGGCCCGCGATGGTCTTCGACCGCGAGCACTGGTCCACCTACGAGCCGCCGGAGATCCTGCTGCAGCTCGTCCACGACGCGGCCGGCTCGCCGTTCCTGCTGCTCAGCGGGCCCGAGCCGGACGTCGAGTGGGAGCGCTTCATCGCCGCCGTCCGCGAGCTGGTCGAGCGCTTCGAGGTGCGGCTGACGCTCGACTTCCACGGCATCCCGATGGGCGTGCCGCACACCCGCCCGGTCGGCCTGACCCCGCACGGGACGCGGCTGGACCTCGCCGCCGGGTACCCGCAGTGGTTCGAGCAGGCCCAGGTGCCGGGCAGCGCCCAGGCCCTGCTGGAGTACCGGCTGGCCGAGGCCGGGCACGACGTGCTCGGCTTCGCCGTGCACGTGCCGCACTACGTGGCGCGCTCGGAGTACCCGGCCGCGGCGGTGCTGATCCTGGAGGCCGTGCAGTCGGCGACCGGCCTGGTGCTGCCGGGCACGCAGCTGCGCGAGCGGGTCGGCGAGGTGTACGCCGACATCGAGGAGCAACTGGCGCAGGGCGACGGCGACCTGCGGTCGGCGATCCGGGGGATGGAGGGCCAGTACGACGCGGTCGCGGGCGCCGAGGGCCGGGAGAGCCTGCTGGCCGAGCCGGTCGACCTGCCGTCCGCGGACGAGCTGGGCCGGCGCTTCGAGGAGTTCCTGGCCGAGCACGAGCGCGGACCGGAGTAGCAGCACCGCAGTGGCAGCGGAGTGGAGGAGCGGACCGGGCTCCGGCCGCGGCCGGGTCAAGGCCTGGTCAAACCTGGTCGGGGCCCGGGAAATTTCCCGGGGCCGGGAGTCATCGGGAGCGGTCGTTCGTTGGGCGGGAGGTGCCCGGGGGACGGGCCGCCGTCCGGAGAACACTTCTGAACTCCTACCCCCGGGGGGACTTCGTGCTGATGACCAGGCGCCCGACCGCCGTGCTGACGGTCGGGCTGGCCGCCCTGCTGCTGGCCGGCTGCAGCGGCGGGAGCGAATCGGACGGCGGTCAGGCCAAGGGCTTCGGCGGCGCCCTGCCCGGCCGCACCACGGCCGGCCCGACACCCACCCCGACCCCGCCCCCGACCGGGCCGTACGTCGCGCTGGGGGACTCGTACACGGCGGGCCTGAAGCTCAGCCCGCAGGTGGGGGAGCCGCAGGGCTGCTCCCGCTCCGCCGTCAACTACCCCTCCCTGGTGGCCAAGGCGCTCGGCCTGGCGCAGGAGCAGTTCCGCGACGTCAGCTGCAGCGGCGCCCGCACCGGCGACCTGACGGGTGCCCAGCAGACCGACGGCGGCACGGCCAACCCGCCGCAGCTGGACGCGCTCTCCCCGGCCACCCGCCTGGTGACCGTCGGGATCGGCGGCAACGACGCCGGGTTCATGGAGGTCGTCGGCCAGTGCGCCAAGGAGAACCTGGTGGACGCGGTGAAGGGCCTGGTCGGCTCCGGCCGCGCCGCGGCGCCCTGCCGGGACCACTACTCCTCGGGAACCGGCGCGGACCAGGTGCAGCGCAAGGTGGACGCGGCCGGGGAGCGGCTGGGCCAGGTGCTGCAGGAGATCAGGCGCCGCTCCCCGCAGGCCCGGGTCTACGTGGTCGGCTACCCGGGGCTGCTCCCCGCCGACCCGGGCGGCTGCGCGCCGGTGCTCGGCGCCGCCGTGGCCGCCGCCGACCTGGGCTTCCTGGTCGAGAAGGAGCAGCAGCTGAACGCCATGCTCAAACGCCGGGCGGAGACGGCCGGCGCGGTCTTCGTGGACGCCGCCGCACCCTCGGCCGGCCACGACATGTGCGCGGGTGAGGCGGCCCGCTGGGTCGAGCCGCCGTTCCCGGCCCCCGGCCTGGCGGCCATCCACCCCAACGCCCAGGGACAGCAGGGCCTGGCCACCGCCGTCCTGAAGGCCGTCCGGGGCTGAGTCACCCCGCCGGCACCGACGCCGCCCGGGCCCGCGCCGGCGTACGACCAAGGGTTCACGCCCCGGCCCGCGCCCCTTCGCGCGCGGCTCACCTCGGGTGTCGGAGCCTCGGCGTACCGTGATTGGCATATGGACGACACCGCGCACCGCCTCACCGCCGCCCCGACCCCGTACGACCACGCCGCCGAGGCCCGCTGGGTGCCCGAACCGGACAAGCGCCCCGGCCGGACGGCGTTCCAGCGCGACCGCGCCCGGGTGCTCCACTCCGCCGCGCTGCGCCGGCTCGCCGGCACCACCCAGGTGGTCGCCCCGATGCGCAGCGACTTCCCCCGTACGCGGCTGACCCACTCGCTCGAATGCGCCCAGGTCGGCCGGGAGTTGGGCGCGGCGCTGGGCTGCGACCCGGACCTCGTCGAGACCGCCTGCCTGGCCCACGACATCGGCCACCCGCCGTTCGGCCACACCGGCGAGGAGGCGCTCGACCAGGCCGCCGAGGCCTGCGGCGGCTTCGAGGGCAACGCCCAGTCGCTGCGCATCCTCACCCGCCTGGAGCCCAAGCGGTTCGCCCCGCAGGACGAGCAGCCGGCCCGGCTCGCGCCCTGGCCCGGCCGCAGCGTCGGCCTCAACCTCTCCCGCGCCGCGCTGGACGCCGCCACCAAGTACCCGTGGAGCCGCGGCTCCCACCCCACCGACCCGGCCTCGCCCAAGTTCGGCGTCTACGCCGACGACCTGCCGGTCTTCCGCTGGATGCGGGCCGGCTCCCCGACCGGGCGCAAGTGCTTCGAGGCCACCGTCATGGACTGGTCCGACGACGTCGCCTACTCCACCCACGACGTCGAGGACGGCCTCCAGGCCGGCCACATCGACCCGGCCGCGCTGCGCGCCCCCGGCGAGCGCGCCGAACTGTTCAAGGTCGCCGAGCGCTACGCCCGGGACGCCGAGCCCGAGGAGCTGGACGCCGCCCTGGACCGGCTGCTCGCCCAGGAGTGGTGGCCCCGCTCGTACGACGGCACGGCCCGTGCCAGGGCCGGGCTGAAGGACCTCACCAGCCAGCTGATCGGCCGCTTCTGCCTGGGCGCCGAGCAGGCCACCCGGGCCCGCTACGGCCCGGGCCGGCTCACCCGGTACGGGGCCGAGCTGGTGGTGCCGCGCGACGTCCGGCTGGAGTGCGCGGTGCTCAAGGCGGTCGCCGTCCGGTACGTGATGCAGCGCGACGAGCAGGCCCAGCTGCGGGCCCGCCAGCGGATCGTGATCGCCGAGCTGGCCTACGTGCTCACCCAGCGCGCCCCCGAGGGGCTGGACCCGGTCTTCGCCGCCCTCTACCAGGAGGCCGAGGACGACCGCGCGGCCCTGCGGGCGGTGATCGACCAGATCGCCACCCTCACCGACGCCTCCGCCCTGGCGCTGCACGCCAAGCTGGTCGGCGCCGCCTGGACGTAACGGTCCCCGCGCCGGCCCGGCGGGAGGGCCCGGCAGGAAAGCCCGGCGGGAAACGACCCCCGGCACCGTAGACTTCCTGGGTGGCCGGGCGGATCAGGGACGAAGACGTACAGGCGGTGCGCAGCGCACTGCCCATCGACGTGGTGGTCGGCGACTACGTACAGCTCACCAACGGTGGCGGTGGCGAGTACAAGGGCGTCTGCCCGTTCCACGACGAGAAGTCCGCCTCCTTCTACGTGAACCCCGCCAAGGGCGTCTTCCACTGCTTCGGCTGCCAGGAGAACGGCGACACCATCGCCTTCCTGATGAAGATCGAGCACTTCACCTTCGCCGAGGCCGTCGAGCGGATGGCCGCCCAGGCCAACATCACCCTGCGCTACGAGGAGGGCGGCTACAGCCCCCGCCACCAGCAGGGCGAGCGCACCCGCCTGGTCGAGGCGCACAAGGTGGCGGCCGCCTACTACCAGGAGCAGCTGGCCTCGCCGGAGGCGGAGATCGGCCGCCGCTTCCTCGCCGAGCGCGGCTTCGACGAGCAGGCGGCGCAGACCTTCGGCGTCGGCTACGCGCCGGTCGGCTGGGAGCACCTGGTGCGCTACCTGCGCGGCAAGGGCTTCAGCGACAAGGAGATCCTGCTCGGCGGCCTGGCCTCGCAGGGCCAGCGCGGCGGCCTGATCGACCGCTTCCGGGGCCGGCTGGTCTGGCCGATCCGGGACATCGCGGGCGAGGTGGTCGGCTTCGGCGCCCGCCGCCTGCGCGAGGACGACAACGGCCCGAAGTACCTCAACACCCCCGAGACGCCGATCTACAAGAAGTCCCACGTGCTCTACGGCATCGACCTGGCGAAGAAGGACATCGCCAAGTCGGGCCGGGCCGTGGTGGTCGAGGGCTACACCGACGTGATGGCCTGCCACCTGGCGGGCGTCACCTCGGCGGTGGCCACCTGCGGCACCGCGTTCGCCGAGGACCACATCAAGATCATCCGCCGGCTGCTGATGGACACCTCCCAGTACCGCGGTGAGACGGTCTTCACCTTCGACGGCGACGCGGCCGGCCAGAAGGCCGCGCTCCGGGCCTTCGAGGACGACCAGAAGTTCGCGGCCAAGACCTCCATCGCGGTCAGCCCCGGCGGAATGGACCCGTGCGACCTGCGCCTGGCCCAGGGCGACGAGGCGGTCCGCGCGCTGGTCGAGAACTCCGTCCCGCTCTTCGAGTTCGCGCTCCGGACGGCGGTCGCGCAGCACCGGGTGGAGACGCCCGAGGGGCAGGCGGCCGCGATGGAGGCCGCGGCGCCGATCGTCGCCAGGATCAAGGACCAGTCCGTCCGCCACGGCTACGCGGTCCGCCTGGCCGGACTGCTGGGGGTGACCCCGGGCGACGAGCAGTTCGTCGTGCGGCGGATCACCCAGCTGGCCCGCTGGGACCGCGAGCGCCAGCAGAACCCGCGCGCCGCCCAGCAGCGCCGCCCCGAGCCGGTCCAGCCCGTCCAGCAGGCCCGCCCGGTGTTCCGGCTCAACCCGCGCGACCCGGCCCAGTTCGTCGAGCGCGAGCTGCTCAAGCTGGCCCTGCAGCACCCGGAGCTGGTCGCCCCGGCCTTCGACCACTACGGCGAGGACGAGTTCCCCACCCCGCCGTACAAGGCCGTGCGCCGTGCCATCGGCCAGGCCGGCGGCGCCGCGTACGGGGCCACGCTGGCCGACTTCACCAGCACGGTGCGCGAGGCCTGTCCGGACGACCAGGTGCGCTCCCTGGTCACCGAGCTGACCGTGGAGCCGGTGCGCTCACGCCGCAAGGTGGACGCGGTCTACGCGGGGGAGTTCCTGGTCAAGCTGCGCCTGCTGGCGGTGGACCGGCGGGTCGACGAGGTCCGCGCGCACCTGCAGCGGCTCGGCACCCGCGCCTCGGCCGAGGAGCAGCACGCGGTGCAGTCCGAGCTGTGGCAGCTCCAGCAGTACGGGCAGGGCCTGCGCAGCCGGGGCGCCGCCGGGCTGTAGGCCGTGGCCCGTCCGGAGGCGGCCGCCCGGCGGGCGGCCGCCTCCGGACGGGCCGGCGGCAGCCGGTGGTCGGCAGAAAGTCCGCGCACGAGTCTCGGCCACGGAGCGTGGTGTGCCGCACACTGGAGGGCGTCCCACCTCCGTACAGCGCGGGTCCGCCAGAGTCGCGCCCGCCCCGAGGGATGCCCGTGGACCCAGGCCTTGCCGCCACCGCCCGCCCGACCACCGCCCGCCCGACCACCGACCCGCCCGCCTCCGATGACGCCCCCGCCGGCGCCTCCGAGGACCGCGACGACGACCACGGCCGGGCCCAGGCCCCGCCGACGGACGGCGCCCGGGTGCCCGCGCAGGGCCACCCGGACGGCCACCCCGAAGCCCTGGACGGCGAGGACGCCGAGGGTGCCGAGGGTGCCGAGGAGGCCGGCGCCGCAGACGGTGCCGACGACCGCCCGGACACCCCTCGCACCCCGGGCCGCTCGGACCGCCTGGACCGCCTTGACCGCTCGGACCGCTCGGACCGCTCGGACGGCGAGGCCGCCGGACCCGCCGGGGTGACCGGCCCGGCGGCCGACATGCTCCGCCAGTACCTGCGCGAGATCGGCCGGATCCGGTTGCTCAACGCCGCCGAGGAGGTGGAGCTGGCCCGCCAGATCGAGGCCGGCCTCTTCGCCGAGGAGCAGCTGAACAGCGCGTCGGCCCCGCCCGACCCGCTGGCCGGTGAGCTGGACACCCTGGTGGTGATCGGCCGGATCGCCAAACGGCGGCTGATCGAGGCCAACCTGCGGCTGGTGGTCTCGGTCGCCAAGCGCTACGTCGGCCGCGGGCTGACCCTGCTGGACCTCGTCCAGGAGGGCAACCTCGGCCTGATCCGGGCGGTGGAGAAGTTCGACTACGCCCGGGGCTACAAGTTCTCCACCTATGCCACCTGGTGGATCCGGCAGGCGATGAGCCGCGCGCTGGCCGACCAGGCCCGGACGATCCGGGTGCCGGTGCACGTCGTCGAGCTGATCAACCGGGTGATCCGGGTGCAGCGCTCACTGCTCCAGGAACGCGGGATCGAACCCGGCGCGGCCGACATCGCCGCCGCCCTGGAGCTCACCGAGGAACGGGTGCGCGAGCTGCTGAGACTGGCGCAGGAGCCGATCTCGCTGCACACCCCGGTGGGGGAGGAGGACGACGTCGCGCTCGGCGACCTGATCGAGGACGCCGACGCCGCGTCACCCGCCGAGTCCGCGACCTTCCTGCTGCTGCGTCAGCACCTGGAGGCGGTGCTGGCCACCCTCGGCGAGCGCGAGCGCCAGGTCGTCCAGCTCCGCTACGGCCTGGACGACGGCCGCCCCCGCACCCTGGAGGAGATCGGCGGCCTGTTCGGGGTGACCCGCGAGCGGATCCGCCAGATCGAGTCCAAGACCCTGGTCAAGCTCCGCGACCACGCCTTCGCCGCACAGCTGCGCGGCTACCTCGACTAGGGCTTGTCCTGGCTCCGGAGCCCGTTCAGGAGGACGAGGGCGAGGGAGCGGCCGCGGCCGGCGGCGGGGAGGCCGGGCCGATCGGGATCGGGGTGGAGGCCACCAGGTTGGCGAGGTCGGTGACGGTCACCGTGCACGCGTCGCCGACCGGCTCCGGCTGGTGGCCGCAGACCTGGAAGGTGGTGCCCGGGTCCGCCGCGTTCACCATCGCCGAGTAGTTGTCGTAGCCCCAGTGGATCAGGGCGGTCTCCACCTCGCCGGCGCTGGTGGTGACGGTGGAGGTGTCGCCCGGCGCGCCCTCGGTGATGGCCGCCCAGGCGGCCTGGCACTTCTGGCTGTAGCGCAGGTAGACGACCACCTTGCCGATGTTGACGGTCTGCAGGGTGCGGGCGTCGGCGCCGCAGCCGGTGGTCTTCGGGTCCTTGTGCGAGCAGCCGATGGCCTGGCAGCCGGGTACCGCCGGGGCCGGCGCCGCGGGCTTGGAGGGGGTGGCCTGGCTCGCCGTGGGGGTCGGGACGGGCTGCGCGACGGCGGCCGGGGCCTCTCCGGCGCCGCCCGAGAGCCGGACTCCGGTCAGCACCAGCAGCGCCAGCACCGCGACCGCGGCGGTCACCAGCACCAGCGGCCGCCGCCACCACGTGCCGGCCGCCGGTCCGACCGCCGGCGCCGGTCCGGGTGCCGGCTCGGCTGCCGCCTCCGACGCGGCCTCCGAAGCCGCCTCAGGCGCCGCGTCCGCCTCCGCCGCTGCCGGCTCGGCGAGCACGGGAGCCTCCGAAGCCGCCTCCGCCGGGGCCTTCTCGACGCCCTCCGGCGCCGCGGCCTCCGCCCAGAGCGCCCGCAGCGTGGGGCCGTCGCACTCCACCGTCCCGATCAGCGCATCCAGCGCCTGCTCGGTGACGACCCGTTTGCCGTTCAGCCAGCGCTCCCAGGAGGCCCGGCTGTAGTGGGTCCGGGTGGCCAGCTCGGACAGCGAGAGCCCGGCCGCGTCCTTGATGGCGCGGAGCTCCTCCGTCAGACGTCTGGCGGGGTCGGACAGCTCGTCCGGCAGTTGCTTCCAGGCGGATGCCATGGGGGCCTTCCCAACGTGAGAAACGGCGGACGGGGGAACGGGGAGGGCCGAGGTGTGCACCGGCCCGGGGCCGTGGGGGCGTTTCCGCGTCTCCAACCTCACCGGCCTACCGTCTCAAACCCCAGGTCATGGCTCTGAGACGGACGGAAGTGTCTCACAACCCCGCCAGCCGCTCGAACATGCATGTGCCTGTACTGCACAGTTCTCTGGTCGGCGCGTTTCACCGCCCGATCCTTCGTCCGGGCACTGTTCGCAGGCCCGACGATCAGACGTCCCGAATCCCCCACGGGTTCGAGGCAGCCTCGCGGGGGGAGGCTGCCTCGAATCGAGGGACGCGCGGCGGGGAGGGCGCCAATGCCGCCCTCCCCGCCGGGACCACTCCGCGCGCGGGCGTCCGCGCCCCGGTCCGGGCCGTGTCAGTGGTGGAAGGCCGTCCGGGCCGGCACCCCGAGCTCCTTCAGCGGACCGGGCTGGCTCCGCAGTTCCGGCAGCAGCCGGTCGAGGTCGCCGAGCAGCAGGTCGGCCAGGTCCCGTGAGAAGCCGTTGCGGCACACCACGCGCAGCACCGAGAGGTCCTGACGGTTCTCGGGGAAGGTGTACGCGGGCACCTGCCAGCCGCGTTCGCGCAGCCGGCGCGAGACGTCGAACACGTCGAACGGCACGTCATCGGTGGTGGTGAAGGCGAAGACCGGCAGTTCGTCACCCCGGGTCAGCATCCGGAAGCAGCCGAGCGCCTCGATCCGCCCGGCCAGGTACTTCGCCACGTCGCGCGAGGCTCCCTGCACGGCCCGGAAGCCCTCCCGGCCGAGCCGGACGAAGGTGTAGTACTGCGCGATCACCTCGGCGCCGGGCCGGGAGAAGTTCAGCGCGAAGGTCGGCATCTCGCCGCCGAGGTAGTTGACCCGGAACACCAGCTCCTCCGGCAGCGCCTCGCGGTCGCGCCAGAGCGCCCAGCCGACGCCCGGGTAGACCAGGCCGAACTTGTGGCCGGAGGTGTTGATCGAGGCGACCCGGGGCAGCCGGAAGTCCCAGACCAGCTCGGGGTCGAGGAAGGGCGCCACCATGGCACCGGAGGCGCCGTCCACGTGCACCGGGACGTCCAGCCCGGTACGGGCCTGGAGCTCGTCCAGGGCGGCGCAGATCTCCTCCACGGGCTCGTACGAGCCGTCGAAGGTCGAGCCGAGGATGCCGACCACGCCGATGGTGTTCTCGTCGCAGAGCGCCACCGCCTGCTCGGCGCCGAGGTGGTACCGCTCGCCCTCCATCGGGGCGGTGCGGGCCTCGACCTCCCAGAAGGTGCAGAACTTCTCCCAGCAGACCTGCACGTTGACGCCCATCACCAGGTTGGGCCTGGCACCGGCCGCGTAGCGCTCGGGGTTGCGGCTCATCCAGCGGCGCTTGAGGGCGAGGCCGGCCAGCATGCAGGCCTCGCTGGAGCCGGTGGTGGAGCAGCCGACCGTGTTCTCCGGGTCGGCGGCGTGCCAGAGGTCGGCGAGGATCGCCACGCAGCGCCGCTCCAGCTCGGCGGTCTGCGGGTACTCGTCCTTGTCGATCATGTTCTTGTCGAGGCACTCGGTCATCAGCCGGGAGGCCTGGGCCTCCATCGAGGTGGTGACGAAGGTGGCCAGGTTGAGCTTGGCGTTGCCGTCCAGCATCAGCTCGTCGTGGATCAGCTGGTACGCCGTGTCGGCCGCGACGGGATTGTCCGCGAGCCGGTGCAGCGGCGGCGACAGCTCCATCGGGCCCAACGGGTCGGCAGTGCCGACGAACGGACTGATGGTCAGCCGGCGGTCGTCGCCGGCCCCCTTGTGCAGCGCCATGAGGTCCTGCCGCCCTTCGCTACCGGTGACCGCGTCGCCTCCCACGCTGCCACCGGCCACCGGGCGCCGCATCTCCACCGCGTCCGCCCCCGCGCGCTGCGGCCCGCGCCTGCCACCGCCCTAGGAGACGCTCTCCGGGTGGATCTGCTCGCGGGCGGAGCGGTACTGCTGACGCACCGCCGAGCCCAGCGGCAGGTCCTGCTCCGGGTCGGGCGCCACGGTGACGGCCTCCGGCAGCGGCCAGCGCGGCGGTTCGGGGGTGCCGGCCAGCGCCCAGGCGGCCTGCCGGGCCGCGCCGCGGGCCGCGTGCGCGCCGGGCGGCGGCACCACGACGGGGACGCCGAACAGCAGCGGCGCGATCTGCCGGACGGCCGGGAGCCGCCCGGCGGCGCCCAGCAGGAAGACCCGCTTCACCTCGACGCCCTGGACGCGCAGCACGTCCAGCGCGTCCGCGATGTTGCAGAGCATGCCCTCGACGGCGGCCCGGGCCAGGTGCTGAGGGGTCATCGACTCGGCCCGCATCCCGGTCAGGGTGCCGGCCGCGTGCGGCAGCGCGGGCGTCCGCTCGCCGTCCAGGTAGGGCAGCAGCACCAGCCCGTACGCGCCGGGGGAGGACTGCAGGGCGAGGTCGCTCAGGCCGTCCAGGTCGCGGCCGAGCAGCGCGGCGGTGGAGCGCAGCACCTGGGCGGCGTTCAGGGTGGCGACCATCGGCAGGTGCCGGCCGGTGGCGTCGGCGAAGGAGGAGACCAGTCCGGTGGCGTCCACCACGGCCTGCTCGTGCACGGCGAAGATCGTCCCGGAGCTGCCCAGCGAGACCACCGCGTCGCCCGGCCCGAGGCCGAGGCCGAGCGCGGCCGCCATGTTGTCGCCGGTGCCGGCCGAGATCAGCAGGCCCTCGGGGGTGTGCCCGGCGGGCTCGGCGGGGGCGAGCACCTCGGGCAGCCGCAGCTCGTGGCCGAGCGCGAGCTCCACCAGGTCCTGGCGGTACTCGCCGGTGATCGGCGACCAGTAGCCGGTGCCGGAGGCGTCGCCCCGGTCGGTGGTGCGCCGCTTTGGGTGGCCGAGCAGCTGCCAGACCAGCCAGTCGTGCGGCAGCAGCACCTCGGCCACCCGGCGGGCGTTCGCCGGCTCGAACTCGGCGAGCCAGCGCAGCTTCGCGATCGTGTAGGTGGGGCCGGGGACGGCGCCGATCGCCCGGGTCCAGGCCGCCGGGCCGCCGAGGGCGTCCAGCAGCGCGGCCGCGGCGCCGCTGGAGCGCGGGTCGTTCCACAGGATCGCGGGGCGGACCAGGACGCCGCCCGCGTCCAGGCCGAGCATGCCGTGCTGCTGCGCGCTGACGCCGATCGCCCGGACACCCTCCAGCAGGCCGCCGGCGGCCGCACTGCCGAGCGAGTGCAGCCAGATCTGCGGGTCGGCCTCGCCGGCCCGGGCGTCCGGGCCCTCCGGGGCGGGGTGCGGTGCCTTGCCGGACCGCAGCACCGCACCGGTTTCGGTGTCGCACGCGACGATCCGGGTGTGGCTGGTCGAGCTGTCTATCCCCGCGACGATGGCCATGTCGAGATCATGCCTCAGCGCACGGTCGGACGCGTCCGGACCGGGCAGGTTTTGCCCGTTCGGGTTCGCCCGTTCGGTTTCGCCCCGGGCACTCCCGCGGACGGCCGCCCGTCACCGTGCCGTCACGGGCGGAAGGTACCCCAGCCGTCGTCCTCGACCCGGGGCCGGTTGAAGTACGGCACCCGGTCGGTGACGGCGGGCGGCAGCTTGTCGCCGACCTTGTCCGCGACGGCCCCGGCGGCCTTCCCGGCGACCGCCCCGGCCTGCTGCTTCGCCTTGCCGGCCGCGCCCTGGACCTTGGGGTTCTGGGCGACCTGCCGGGTGACCTTGGCGATCTGTTCGTAGCGCTGGCGCCCGGCCCGCGAGCCCAGCACGTAGCCCGCCGCGAGTCCGACGATCAACGACAGCTTCCACATGATCGGATTCCACCCTCTCCTGGCGGCCTCTGCCGCATTGCCCTACCCGTCCTTCGGGGCGGCGAACCGTCCGTGCCCCCCAGCATCCCCGGGCGCTCCGCCGGGCGCGCGCGGGGCGCGCCGGTCGGGGCCGCCGGGGGCGGCCGGGGGAAAGCGATTGGCGGACCACCCCCCCGAGTGCGCTAATGTATGTCCCGCAGCGAGCGCCGAGGAGCCCGGGTCACCGGGGGCCGAAGCGGAAGCCGATCCCCCATAGCTCAATTGGCAGAGCAGCCGACTGTTAATCGGCAGGTTATTGGTTCGAGTCCAATTGGGGGAGCTCAGGTGGCGGTCCTTCGGGTCCGTTCTCCTGTCCGTGGTACGGCCGTTGTGTACCACGATCCCGCATAGCTCAATTGGCAGAGCAGCCGGCTGTTAACCGGCAGGTTTTTGGTTCGAGTCCAAATGCGGGAGCTTCACCGGGTACGCCCGGTGACTGCTCAGAGCGAAGGCCCCTCGGACGACCGGGGGGCTTTCGTGTTGTGTGGCCTACGCCACGTCCGGGCCCGGCCGACCGACCGGCTCTAGGCGGTGGCCCGGCGGTACAGCTCGGCGACCCGGTCGTCGAAGGCGACGCTGTACGAGGTGTCCGGGGTCTCCCCGCCCTCCTGGTACCCACCGATCACGCCGATCACCGTGCCGCCCTGGGTGATCCACGGGCTCCCGCTGGTGCCGTCGGTGTAGCCGCCGCAGTCGAACCGCTCCTGGGTGGGGCTCTGCGAGCTGGTCCGGGCCGCGCAGGTGATCGGCTCGTCGCGCTCGTTGGGGTAGCCCGTCACCGAGACCGCCAGCCCGAAGCCCTCGCCGGTGCCGAGGGTGTTGCCGCCGACCGCGTCCTCGACCTCCCGGCCACCGGCCGGCCGCACGGTGACGAAGGCCACGTCGTACTCGGGATCGTCGTCCTCCGCCCAGCGCGGGTCGACGGTGATCGACTGGACCGGCCAACTCCCGTAGGGCGAGTAGCCGTTTCGGTAGCCGGGGGTGAACACCAGGCCGTCCAGCAGGCCGATCCGGCGGCTCTGCACGCAGTGCGCGGCCGTCACCAGCAGATTGCGCCGCGGGCTGTGCACCACGCTCGCCGTGCACGCCCGCGGACCCTGCGCGGTGCGGATCGAGAGGGTGCCGACCCGGTCGCCCGACGGGCTCTGCGCCGCCACCTCGGCGGTCGCGGCCGGCTCCGCCCCGTCGCCGCAGGCGGTGCCGGCGGCGAGCAGCAGGGCCGCCAGCGCGACCGCCTGGCCCGCGCGCATGGGCCGTACCGGGCGGGAGGCCATCGGGGGCTCCGTCTCGTCCTCGGGGCGGGCACTGCGGGTCGTGCGTACCGCCGTTCGTGAGGAAGATCTATCAGGCCGCGCCCGGCGGCGCCACCCCCGGCCCGGTCAGCCCGTGGCCCGGTCGTAGAGGGCCTGGACGCGGCCCCCGAAGTAGCTGCTGTACGAGGTGTCGGGGCTGTCGCCGCCCTCCTGGTAGCCGCCGATCACGCCGACCACGGTGCCGGTCCTGGAGGCCGGGTCGAAGTCGGTCACCCAGGGGCTGCCGCTGGTGCCGCCGGTGTAGTCCGGGCAGTCGATCCGCAACTGGGTCGGGCTCTGCTCGCTGGTGGTGTTGCTGCAGGTGATCGGCACGTCGCTGCTGCCGGGGTAGCCGGTCACCTTCACCGGCAGCCGGTAGCCGCGGTCGATGCCCAGCCGGTTCGCGCCGAGCACCTGCTGCACCTGTTGGCCGTTCTGCGCCTGGACGACCGCGAAGGCGACGTCCACGTCCGGGTCGGCGCCGTCCTTCCAGGCCTGGTCGACGGTGACCGCCAGCAGCGGCCAGACACCGCTCGGGGCGTCGCCGTCCCGGTAACCGGGCACGAAGACCAGGTCGCCGCGCTGGCCGAGCTTCGGGTCCCAGACGCAGTGCGCGGCGGTGATGACCAGGTTGAGCCCGGCGCTGTCGACCACGCTGGCGGTGCAGAAGTGGTCGCCGTCCGCGTTGCGGGTGAAGACGGCGCCGACCAGTCCGTTGAGCACGCTGGGCTTGGCGGTGCGGGTGACGCCGGTGTGCCGGGCGACGGCGCCGCGCAGCCGGTCCCTGCTCCAGCCGTGGCTGTCGGCGGCGGGTGTCGAGGGCGGGTGCGAGCTCACCGTCGGGGTGCTGCCGCCGGGGCCCGCGGCGGTGGTGCAGCCCGCGGCCGCCAGGGCCAGCAGGGCGGCGCCGACCGCGGCCAGCTCACGTACCGTCATCCGCCCAGGCTCCCGGCGCCCCTGGCCGCCCGCCAGCGGGCCTGCGCCGTCCGGGGAGGCGCGATGGCCTGCGTACCCATGTGCGCCCCCGGCGCGCACCACGGCTGACCGACCGGCTATGCTGCCCGGGACGGCCTTTCGGGGCCGTCTGCTGCTGCCGCGACCGGGTGACCGGCGCGCACGGCGAACCGGGGCGGTAGCTCAGCCGGTTAGAGCAGGGGACTCATAATCCCTTGGTCGTGGGTTCGAGTCCCACCCGCCCCACACCATCCGCCCGCCGTTCTGCGGGCCTCCGGTCCACGTGGGTTCTGACCTGGGGAAACACCCCTGCGGTCACCAGTGGAACTGTAGAGCAGGAGTGGCCGGATCCCGAACGTGCCACGCCGTGGTTCACCCGCTGTGGGGACATCCGGCGGCCGGGGCGGCGGCGCGGGGGCGAACGGGCCGCCCGGGGGAGCGGACCGCTCGGCGTTCCGTATCCTGACCCGATGCTCGAACCCGCCCTGTCGCCGACCCCGCTGATCGACTGCACCGACGAGGCGCTGGCGCGTACCGGGGTGGAGCTGAGGCTCAAGCGGGACGACCTGCTGCACCCGAGCGTGCCGGGGAACAAGTGGCGCAAGCTCGGCCCCAATCTGTCGGCGGCCGTCGAGCAGGGGCACACCAGGCTGCTGACCTTCGGCGGGGCGTACTCCACGCACCTGCGGGCGGTGGCCGTGGCGGCCCGGGCGCTCGGGCTGGAGAGCGTCGGGCTGGTCCGGGGCGAGGAGTTGGCCGGGGCCCCGCGCAACTGGTCGCTGCGGGCGGCCGAGGCGGCGGGGATGGAGCTGGCGTTCCTGCCGCGGTCGGCGTACCGGGAGGCGACCGGCCGCGGGGCGTCCGGGGCGTCCGGGGGTACGGCCGAGGCGGAGCTGCAGCGGCGCTGGGGCCCGTGCCTGGTGCTGCCGGAGGGCGGTTCCAACGCGCTCGCGGCGGTCGGTGCGGCGCAGATCCCGGCGGAGCTGCCCGACCTCGGCGAGCGGGACGTGGTCTGCTGCCCGGTCGGCACCGGCGGCACGCTCGCGGGCATCGCGGCCGGACTGCCGCCGGGGGCGCGGGCGCTGGGCGTGGCCGTGCTGCGCGGCGGCCAGGGCTACCTGGAGGACGAGGTGACGCGGCTGCACAGGGCCGCGTACGGGCGCGAGTTCGACAACTGGCGGATCGACCACGACCACCACGGCGGCGGCTACGGTCGGGTCCCGGCCGCGCTGGCCGCCTTCGCGGAGGACTTCGAGCGGCGGCACGGCGTCGCGCTGGAGCGGCGCTACGTGGCGAAGCTCCTCGCCGCCGTGCACGGGCTGGCCGCGGCCGGCGCCTTCCCGCCGGGGACCAGGCTGACCGCGGTCGTCACCGGTCTGCCGGACCCGTCGGACGAGGGCTCGGCACCGTAGGGTCCGTCCGCACGCCCCGGCCGACCGCGCGGGGCGCGCGATCGGCCGGACAGGACCTAGTGCGGCACTAGCCGAAGGTGAGGTTGGCGCAGGGGTCGGTGTCGGCGTTGCGGGAGTTCTCGGCGATGCCGGTGGGGACGCCGCTGGGCGTCGGCGTGGCACCCGCGGTCGGGGCGGCGCCGGGGGTGGGGACGGTGGCGCCGGGGGCGGCGCCGAGGGAGTCGAGGCCGGTGGCGGCGGTCGGGTGGTAGTCCCGGCCGAGGGTGACGGTGACGTCCTCCGAGCCCGGCTCCTCGACCAGCCGCGCCTGCGGGAAGAGCGGGGCCAGCTGCTCGGCGACGCTCTTCAGCGCGGGGCCGTAGGCGATCTCGGTCCGCAGCCGCCCGCCGTCGACGGCGCCCAGGACGACGTTCTGGAAGCCCTTGGCCCGGATCGTCTCCGCGGCCTTGCCGGCCAGGCCGGAGGTGCCGACCCCGTTGACCACCACGACGGGCGCGGCGGCCTGCTCGGGCGTCAGCGCGGTGGGGGAGGGCGCGGCGGCGGTCGGCGTGGCGGTGGCGGCGGGGGTGCCCTCGGTCTGGCCGGTGCTCTGGCCGTCCAGGGTGCGGTCCTCGCGCAGCAGCCTCCACAGCGTGTCCACGTCGGGGTGGACCAGGGCGACCCGGTCGCCGGCGAAGCGCCAGGGCGTGGTGACGAAGGTGATGTCGGAGAGCTTGATGCTCTGCAGCGACTGGGCGAAGTCCACCAGCTTCAGCGCGGTGCCGAGGTTCTCGTCGACGGTGAGCGAGCGGGTGGCGGCGTCGGCCAGCGGGAGCAGGGTGGGCAGTGAGAACCCGAGGCCCTGGATCTTCTTGATCATCGAGGAGAGGAAGGCCTGCTGGCGCTTCATCCGTCCGATGTCGGAGTTGTCGCCGAAGCCGTAGCGGGCCCGCAGGTAGTCCACGGCCGGCTGGCCGGCGATCTTCTGCAGCCCCTTCCTGAGCTTGATGTTGTGCGAGTTGACGTCGTTGGGGACGCAGATGTCCACGCCGTTGATGGCCTCGGTCATCGCCGCGACGCCCTTGAAGTCGACCACGATGGTGTGGTCGATCCGCAGCCCGGTCAGCGCCTCGACGGTGTTCTGCGTGCAGGCCGGGTTGCCCTTGGGGAACTCGCCGACGGTGAAGGCCGAGTTGAACATCTGGTTCGTCCGCGGTTCCGTCCAGCGGCCGCTCGGCAGCTTGCAGGACGGGATGGTCACCAGGGTGTCCCGGGGTATGGAGACGCCGACGGCGTGCTTGTGGTCGGCGTAGATGTGCAGCAGGATCGCGGTGTCGGAGTGGCCCACGCCCTCGTCGCCGCCGCCGAGGTCGGCGTTGCCGTCGTCCCGGGTGTCCGAGCCGAGCAGCAGGACGTTGACCGGGACGGAGGCGCCGGGCGTGACCGGGACGGGCGCCGGCGGGCGGGTGGTGGCCACGCCGCCCGGGTCGAAGGTGGTGATGTTGCTGTCGAGCCGGTGGTAGAACCAGGCCCCGGCGCCCGCGATGGACAGCACCAGGACGGCGGCAAGCCCTACGGCGGTTCGTACGATGCGCCGCCTGCGCGAGCTGCTGCTCATCGTCCCCGGGCCCCCGTCTTCTCGTGTCGGTGCGTGCGGCGACCGGCCTGGACAGGCCGGTGCCGAGTACTCGAACGTTAGACGTTTCGGGGAAGTGTTCGGTTACATCCGATGGCCGACGAATATGGCCCGGATCAGGCATTCCGACTGTGATGCTGCTCACGCCGGTGCCCGGGGGTGCCCGGATCGGGCGCCCTGGTCAGGCCCCCGGTCCGGAGGCGCCGGACAGCATCCGGCGCAGCAGGTCCCGCAGGGCGGTGCGCTCCTCGGCGTCGAGGGCGGCCAGCGGCTCGCGGGCGAAGTTGAGCGACTCGCGCAGCTCCTCGGAGGCGGCCGCGCCGGTGTCGGTGGCGGCGACCAGCTTCACCCGGCGGTCCTGCCGGTCGGCCTCGCGGGTCACGAAGCCGCGCGACTCCAGGCGGTCGACGATCCCGGTGATGTTGGACGGCTCGCAGCTCAGCGTCTGTGCGATGTGGCGCATCGGCATCGGCCCGCGCCGCAGCAGGGCGAGCACCTTGGCCTGCGCGCCGGTGAGCGAGCGGGCGGCCGCGGCCTCCTCGTACTCGCGATGGAAGAGCCCGACCAGATTGGCCATGAGGTCGACGACCTCGCGGGTGATCTCGTCGGACTGCGGCGTGGCGGCCCCGGTCGGCTGGGTGTCCATGCCTCGGAGTCTACCTGAACATTTGACAACATGAACCTTTCATGCCCATCGTTACTTCAGTAAGTCAACCTTTCATGCAAGCAGGGAGTACCACTCATGGCAGACCAGGCAGCGCCCGCCACCGCCCGCGAATGGCACCTGGCCGCCCGCCCGCAGGGCTGGCCCGTCCCCGCCGACTTCGCGCTGGTCGAGGCGCCGGTCCGCACCCCCGGCCCGGGCGAGATCCTGGTCCGCAACGCGTACCTCTCGGTCGACCCGTACATGCGTGGCCGGATGAACGACGTGAAGTCCTACATCCCGCCGTTCCAGCTGGGCGAGGCGATGGACGGCGGCGCCGTCGGCTACGTCGTCGCCTCCGGGGCCGAGGGCTTCGCGCCGGGCGACGCGGTGCTGCACGGGCTCGGCTGGCGCGAGTACGCCACCGTGGACGCCCGGCGCGCGGTGAAGGTCGACCCGTCCGTGCCGCTGTCCGCCTACCTCGGCGTGCTCGGCATGACCGGCCTGACCGCCTATGCCGGCCTGCTGGCCGTCGCCGGCCTCAAGGAGGGTGACAGGGTCTTCGTCTCCGGCGCGGCTGGCGCGGTCGGCTCGATGGTCGGCCAGATCGCCCGGCTCAAGGGCGCGGCGCTGGTCGTCGGCTCGGCCGGCAGTGCGGACAAGGTCGCCAAGCTGGTCGACGAGTACGGCTTCGACGCCGCCTTCAACTACAAGGACGGCCCGGTCGCCGAGCAGCTCGCCAAGGCCGCCCCGGACGGCATCGACGTGTACTTCGACAACGTCGGCGGCGACCACCTGGAGGCCGCGATCGGCGCGCTCAACCCGCACGGCCGGGCCGTGCTGTGCGGCGCGATCGCCCAGTACAACGAGACCTCCGCCCCGGTGGGCCCGCGCAACCTGGCGCTGGTGATCGGCAAGCGGCTGCGCCTGGAGGGCGTGCTGGTGGGCGACCACGCCGCCCTGCAGCCGCAGTTCGTCGCCGAGGTCGGCGGCTGGCTGCAGGACGGCTCGCTGCGCAACGAGGAGACCGTCGTGGACGGCTTCGAGCGCACCGTGCAGGCCTTCCTGGACCTGCTGCGCGGCGTCAACACCGGCAAGATGGTCGTCCGCCTCGACGGATGACGCCGAATCAGGACCCTAGGCCTCTCGGTCGCCCCGCCGCCCCGCCCGGGCGTGCGGGGCGGTTTGCGTACCGGGCGCTGGGGATCGGGCCGCACTACCGCATTCCGGCCGGATCCGAAAGTGCGTCAGCCGCGGTGCGGGGAGGCGCGGTACGGTGGTTGCGCCTCGTATGGGGCCGTTCGGGGGAGAGATCCCACCGAGGGGTGGACCTCGTTGAGGATTCGACTAGCATTGAGCGAAAGCCTGTCCGTTTTGCTCAATTTAGTGGCTTAATGTCGGCTAACGTGGGTAACTGTGGATCAACTACAGGCACTGACACGAGGCAGCTGGGGAAGGCGACCCTCGTCCACAGCCTGGAGGTCCCGGTGACGACACGTGGAGTCCTGTACGTCCACTCCGCGCCCCGCGCGCTGTGCCCGCACGTCGAGTGGGCCGTCGCGGGAGTGCTCGGTGTGCGGGTGAGCCTGGACTGGATCCGCCAGCCGGCCGCACCCGGACACTGGCGCGCCGAGCTCTCCTGGCAGGGTGAGCCCGGTACGGCCTCGAAGCTCGCCTCCGCGCTGCGCGGCTGGCAGCTGATGCGCTACGAGGTCACCAGCGAGCCCTGCGCCACGGCGGAGGGCGAGCGGTACAGCAGCACGCCCACACTCGGCATCTTCCATGCCGTCACGGGCATCCACGGGGACATCCTGATCCCCGAGGACCGGCTGCGCGCCGTCCTGCTGCGCTCCCGCAGCGAGGGCGCCGACCTGGAGGCGGAGATCTCCCGGCTGCTCGGCAAACCCTGGGACGACGAGCTGGAGCCGTTCCGCTACGCCGGCGAGGGCGCCCCGGTGCGCTGGCTGCACCAGGTGGTCTGAGACCGCGGGTACGACGAAGGGGCCGGCCGCTCGGTACGAGCGGCCGGCCCCTTCGTGCGGTCCGGTCAGACGCTGCGGAAGGCCAGCACCACGTTGTGGCCGCCGAAGCCGAACGAGTTGTTCAGCGCCGCGATCCGGCCCTCGGGCAGCGGACGGGCCACGTCGCGCACGATGTCCGCGTCCACGTCGTCGTCCAGCTCGTCGACGTTGATGGTCGGCGGGGCGATCCGGTGGTACAGCGCCAGCACGGTGGCGACGGTCTCGATGCCGCCCGCGCCGCCCAGCAGGTGGCCGGTCATCGACTTGGTCGCCGAGATGGCGATGTGGTCCAGGTCGTCGCCCAGCTCCCGGCGCAGCGCCTTCAGCTCGGCGGTGTCGCCCTGCGGGGTCGAGGTGGCGTGCGCGTTGACGTGCACGATCTCGGCCTTGGAGATGTCGTTGCGCTCGAACAGGTCGGCGAGCGCCCGGGCCACGCCGGCGCCGGTGGGCTCGGGCTGGGCGATGTGGTGGGCGTCCGAGGACAGGCCCTGGCCCACGGCCTCGCAGTAGATCCGGGCCCCGCGCGCCTCGGCGTGCTCGATCGACTCCAACACGACGATGCCGGCGCCCTCGCCCAGCACGAAGCCGTCCCGGCCCTTGTCGTACGGGCGCGAGGCGGTCTGCGGCTCGTCGTTCTTCTTGGACATCGCCATCATGTTGGCGAACGCGGCGATCGGCAGCGGGTGCATCGCGGCCTCGGTGCCGCCGGCCACCACGACGTCGGCGCGGCCGGTGCGGATCATCTCGATCGCGTAGCCGATCGCCTCGGCGCCGGAGGCGCAGGCGGAGACGGGGGTGTGCACACCCGCGCGGGCGCCGACCTCCAGGCCGACGTTGGCCGCCGGGGAGTTGGGCATCAGCATCGGGACGGTGTGCGGGGAGACCTTGCGGGCGCCCTTCTCCCGCAGGATGTCGTACTGGTCGAGCAGGGTGCTCACGCCGCCGATGCCGGAGGCGACCACGGCGCCCAGGCGCTCGGGGGCGAGCTTGGAGGAGTTGTCGGTGGCCGGGGTCTCGTACCCGGCGTCGGCCCAGGCCTCGCGGGCGGCGATCAGCGCGAACTGCGCCGAGCGGTCCAGCCGGCGGGCCAGCGGGCGGGGCAGGATCTCGCCCGGCTCGATCGCGACGCGCGCGCCGATCCGGACGGGCAGGTCGGCGGCCCACTCGTCGGTCAGCACGGCGACTCCCGACTGCCCGGCGACCAGGTTCTCCCAGGTGGTGGCGGCGTCGCCGCCCAGCGGCGTGAAGGCGCCGATACCCGTGACGACCACGGTACGGTTTTCAGCGGTCACTGGATCTTCTTCTCTCACGTGTGCGGTTCGGCGGCGAGCCGGAGGTGGGGCCCGGCCGGGGCGCCCGGTGGGGCGCCCCGGCCGGAACGCCGGTCGGCACGGGGCCGGCCGACGGTCAGGCATCGAGCGGGGTGATCGCTCAGGCGTTGGCGAGGATGTAGTCCACCGCGTCGCCGACGGTCTTGAGGTTCTTGACCTCGTCGTCCGGGATCTTCACGTCGAAGCGCTCCTCGGCGGCCACGACGACCTCGACCATGGAGAGCGAGTCGACGTCAAGGTCGTCGGTGAAGGACTTGTCGACCTCGACGTCCTCGGCCGGGATGCCGGCGATCTCGTTGACGATCTCAGCGAGACCTTCCAGGACCTCGTCCTTGGTAGCCATACTGGCTGCTCCTCTTCGGTGTTGAATGCGGCCGTCCGGCGGACGGACGCAGGCTTGTGGATGGGATGGGGCGAAACGCGCCTAGGGGAGCGTAACGACTGCGGCCGCGTAGACCAGACCCGCCCCGAACCCGATGATCAGCGCGAGGTCGCCACTTCGGGCCTCGCCGCTCTCCAGCATGCGCTCCATCGCCAGCGGGATGGACGCCGCGGACGTGTTCCCCGTCTCGGTGATGTCGCGGGCGACCGGCACCGAGTCGGGCAGCTGAAGCTTCTTGATCATGGCATCGGTGATGCGCATGTTCGCCTGGTGGGGGATGAACGCGCCGAGCTGGTCGGCGGTGACCCCGGCGGCGTCCAGCGCCTGCTGGGCCACCTTGGCCATCTCCCAGACGGCCCAGCGGAAGACCGCCTGGCCCTCCATGCGCAGGGCCGGCCACCTGGTCTCCGCGCCGACGCCGTTGACGGCGTCCTCCTTCGCGAAGGCGGTGTCCCAGGCCTCGGTCTGCGAGATGACGTCCTTCTGGGAGCCGTCCGAACCCCAGACGACCTTGCCGATGCCGGGCGTGTCGGACGGGCCGACGATCGCGGCGCCGGCGCCGTCGCCGAAGATGAAGGCGGTCGAGCGGTCCGACTGGTCGGTCAGGTCGCTGAGCCGCTCGACACCGATCACCAGGACGTACTCGGCGCTGCCGCCGCGGACCATGCCGTCGGCCAGGCTCAGGCCGTAGCCGAACCCGGCGCAGGCGGCCGAGATGTCGAAGGCCGGGGCGGTGCCGCAGCCGAGCCGCTCGGCGATCTCGGTGGCGATGGCCGGGGTCTGCTTGAGGTGCGAGACGGTCGCGACGATCACGCCGCCGATCTGGTCCGGGGTGATCCCGGCCTGGGCGATCGCCTTGCCGGAGGCCTGCACCGACATCTCGGCGACGCTCTCCTCGGGACCGGCCCAGCGACGCTCGGCGATGCCGCTGCGGGTGCGGATCCACTCGTCCGAGGAGTCGATCCAGTTCAGCACCTCGGCGTTGGGGATCACCCGGACCGGGCGGTAGCCGCCGACGCCGTGGATGCGCGAGTACTGGGAGCCGGTGACCGGCTTGATCTGGGGCACACTCATGCCTTGGTCTCCTGATCCTTACCGCCGTGCTCCGCCACGAGTGCGCGGGCCTTGTCCAGATCGGCGGGGGTCTTGAGGGCAAGCGTCGCCACACCCTTGAGGTTGCGCTTGACCAGTCCGGTGAGGGTGCCCGCGGGAGCGAGCTCGATGACGGCGGTCGCACCCAGCTCCCGGAGGGTCTCCATGCAGAGATCCCAGCGGACCGGGTTGGACACCTGGGAGACGAGGCGGTCGAGCACCTCGGCGCCGGAGGCCACGACCGCGCCGTCCCGGTTGGAGACGTACGCGACCTTCGGGTCCGCGACCGGCAGGGTCGGGGCCAGCTTGGCCAGCCGCTCGACGCCCGGGGCCATGTGGTCGGTGTGGAACGCGCCGGCGACCTTGAGCGCGATCAGCCGCGCACCGGTCGGCGGGTCGGCCTTGAGGGCCTCCAGCTGGGCCAGCGTGCCGGCCGCCACGATCTGGCCGCCGCCGTTGTTGTTGGCCGCGGTCAGGCCGTGCTCGGCGAGCTTGGCCGCGACGACCTCCGGCTCGCCGCCGAGGACGGCGACCATGCCGGTCTCGGTGGCGGCGGCGGCCTCGGCCATCGCCAGGCTGCGCTCGCGGACGAAGGTCAGCGCGTCATGGGCGGTGAGCACCCCGGCGCCGGCGGCGGCGGTGATCTCGCCGACGCTGTGGCCGGCCACGGCGCCGACCAGCTCACGGGCGCGGTCCTCGTCGGGGAAGAGCGCGCGGGCGGTGACCAGGCCGGCCGCGACCAGCAGCGGCTGGGCGACGGCGGTGTCCTTGATGTCCTCGGCGGACGCCTCGGTACCGGCGTGCACCAGGTCGAGCCCGGCGACCTCCGACCAGCCGCGAAGCCGGTCGGCGACACCGTCGAGCTCCAGCCAGGGGCTGAGGAAACCGGGGGTCTGGGCACCCTGTCCAGGGGCGACGATTACGAGCACGGTTCAACCCTCTCTCGCCAGGCGCCCGGGGGCGGGTAGGCGACGGTAACGAAGAAAAGCATCGGGGATTGTAAGTTCCCTACAGCCTGGTCAGTTCTGCTCCCCGGTCGCCGCGAGTCGGCCCAGCGCCAGTGCGATACGCAGGGTGAACGCCGAACGCACGTCCGAAGGAGCGTAGCCCGTGACGTCTGTCACACGTCGGAGCCGGTAGCGCACAGTGTTGGGGTGGACGAAGAGCATTCTGGCAGCGCCCTCCAGGGAGGAGGCCTGCTCCAGATAGACACTCAAGGTCTCCAGGAGTGCCGAACCCGCCTCGTCCAGCGGTGTGTAGATCTCCTCCACCAGCTGGCGGCGGGCCGCCTGGTCCCCGGCGAGCGCGCGTTCGGGCAGCAGATCGTCGGCCAGCACCGGGCGCGGCGCGTCCGGCCAGGCCGCGCAGGCCCGCAGGCCCGCGGCCGCGGCGTGCGCCGAGCGGGTCGCCGACAGCAGGTCGGGCACGGTCGGGCCGACCACCACCGGGCCGGGCGCGAACTGGCCGATCAGCGCGCGGGCCGCGTGCACCGGCTCCTTGTCGCCGCCGACCACCACCACCAGGCGCTTGCCCAGCACCCCGGTCAGCACGTGCAGCTTGGCGTACCGGGCGGCCCGGCGGATCGCCTCCACCACCAGCTCGCTGTCCCCGTCCGGGGCGCTGCCCATCACCACCCGCACCTGGCTCGGCTGGCCCCAGCCGAGCGCCGCGGCCCGGGACAGCACGCCCTCGTCGGCGTCGCCGGAGAGCAGCGAGTTGACGACCAGGGCCTCCAGCCGGGCGTCCCAGGCGCCGCGCGCCTCGGCCGCCTGTGCGTACACCTGGGCGGTCGCGAAGGCGATCTCCCGGGCGTAGACCAGGACGGACTCGCGCATGTCCGCCTCGTCGCCGGGGGCGGCCACCTCCTCGATGGCCTCCTCCATCACCTCGATCGTGGTGCGGATCAGCTCGACGGTCTGGCGCAGGGTGATGGCCCTGGTCAGCTCGCGCGGGGCGGTGCCGAAGACATCGGTGGAGATCGCCTGCGGGGCGTCCGGGCGGCGGTACCACTCGGTGAAGGCGGCGATACCGGCCTGGGCGACCAGGCCGATCCAGGAGCGGTGCTCCGGCGGCATCCGCCGGTACCAGCCGAGCTGGTCGTCCATCCGCGCGATCGCGGCCGTGGCCAGCTTGCCCGAGGACTTCTCCAGCCGCTTCAGGGTGGCGGCCCGGCGCTCGGCCCGATCGGCGGCGAGTCTGCGCTCCTGGGCCGTCAGCCGGGGCGCCGCGCGGCCCGGCCGGTCTCGCCCGGCCCCGGGCGTCGGGCTCTTCCCGCTCTTGTCGGGCTTGGCGGTGGGATCGCTCTTGGAGTTCGCGGAGGCGGCTGGCACAAGGACAAGACTGCCTCACCGGAGTGACTGCTCGTGCACAACCCCCGGTTCACGGACACGGTGGCAGTGGTCACACCCGCTACCGTGGGCCCGTGACCGACGCCCCCGCCCGCCCCCGCGCCGACCTGCGCCGTGCCGCCGAGCGCTACCTCTCCACCCCGGACGAGGGCATCGAGACCAGACACGCGTTCTCCTTCGCGGGCCACTACGACCCGAGGAACACCCACTTCGGCGCGCTGCTCGCCTGCAACGAGGAACTGCTCGCGCCCGGTGCGGGGTTCGCCGAGCACAAGCACCGCGACACCGAGATCCTCACCTGGGTGCTGGAGGGCGCGCTCGCCCACCGCGACTCGCAGGGCCACAGCGGCGTGGTCCGGCCCGGCATGCTCCAGCACCTGAGTTCCGGCTCCGGCGTCACCCACACCGAGCGCAACGTCGGCGGTGCCGACGGCCCGGTGCGCTTCGTTCAGATGTGGCTCCAGCCGGACGTGTTCGACGCGGCCCCGGCGTACGGGCTGCGCCGGGTGGAGCCCGCCGCCGACGGGTTGACGCTGCTCGCCTCCGGCCTGGCCCGGGACGCCGGGACGGACGCCCTGCGGCTGCGGCGGCGCGACACGGCGCTCTGGCTGGCCACCGCGGGCCCCTGGCAGCCGCTGCCGCAACCGCCCGCCGCCGCCTGGCGGTACGCGCACCTGACGGCGGGATCGCTCGGCTACCGCACCGTCCCGGGCCCGCAGGGCGGCGGTCGCTCGATGGTGCCCGGCGACAGCGTGCGGATCACCGGCGGGGCCTTCGCCGACCCGACGGCCGGGGAGGCGGGCGCCGAGCTGCTGCTCTGGGAGATGCACTCGCCGCTCTCGTACGGCTGAGCCGCCCGACCGGGCCGTACCGGGCGGCCTCAGCCCCGAAGTTCGGCCAGCACGGCGTCGGTGAGCACGGGCCAGACCTCGGCCGCCCACGGGCCGAAGTCCCGGTCGGTGAGCGCGACACAGGCCGCGCCCGCCTCCGGGTCCACCCAGAGGAAGGTGCCGGACTGGCCGAAGTGGCCGAAGGTCGCGGGCGAGCTGGTGGTGCCCGTCCAGTGCGGTGCCTTGCCGTCGCGGATCTCGAAGCCGAGGCCCCAGTCGTTCGGCCGGCGGTGGCCGAAGCCCGGCAGTACGCCGCTGGTGCCGGGGAAGGCCACCTCGCGGGTGGCGGCCCGCAGGGTGGACGGGTCCAGCAGCTTGGGCGACTGCAGCTCGGCCGCGAACAGCGCGAGGTCCGCCGCCGTGGACAGGCCGCCGGCCCCGGCCGGGGACTTGTGCGCGGTGTTGATCAGCGTCGAGCGCATGCCCAGCGGCTCGAACACCGCCTCGGCGGCGTACCGGCCGAACTCGATGCCGGAGGTCTGCGCCAGGGTCTGCGCCAGCACGTCGAACCCGGCGTTGGAGTACAGCCGGCGGTTGCCCGGCTCGGCCATCACCCGGTGCTCGTCGAAGGCCAGCCCCGAGGTGTGCGCCAGCAGGTGCCGGACGGTCGAACCGGCGGGCCCGGCCGGGGAGTCCAGCTCGAACACGCCCTCCTCGACGGCGACC
The DNA here is from genome assembly GCF_042883905.1 of Kitasatospora sp. NPDC058170. Lineage (NCBI taxonomy): Bacteria > Bacillati > Actinomycetota > Actinomycetes > Kitasatosporales > Streptomycetaceae > Kitasatospora > Kitasatospora sp. NPDC058170. Next base: position 207,417 of record NZ_JBHVUV010000001.1, read on the forward strand.
AGCACGGCGTACGAGGTGAGCAGCTTGGTCACCGACGCCAGCGGGAAGAGGTGCTGCTGCGGCCCGTGCCCGCCCAGCAGCGCGCCGTCCGCACCCCGTACGACGGCCACCGCGGCGTTCGGCACCGGCCAGTTCTCGATCATCCGCAAGCTCTGCATGGGCCCGACTCTAACCGGGGCCCGGAGCCGGATGCCGGGAGCACCCGGGTGGGAGGCTTGCTTGGAGTGCGCTCTAACTCACTAGCGTCATGGACACCGCTCACCACAGGGGGTTTGGCAGATGGCAACGCTCGCGTCGATCAAGGTGGACCTGCGTACCTGCGATCAGGTCTTCCGCACGCCGACCGGCGAACCGGACCGGACCCCGAGGCACGGCATCAGCGAGGTCGCGGTGGCCAGCGGACTGACCGCCCACACGCTGCGCTGGTACGAGCGGATCGGCCTGCTCGATCCGGTCGACCGCTCCGCGTCGGGCCAGCGCCGCTACTGCGACGCCGACCTGCACCGGCTGGCCTTCCTGGGCCGGCTGCGGCTGACCGGCATGTCGGTGGCCGACATGCTCCGGTACGTCGAACTGGCCCGCCGGGGTGAGCAGACCCTGGAGGACCGGCGCGACCTGCTGGTCGCCCACCGCGAGGAGGTCCGGCAGCGGATCGCCGACCTCCACGCGACCCTCGCCGTCATCGACTACAAGATCGATCTCTACGCCGGGAAGATCGCCGACAGCGGCGAACCGGCGGACCGCCCGCAGAGGAAGAAGCAGAGCGCATGACCCTCCCCGTCCTTCCCACCGCGCAGCTCGGCACCGACGGCCCGACCGTGGGCGTCCAGGGCCTCGGCTGCATGGGCATGAGCGAGTTCTACGGCCCGACCGACACCGCCGAGGCCCTCGCCACCCTGGACGCCGCCCTGGAGGCCGGCGTCACCCTCCTCGACACCGCCGACCAGTACGGCGCCGGCCGCAACGAGGAGCTGATCGGCCCGTTCGTCCGGGCCAACCGCGACCGGGTGGTGCTGGCCACCAAGTTCGGCGTCGAGCGCAAGGCCGACGACCCGCTGTACCGAGCCGTCCGCAACGAGCCGGCGTACATCCGGACCGCCGTGGACGCCTCGCTGCGCCGCCTCGGTGTGGACGTCATCGACCTCTACTACATGCACCGCCGCAACCCGGCCGTGCCGATCGCCGAGTCGGTCGGCGCGATGGCCGAGCTGGTGGCGGCCGGCAAGGTGCGCCACCTCGGGCTCTCCGAGGTGACCGGGGCCGAGCTGCGCGAGGCGCACGCGGTGCACCCGATCGCCGCCCTGCAGTCCGAGTGGTCGGTCTTCGCCCGGGACGTCGAGCGCTCGGCGGTGCGGGCCGCCGCCGAGCTGGGCGTAGCCTTCGTGCCCTACTCGCCGCTCGGGCGCGGCTTCCTGACCGGGTCCTTCGCCGCCGCCGAGGAGCTGCCGGCGGACGACGTGCGCCGCACCCAGCCCCGGTTCAGCGGTGCGAACGCGGCGGCCAACCTCGCGCTGGTCGAGCCGGTCCGGGAGATCGCGGCGGCGCGCGGGATCACCACCGCCCAGGTGGCGCTCGCCTGGGTGCACCAGCGCTCCGAGGTGCACGGGCTGACGGTGGTCCCGATCCCGGGCACCCGCAAGCGCACCCGACTGGCCGAGAACACCGCGGCCGCCACCCTGCGGCTCACCGCCGAGGAACTGGCGGTGCTGGAGCCGATCGCCGGCCGGGTGGCCGGCGACCGCTACCCGGACATGGCGTTCACCTCGGTCGGCCGCGAGTAGCAGGGGGCGCGGCCGCTCCCCGGGTGAGGGTCAGACCTCGCGGCCCAGCCAGGCCGCCAGCCGGGTGGCGGCGTCCGCGCCCTCGGGCGCGGTCCGCGCCTCGCCGAACGGGACGGCCCCGCCGCGGGGCTCGGGCGGCAGCACGGCCCGGGCGATCGCCAGGGCCGTCCCGGCCAGCTGCTCGTCCAGGACGAGGTCGCTGCCGAGCGCCCGGGCGATGTCCCAGGCGTGGGTGACGGTCTCCATGACGTAGCCGCCCACCGCCGCCCGGCCCGGCACCTCGCCCCAGGGCGCGACGGCCGGGCGGTCCAGCTTCGCGTCGTCCGCCCAGGCGGCGGTGACCCGGGCCCGGGCCCGGTCGAGCGCGGCCGGCCAGCCGTCGTCCGGCTGCTCGCCGGTCGCCGCCACCACGTCGTGGGCGAGGCCGCCCTCGCCGATGTAGGCGAGCCGGTGCACCCCGCCGACCACGTGGCCGAGCAGCTGCCGCAGGTCGTACTCGGTACACGGGGTCGGCCGCCCCAGCGCCTCCGGGGTGACCTCGGCGATCAGCTTCTCCAGCTGTCCGAGGGCGAGCAGGTACAGCGGGCGGGGGTCCTGGGTGGTGTCCACGCGGGGTCAACTCCGTCGATTCGCAGGGGTTTCGCTCTCGGAGGCAATCTCCCGGTAAAACCTGACAAGGAGCGTCAGGATTTCTGAGATCCTCTGGGCATGAAGGCCGACCGCCTGCTCTCGATCCTGCTGCTGCTCCAGACCCGCGGCCGGGTGCCCGCCACCGAACTGGCCGACCGGCTGGAGGTGTCGGTCCGCACCATCTACCGCGATGTCGAGGCGCTCTCGGCGGCCGGCGTCCCGGTCTACACCGAGCGCGGCCGGCACGGCGGGATCAGCCTGCTGCCCGGCTACCGCACCGACGTCAGCGGCCTGACCGCCGACGAGGCCCGCGCCCTGTTCGTGCTCTCCGCCCAGGGAGCGCACAGCGACCTCGGGCTGGACGGCGCGCTCGGCTCGGCCCTGCGCAAGGTGATGGCCGCGCTGCCCGCCCCGCACCGCCCGGCCGCCGAGCGGATCAGCGAGCGGATCCTGGTCGACCCGGCCCGTTGGCTCCAGCCCGGCTCGCCCCCCGGGCCGGACCTCGGGGAGCTCCAGCACGCCGTGTTCGCCGACCGGCGGCTGCGGCTGCGCTACCGGCACAGCGGCGCGCCCGCCCCGGTCGAGTACACCGTCGACCCCTACGGCCTGGTCAGCAAGGCCGCCGTCTGGTACCTGGTGGCCGACCTGCAGGGCGAGCCCCGGCTGTTCCGGGCCGACCGGGTACTGGCCGCGGAGACGGCCGAGGAGCCGGTGCGCCGCCGTCCGGGCCTGGGCCTCGGCGAGGTCTGGGCGGTGCTGCGCGAACAGGTGGAGCGGATGCCGAAGGAGGTGTCGGTGAACGTCCGGGTGCGGCGCGGGCGGCTGGACCTGTTCATCCGGATCCACGGCACCCGGCTCACCGCCGCGCCACCGGAGACGGGCGCCGGGCCCCCCGAGGAGTGGGTCGAGCTGGCCATGGGCTTCCAGTCGCCGGCGGCCGTCCGCGCGCTGCTCTCCTTCGGGATGGACGTCGAGGTGCTCTCGCCGCCCGCCGCCCGCCGGGAGATGGCCCGGGCCGCCACCGAGGCCGCCCGGGTGTACCGGGACCAGCCGGGACCGATCGGCCCTCAGGCCTCCGGGTCCGGGCGGACCACGTCCTCGTAGTGGCCCAGGGCGATGGCCGCGAAGTTGTGCAGGCTGTCGGTGCCCGCGACGAAGTAGCCGTTGTGCCCGGAGGAGCGGGCCGAGGAGATCTGCTCGGCGCCGAAGTCGGCCGAGGTCGGGTCGGCGCCGTGGCCGAGCCCGCCGACCTCCAGGTAGGGCACGTTGCCGATCCAGTCGCTGCCGTTGCGGGTCGCCCAGACGTGCACGCCGGCGCCCAGTTCGGAGGTGCTCTGCACGCCCATGCCGGGGCTGCCGAACACCATCAGGTCGGTGACCCCGGCGGTGTCGGACGGCGAGGTGGCCGCCCGCGGGATGTCCGGTGCGGCGTTGCCGCAGACCACCGTGCCGTAGGAGTGGCAGAGCAGGGAGGGCGGCGCGTCCGGCCGGGTGGTCTCCTTCAGCCCGGCCAGCAGACGGCCCAGCCGGGGCGCGCCGACGTCGGCGAGGCGGGAGGTGACGGCGTCCGGGCCGAGGCCCGAGGGGGTGACGTACCCCGTCCAGGCGATCACCGCGGTCCGGGTGCCGGGCGACTGCCGGTGCTCCTCGGCGTAGAGCGCCCGGGCCATCCCGGCGGGGGAGCGCAGCGGCTCGGAGGCCTGGTCGAAGTGGCCGAGGTCGGCGTCCGAGCCGGGCACCAGGACGGAGATCCGGTCGGCGTCCGCGAGGTCGCCGAAGACCTCGGTGACCAGGCCGCGCCCGCGCGGGTCGAAGGCGAGCACCTGTCGCTCGGGGGCGAGCAGGTGGTCGGCGTCGTTGGCGCGCGAGACGGCCAGCGCGCGGAGGTCGGAGTCGACCTTCCGGTCGGCGGCGCGCGCCCGGGCGCGGTCCCGCTCGGCGGTGAGGGCGATCCGGTTGGCGCGGTAGCGCAGCTCCACCGGGGCACCGTCGAAGTTGCCGACGACCAGCGGGTAGTCCTTGATCAGCCGGTCCAGCTCGGTGGGGGCGAGGGAGGCGAAGAACTCGGCGGCGGCGGCCGGCGTGGTGGTGGCCGGGTCCGGCAGGGACCGCCCGAAGGAGTGGTCCTCGACCCAGGCGGCGCTGCCGGCCGGGGGCGTGGAGATCGCCAGCTGCTCGGTGGAGGCGGCTGCCTGGGCCGCCGCCGCGCCGGCATCGGCAAGCACGGCGCCGGCCGCGAAGGCACCGATCAGTACACGCTTCCACCGCCGACGGCGCATCGCGTCAACTCCCTAGGGGCCCGTGACCGTTCCACGGGCGGGGCCCGGAGGGTGGTACGACTGCCAACTTCCTGGGCCAGCCTAGGGCGCCCGGGGGACCGGTGGCACGCCCTAAACTGTGGGATGGGTCACATGAACCGGGGGTGTCCGGTCGGTTTCAGTCATCGGCCCGTGCGTCGAACTCCTTGACCAGTCGCTTCGGTGCGGTGCGCCGCCAGGCCTCGGTCAGCAGGTCGCGCAGCTCCTCCGGGTCGACCGCGTCGAGCCGGACGCCCACCCAGCCGTGCCGGCCGACGTACTTGGGGAAGGAGAACACCTCGGGCTCGGCGGCGAGCAGCTCCAGTTGGTCCTCCCGGGTGGACTTCACGCTGACCGTCGCGCCGTCCGGGGAGCCCATCGCGAAGATCTTCGTGCCCACCCGCAGGGTCTCGATCTCCCAGGTGGGCTGCTGCACGGCCGACGGCAGGGCGAGGGCCATGGTCCGGAACTCGTCGAAGGTCACCATGGCGGCAGCCTAGGGCAGGGGTCTGACGGATCGTCCCCCGGTGCGCGGGGTGCGCGCCGGGGGACGACGGTCCGTCAGTGCCTCAGTGCCTCAGGCCTCAGTGCCTCAGTGCGTCAGAGCAGGGAGCTCCAGCTGCTGCAGGCGCGGTCGCCGGCGACCTGGCGGTCGGGGTGGCCGCTGCCGTCGGAGACCGAGATCCGGCGGTAGTCCTCGCCGTGGAAGACCCAGAACTCGCTCTTGCCGCCCACCCGCTGGCAGTCGGGCACGGGCAGGAAGCAGTCCACCCCGGCGATGCCGCCGAGCGAGCCCCACTGGGTCAGCTCGCGGTCGGAACGCTCCAGCACGTCGGTGTGGGCGGCGCCGTCGGCCACCGAGATCAGCCGGTAGACCTGCCGGCCGCCGGTGGTGTGGAACGCCCAGTACCAGCTCTTGCCGCCGACCCGCTGCTGGTCGGGCACGGGGAGGAAGCAGTTCACCTGGCCGACGCCGCCCAGCGAGCCCCAGGCCGTGAGGTCGCGGTCCGGGCGCTCCAGGGTGCTGGTGTAGCCCCCGCCGCCGCAGGTGATCGAGACGGCCCGGTACTGCTGGCGCCCGCCGGTGCTGTGGAACACCCAGTACCAGCTCTTGCCGCCGGGGTTCTGCAGGTCGGGCATCGGCAGCACGCAGTCGATCCGCCCGACGCCCTGCAGGCAGGGCCAGGTGGTGAGCCGGCTGTCGCCCTCGACCGCGCGGTCGGTGTGGGCGGCGCCGTCCGCGACCGAGATCCGGCGGCACTGCTCGCCGTGGAACGCCCAGTACTGGCTCTGCCCGCCCTTGCGCTGCTGGTCCGGGACGGCGACGAACTCGTCGCAGGGGTACGCCTTGCCGGGCTGCGGCTGCTGCTGGCCGCCGCCCTGCTGGCCCTGCGACTGCCCGGTGAGCCGCCCGTCGGCGAGCGCCCGCAGGGTGGAGACGGAGGGGGCGAAGGCGTAGACCGAGCCCTGGGTCTGGACGAACTGCTGGAAGCTCAGCGGGGTGTGCCGGATCGCGCCGTCGGGGCCGCGGCTCTCGAAGTCGACGCTGTCGGCCTCGGTAATCACCGGGTCCTTGCCGGGCTGGGGGTTGCGGCCGGGCGGGAAGTCGGGCTGGTCGATCCAGTCCGCCTGGATGAACTCGAACTGCCGGGCGATGTCCGCCTGGTAGCAGACGAAGAGCAGGCCGCGCGGGTCGTCCGGGCCGCCGGGGCCCTCGGAGGCCGGGTCGAACGGGTGCCCGTAGGGCGCGCCGCGCCGCATGATCCGCCGGCCGTCGAGGTCCTTGGCGTCGAACGGGGGGCGGCTGGGGTTGGGCGCCTGCAGACCGGCGCGCGGGCTGCTCTTGCGCAGGTGCGAGAAGAGCGGGGTGGCCAGGCCCTCCAGGTCGTCCCGGAAGTCGAAGTCGTTGTCCGAGGAGGCGGTCGGGTCGAACGGGACGTCCCGGTCCTGGTGCTTGCAGACCGGCGCGCCCGAGCGCCAGCGGCCGACCAGCCGGGCGGCCAGCCATTCGGCGGTGGCGGTGTCGGGGACGGCCTTGGCCTGCTTGAGCTCCTTCAGCTTGACGGAGATCTGCGACCACCAGCCGGGGACGTCCTGGGAGAGCCGGCGGACGACCTGGAAGGAGCCGTTCCGCGCCCACTCGGGGAAGTCGGTGAAGCTGCCGGGGGCGGGCTCCTCGCCGACGACGAACTCGCCGGCCGGGATGATCCGGGTGCCCGGGTGGCCGTCCACCTCCTCCGGGCGGGCGGCGCTGGGCCGGTCGAAGAAGCGGACGCCGGGCTCGCTGATGCCGTCCTTGAAGCCGAAGTGCTCCTTGCCCCGGCGGCTGCCGAGCAGGGTCTTGGCGTTCTGCTGGAAGATGATGACGATCCTGGACTCGGCGGCCGACTCGCGCTGGGCGGTGACGGCGGCCGCGAGGTCGGCCTCGGTGTCCGAGGCGATCGTCAGCACGGCGTGCACCGGCTGGGTCCTGCCGTTGCCGAAGAGCCAGTTCTCCGGGGAGTTGTCGCCGGTGTCCCCGAGCGCGCCGGCCCGCTTGGCGGAGCCCTCCTTGAAGGCCTCCAGGCCGCTGCCGGTCGGCGGGGCCTGCTCGAACGGGTCGGTGGCGGAGAGCTGGCGCAGGCCCTCGTAGGTGAAGCTGACGCCGAGCCAGGTGGCCTTCAGGGTCTTCGGGTCGTCGCCGCCCGAGGACCTGCGGGCCTCGCTGAACGCCTCGTTGAAGTCGGCGACCTGCCGGGTGGTGGCGATCTGCGGGGCCAGGGCCCGCAGCCAGGTGCGGGCCCTGGCCGCATCCTCGAACTTCAGAAACAGCAGGGTGACGTTGTCCTTCTTGAAGCCGGCGACGATGTCGCCCTGGATCTCGTCGCTCTGGCGCAGTCTCAGATCCGTTGCCATGGGGGTGTCCTTCGATGGTGTTCGGGTGGGAGGCGGACGGGATCAGGCGGAGGCGCCGAGCTGCACCCACTGCGCGACGCTGGGCACGCCCTGGTCGTTCAGGAGGAAGAGCATGTACCAGCCGGGCGGCGCGGCCTTGGCGTCCGGCGGGGCCTGGAGCTCCAGCCGGTTGCCGGCGCGGCTGGTGACCCGCAGCTCGACGTGGCGCTGGCTGGTGTTGACCGAGTGGGTCGCGGTGGTGGGCGAGAGCAGGACGGCCTTGGCGGCGCGCTCCGGGGTGGTCGTGGTGACCAGGAACTTCTTGTCGAAGCCGACCGGGGTGGTGGGCGCCCGGTCGAGCGAGGGCCGGTTGCCCTTGTGCAGGTAGGCCGGCTCGAAGATCTCGATGGTGCCGTTCATGTCGTCGTTGATGTTGGGGTCGTTGGCGAGCTGCTGCAGCTCGTCGCCCGTCACCATGACGCGCCCGTCCGGCATGACCACGGCGTTGGAGTGGTAGCCGCGCGGCAGCCGCTGGACCGGGCCGAGCCGCCAGTTGCCCTGGGCGTCGCGCAGCTCCGTCTGGCGGTACTTCAGGTCGGCGTTGGGGTTGTACGGGCCGTTGCCGTAGTCGCGGATGTCGTACGCGCCGTTGACGGTCAGCAGGGTGCCGTCGGGCAGCAGCAGGGTGTCGTCCTGGGTGCGGCCGAAGGCGCGGGACTTCTCGGCCGTCCAGGTGCCGTTGGCGAACCGCAGGGTGCTCGGGTTGTCCCGGTCGCCGCCGAGGACCAGCGCGGAGTCGGGCCCGTTCACCCCGCCGGGCAGCGGGATGGCGGAGCCGTAGTTGCGCTTCTTGCCGTCCGGGCGGGCCTGGAGGTCGCTGCGGGTCTCGTGGACCGGGTCGAAGGACCACTGCTCGTCCGGCTGGCGGCCGAAGGCGTAGATGTTGCCGTCGCGCAGCGAGAACAGGTGCGGGTAGTCCAGGGTGAACGGGGCGTCCACCTTGAACCGGTCCACCGGGGTGTTCTTCGGCGTGTCGGTCTTCAGCGTCGGTACCGGGTAGCCCTTGGCGGGGAAGCGCTCCACCACCGGGGTCGGGGTGCCCCAGCCCAGCTCGGACTGGCCGGACATGATCAGCTGCCGGCCGTCCGCGCCGGTGACCACCGAGGGGTACCAGCGGCCGACGGACATGTCGGGGTTGCGGGTCCAGGTCTCCGTCCAGGGGTCGAAGACCAGCGAGAGCTTGGCGCCGGTGCCGCCGTTGCCGCCGAGGTTGCCGCCGAAGACACCGAGCATGCCGTTGGGCAGGAAGGAGTGGCCGGCGCAGAAGAACGGCGCCGGGCGGGGCTGGTTGAGGCCGTCCGGCATGTCGACCACCGGCGGGGTGGCCTTGGTGAAGGCGTTCGCGCCGGTGCCCTTGGCCGGGTCCCAGATGTAGGCGCGGCCGGCGTTCTCGGTGCCGGTGGTCTGGGTGGGCGCGGGCTCCTTCTCCGGGTTGGTCTCGATCCGTTCGAAGGAGAACAGCAGCACCTTGCCGGTCGGCAGCATGGCGATGTGGGCGGCGAACTCGGGGGAGGGGAAGTACTCCTTGAACGCGCCGTAGACCGTCGGGTCGAAGCCCGCGTTGATGCTGGTCTGGGAGTCCGTCAGCGCCTTCAGCCGGTTGGTCCGCGTGGTCTGCGGGTAGTCGCCGACGCCGCGCACGGCCGCGCGGGCGCGGGCGTGCTCCTCGGCGTGCTCCTGGCCGAGGGCGGCCACCTCGTCGTCCCGCATCTCGGCCAGGACCCGGGGCGAGGTGATGTGCGGGGCGGTGTCGGCGGGTTCGCCGTGGGCGAGGCCGAGCGCGAGGGCCGGGGCGGCGGTCAGGACGGTGCCGGCGGTCAGCGCGCCGGCCACGGCGGTGGCGAGGACGGACAGCCGGCGGGACCGCGGCCGGGCCTGCGGCCGTGGCGGGGACAAGGACATGGGACTCCTCGGAAGGGGGGACGTCAGGAGGGGTCGGCGCAGCGGCGCGGACGGGCCGTGGGCGGACGCGGGCACACGTGGTGGCCGACGGTGACAGGACATCACAGCGCGTGGTGGTTCGCATGCGGATGCATCCATGAGCGGGCGCGTGTCGCGGACATACGTGGGGCGCGAGCCGATCGGCCCGCGCCCCCATTGGTCCTCATGCTCCGGCGCCCGGACAGGACCTGGTCACACCACCCCCAGCGCGTAGGCGGCGAAGAGCGCCGCCCCGGCGCCGGCCACCGCCTTCCAGGTGCGGGAGACGGCCGTCCACGGTCCGTCGAAGCGGCGGGTGAACCACCCGATCGCGACCAGCGCGGCGCCGAACAGCGGAAGCAGCGCCAGCCGGGCGGCCACCCAGCCGAGCGAGTCGGGTGCGGTGGTCAGCCCCGGCACCGCGCCGAGGACCGCGGTGCCGGGCACCGCGACCGCGAGCATCGCGCTCTGGTGCCAGCAGAAGATCGTCATCGCCGAGAGGTTGACCACGACCACCGGCAGCCAGAGCAGCGGACGGCGCCGCAGCAGCCGGCCGAGCCGCTCGCGCAGCAGCACGGCCGCGCCGCACTGCACCGCCGCCAGGGCCGGCACCAGCAGGGACGGCGGGTGCGAGTTGGTCCGCTCCGCCCCGGGCACGCCGACCATGCTGGCCGGGTAGTGGAGGACGAGCAGCAGGACGGCGAACAGCGCGCCGCCGCCGAACAGCAGCAGGCGCGCGCCCGGCCGGCCGAGCCTGCCCTGCGCCCAGAGCACACCGAGCTGGTAGCCGAACAGCCAGCCCGGCAGGATGTTCAGCAGCGCGACCCAGGACGGCACCGCGTCGGCCCACGGCCCGTACCGCAGCGCGTCCACCACCGCGACGGCGGCCACCAGCACGCCCGCCGACCAGCCGCGCAGCCGGCGGCCGGCCGCCGTGCAGAGCGGGGTGAGCGCGGTCAGCCCCAGGTAGACGGCGATGTACCAGAGCGGCTGCACCACCAGCACCGAGCCGGTCCGCACGGTGTCCCCGGGGACGCCGAGCCGCTCCAGCACCGGGACCAGCGCCGCCCAGACGGCAGCCACCCCGAGCACCGGGCGCAGCAGCCGCACCGCCCTGCCGCGCAGCCAGCCCGCCCAGGTCTCCCCCCTGGCCCTGGCCCGTTCCAGCGAGCGGACCGAGGAGTGGCCGCCGACCAGGAAGAAGACCCCGAGCATCTGGAGCACCCAGCTGAGCGGGGCGAAGAAGCCGAGCGAGGCGAGCGGGCTGGCGTTGTGCAGGGCGCCGTCGGCGGAGCGGGTGAGGCCGCCGAGCATCCAGTGCCCGAAGGGCACGGCGAGCAGGGCGAGTGCGCGCAGGCCGTCCAGGGCGCGGTCGCGGGTCTCGGGGGTGCGGGCGTCGACCCGGGCGGCGGCGCGGCGCAGGGCGGTGAGGGGGCGGGTCATGGCGGAGCTCCTCGGGGTCGTGGAGGCGGGGCGGGGTCAGCGGCCGAGCGCGACGGCGGCGAAGGCGGCCAGGGAGGCGGTACCGGGGGCGAAGTAGCCGGTGTGGCCGTGCGAGCCGGTGGCGGGCAGCGGGCGGGCGCCGAAGCCGGGGCCGGTCGGGTCGGCGCCGTGGCCGAGGCCGAGGACCGAGACGTGCGGCACGTTGCCGATCCAGTCGGAGCCGTTGCGCGCGGTGGCCCAGAGCGGCACCCGGGGGTCGAGGTCGGCGGCCGAGTCGACGCCCATCCCGGGGGAGCCGAGCACCACCAGGCCGGAGGCCCGCGCGGGCCCGGGTGCGGCCAGCCCGCAGACCACCGAGCCGTAGCTGTGGCAGAACACCGTGGCCGGCGCCTCGGGGCGGGTGGTGACGGCGAGTCCGTCGAGCAGCCGGTCGAGCCGCCGGGCCCCGGCGCGGGCGAGGTCCTCGGTGGCCGCGTCCGGGCCGAGGCCGACCGGGGTGGTGTAGCCGGCCCAGGCGACCACGGCGGTCCCCCGGCCGGTGGCCTCGTACAGGGCGCGGGCCATCCCGGCCGGGGTGCCGTACGGGTCGGCGGCCCGGTCGAAGCTCAGCAGGTCGATGTCGGAGCCGGGGACGACCACCGCCGTCCGGGGCGCGGCGGTCAGGTCGCCGAACACCTCGGCGGCCTGGCCGCGGCCGCGCGGGTCGAAGGCGAGGATCTGCCGGCCGCCGTCGAGCAGGCCGCGGTAGCGCTCGGCGCGCTCGCGGGCGGCGGTGCGGTCCCGGGGGGTGAGCGCCGGGTCGGCGGCGCGGGCCAGCTGGTGCCCGCGCTCCTCGGCCAGGGCCAGCGCGTTGGCGCGGTAGCGCAGCGGGACGGGGGCGCCGTCCAGGTTGCCGACCACCAGCGGGTGGCGGACGGCCAGCGCGTCCCGTCGGGCGGGCGGCAGGGCGGCGAAGAAGGCGGCCACCTCGGCGGGGGCGGCGGTGGCCGGGTCCGGCAGGCGGATGCCCAGGGTGGTGTCGGCCACCCAGGCGGCGCTGCCGGGCGGCGGGCCGGTGACGGCCTGCTGGGTGCCGGCCGCCCAGCCGCCGGCACCCAGTACGGCGGCGACGGCCAGTGCGACGGCGGCGACCGTCCTCCTCAGGCGCTGCTGCATGTCCGTTGTCTCCCTCGTCCGTGGGGCCCGACGTGTGGTCCCGACGGAGAGGAAGGTAGGAATGCGGCGGCCCCGCGGACGTCACACCGCGGGGCCAACTCCCGGGTGCTACCCGGGTATCAGGAGGGGGCTGTCACTGACCCGGGGTCACCAGGCCGGACTCGTAGGCGAGGACGACCGCCTGGGCGCGGTCGCGCAGGTCGAGCTTGGCGAGGATGCGGCCGATGTGGGTCTTGACGGTCTGTTCGGCGAGGACCAGCCCGGCGGCGATCTCCTGGTTGGACAGGCCGCGGGCGATCAGCTCCAGGACCTCGGTCTCGCGCGGGGTCAGCCCGTTGAGCCGCAGCCGGGGGTCGCGGCGCCTGGCGGGCCTGGTCCGGGCGAAGTCCTCGATCAGCCGGCGGGTCACCGAGGGGGCGAGCAGTGCCTCGCCGGCCGCGACCACCCGGACGGCGGCGATCAGGTCGGCCGGCGGCGCGTCCTTCAGCAGGAAGCCGCTGGCCCCGGCGCGCAGCGCCTCGTACACGTAGTCGTCCACGTCGAAGGTGGTCAGCATCAGCACCCTGGGGCGGTGGGCCCCGGGCACCGCCGGGTCGAGCAGCCGCCGGGTCGCCTCCAGGCCGTCCATGCCGGGCATCCGGACGTCCATCAGGACCACGTCCGGGTGGGTGCGGCCGCAGACCTCCAGGGCCTGTGCGCCGTCCGCGGCGTCGCCCACCACGTCGATGTCGCTCTGGACGCCCAGCAGGGCCGCGAAGCCGGCCCGGACCATCGCCTGGTCGTCGACGATGATCACGCGGATGGTCATGGGGTTGTCTCCACAGGGGTGTCGAGCGGCAGGGCGGCGGCCACCTTGAAGCCGCCGTCGGGCAGCGGGCCGGTGTCCAGACTGCCATTCAGCAGGCGTACGCGTTCCCGCATTCCGACCAGGCCGTGGCCGGTGCCCTCGGCGGAGTCCTCCAGCGACGCGCGGCGCTCGGGCGGGGCGCCGTTCACCACGGTGACCAGCAGGGCCGGGCCGTCGACGGTGAGCGAGACCCAGGCGGGCGCGCCGGGCGCGTGCCGGACGACGTTGGCCAGCGCCTCCTGGACGATCCGGTAGGCGGAGAGGTCGACGGCCGGCGGCAGTGTGCCGTCGATCCCCCCGGGCACCGTCAGCTCGGCCGGGACCCCGGCCCGGCCCACCGTCTCGACCAGCTGGGCGAGTTGGCCGACGCCGGGCTGCGGGGCCGTCTCGGCGGCGGACTCCTCGCTGCGCAGCACGCCCAGCAGCCGCCGCATCTCGGTCAGCGACCCGCGGGCCGTCCCGGCGATGGCGGTGAACTCCTCGGCGGCCTCCGGCGGGACGCCGGCGATCCGGTAGGGCGCGCTGGCGGCCTGGACGGCGATCACCGACATGTGGTGGGCGACCACGTCGTGCAGCTCCCGGGCGATCCGGGCGCGCTCCTCCAACAGGGTGCGCCGCTCGCGCTCGGCCTCGCTGATGTGCTCCTGCTCGGTGAGCAGCCGCTGGGCCTCGGCCCGCTCCCGCAGGGCCCCGCCGAGCACCAGGGCGACGCCGGTCAGGGCGACCGCCAGCACGCTGTTGTCGCCGCCGAAGCGGCTGCCCAGACCGGTCGCCGACAGGACGAGGCTGACGGCGGCGGTGGCCAGCCAGACCGCGAGGAGGGTGCGCCGGGGCTCGCGCAGCGCGAGCGGCAGCATCAGCAGCAGGTAGCCGACGATGACGGGGGCCGGCCAGGGCCAGCTGGCCGAGGACGCGCCGCCGGTGGTGAAGATCAGCAGGGATCCCAGCAGGTCGGCGCCGCCGATCAGCCACCAGGCGGGCAGCGGGCGGCTCACCGCGAGCAGCAGCGGCGCGCACTGCGCGATGGCGAGGGGGGCGGCGAGCCCGGCGTCCATCCCGTAGTCGTGGGTGAGGACGTTGATCGTGCTCGGCAGCAGCGAGGCGAACGCGCACAGCGCGAGCACGTACGGCAGGTAGCGGACCCAGCGGCGGGGGGCGTGGGCCAGCAGCGGGGTGCGGTCGGCGGACGGGCTGGTGAGCGCGGCGAGCAGGGCGGGGAGTCGGCCGCCCCGGGCCGGCCCGGTGGGCGGATCGATCATTCGGTCAGCCTAGGTGTGCCGGGCCGCCCGGGCGTCGGACCGGGGAGGGGGATCGGCCGTAGTACCCCGGTATGACCCGGTGGCGGCCGCGGGGTACGGGCGGCGGGCCGGGGTGCGGGGTGCGGGGTGCTCAGCGGCGCCAGTCGCCGGCCAGGGCGGGTCCGAGCTGGTCGAAGTGGCGTTCGATCAGCTCGATCATGCCGTCGGGGCCGGACTCCGCTCGGTCGGGCGTCCAGGAGAGGTGGGCGGAGCGCAGTACGGCGCCGAACACGGCGGCCAGGACGGCGGGGCGCAGGTCCTCGGCCGGGTCCAGCCCCTCGCGGTCGGCGATCACCCGGGCCACCACCCGCTCCTGCTCGGTGACGCGGCGCAGGTGGGTGGCGAGCAGCGGCGGGGTGTTCTCGATGATCTGCATCAGCTCCAGCGCGCTGGTGATCGAGCCGCTCCCGCTCGGGTGGTCGGAGGCGAGGTCGCGCCAGGACTCGACGATCGCGGCGCGCAGCGCCCGCAGCGGGTTCTCCTCGGCGGGGCGCCGGCGCAGCCGCTCGATGAAGTAGTCCTCGGCGTCGGCCAGCACGGCGAGGGCGACCTCGTCCTTGTTGGCGAAGTAGCGGAAGAAGGTGCGCTGCGAGACGTCGACGGCGGAGGCGATCTCGTCGACGGTCGTCCGGGCGAAGCCCTGGCCGATGAACAGCTGGTGGGCGGCCTCGATCAGGGCGTCCCTGGTGCGCTGCTTCTTGCGTTCGCGCAGGCCGGGCGGCTGGGCGGCGGGCGGTCCGGAGGCCGCTGCGGCGGCGGGGGGAGCGGGCTGCGCGGCCATGGCGGGGGCCTTCCGGAGGGTGGTGCGGGTGGGGTGTCGGAGCACAACTGTAGCGTTCTGACAAATGTCAGACAGTGGCGGAAGGCAGTGTTTGCCTAATGTCAGCGGCTGACATAATCTGCCGGAAGTGGCGCCCGCCGGGCCGATGACTCGTGGGGACGGGTGGGCAGTGGGCGCCACGTCCACCTCTGATCTCTGCCACGCCCCCGGAGGGCCCCAGATGAGCCAGTCCGTCGTCAAGAGCGCCGAGGCGGACCAGCCGCCGCGGCGCGCTGAGCAGGCCGCCGGGGGCGGCCTCCAGGGGCACCCCTGGCTGACCCTGCTGACCGTCGCGGTCGGCGTGATGATGGTCGCCCTCGACGGCACCATCGTCGCCATCGCCAACCCGGTCATCCAGGCCGACCTCAAGGCCGCGCCGTCCGAGATCCAGTGGGTGACCAGCGGCTACCTGCTGGCCCTCGCGGTCTTCCTGATCACCGCCGGCAAGATCGGCGACCGGTTCGGCCACAAGAACACCTTCCTGGTCGGCGCCGTCGGCTTCGCCGCCACCTCGGCGGCGATCGGCTTCGCCGGCAACATCCAGACGGTGATCGCCTTCCGGGTGCTCCAGGGCCTGTTCGGCGCGCTGCTCCAGCCGGCCGCGCTCGGCCTGCTGCGCGGGGCGTTCCCGGCCGAGAAGCTCAACATGGCGATCGGCATCTGGGGCGGGGTGATCGGCGCCTCCACCGCGGCCGGCCCGATCGTCGGCGGCCTGCTGGTCGAGCACGTGAGCTGGGAGTCGGTGTTCTTCATCAACATCCCGGTCGGCCTGATCGCGCTGCTCCTCGGCGTCTGGATCCTCAGGGACGTCCGGGCCGAGAACGCCGCCAGGTCGTTCGACCTGCCCGGCATCGCGCTGCTCTCGGCGGCGATGTTCGCCCTGGTCTTCGGCATCATCAAGGCCCCCGAGTGGGGCTGGGGCGACATCTCCACGCTGCTCTTCCTGGGCGGCGCGGTGATCCTGATGACGGCCTTCGCCTTCTGGCAGCGGGCGGCCCGCGAGCCGCTGATCCCGCTCAGCCTGTTCCGCTCGGTGCCGCTGTCGGCGGGCACCCTGCTGATGGTGCTGATGGCCTTCTCGTTCTTCGGCGCGATCTTCTTCGTGACCTTCTACCTGCAGAACGTCCACGGGCTCTCGCCGGTCTCGGCCGGTGTCCACCTGCTGCCGATGACCGGAATGATGATCGTCGGCTCACCGGTGGCCGGCCTGGCGATCGGCAGGCTGGGCCCGCGCATCCCGATCGTGGCGGGCATGCTGATCACCACGGTGGCGATGTTCGGGATGTCGACCCTGGACGCGGGCTCCGGCGGCGGCGTGATGTCGCTCTGGTTCGTGCTGATGGGTCTGGGCATCAGCCCGGTCATGGTCGGCGCCACCGAGGTGATCGTCGGCAACGCCCCGCTGGAGCTGTCCGGTGTGGCGGGCGGCCTGCAGCAGGCCGCGATGCAGGTCGGCGGCAGCCTGGGCACCGCCGTGCTGGGCGCGCTGATGGCCGCCAAGGTCACCGACGTGCTGCCCGGCAACTGGGCCGGGGCCGGTCTGCCGCCGGTCGAGGGCTCCCAGGTCGAGGGCCTCAACCAGGCCGCCCAGCTGGGCATCGCCCCGCCCGCCCCGGCCGGCACCCCGCAGCAGGCGGTGGACGCGATGGCCGGCGCCGTCCACGACTCCTTCGTCAGCGGCATGTCCCTCGCCTTCGCGGTGGCCGCCGTGGTGGCCTTCGGCGCCGCGCTGCTCGGCCTGCTGACCCGCCGGGGCAGCACCGACGCCGGCCCGGCCGTGCACATCTGAGCACCCCGCCCCACCCGGGCGGCCCCGGACTCCGCACCCGGAGTCCGGGGCCGTCCCTTTCGGTGATTCCCGTGTTACTTCTGGTCATTGATACTGTCGGTGTTACGATTCGTGCATGGTTGCTGAACTGACCCCGGAAACCCCCCTGGCTGTCAGACGGTCCGTCTCGCTCCCGGCCGACCTCGCCGCCGAGGTCGACGAGCGCACGGACCGGAACGGCTTCTCGGCCATCGTCGCCGAGGCGCTCGAGCACTGGATCGCCATGGCCAAGCTGCGCGAGGTCGTCGCCGACAACGAGGCTCACGGCCACATCACCGACGCGGACCGGCGATGGGCGGAGGAAGCGTGGGACGCCAGCGCCTGACACGGTCGAGGCAGGTCGCGCGTGACGGCGGCACCGTGGTGCTGGACGCACAGGCGTTGTCCCTGGACGCCGAGCGCGACGGCCGGCTGGCGGCGATGATCGGCGCCGCCGAGCGGAACGCCGCCCGGGTGGTCGTCAGCGCCGTCACCCCGCTGGAGGTCCGCCGCACCGGACGGATCGGCGAGCGGCTGCGGTTCGTGCTGGCCCGGTACACGATCGCCCCGGTCTCGGACCGGGTGATCGCCGCGGCCGGCGAGCTGCTCGACACCGCTGGACTCGACGGACACGAGTGCCTGGTCGACGCCCTGGTGGTCGCCACGGCCGCTCTTTCGGACACCCCGGTGCGGCTGCTGACCTCCGACCGCTCGCACGTTCCCAAGCTGTGCCGGGCGGCGGCGCGGGTGGACGGGCTGGCGGAGCCGAGGGTCGTCGTGGTCTGACGGACCGCGCCGGGAACCCCGAAGGGCCCGGACCTCCGTACGGAGGTCCGGGCCCTTCGGTGTCCTTCGACCGGTCAGGCGTCGCCGCCGGCGGCGCCCGGGTCGGCCGCCGCCACGTCCAGCAGCTGGTAGCGGTCGATCGCCTCCTTCAGCGCGCTGCGGTCGATCCGGCCCTGCTTGGCGAGCTCGGTGAGCACACCCAGGACGATCGACTGCGCGTCGATGTGGAAGAAGCGACGGGCCGCGCCACGGGTGTCGGCGAAGCCGAAGCCGTCGGCGCCCAGGGACTGGTACTGGCCCGGCACCCAGCGCGAGATCTGGTCCGGCACGGCGCGCATCCAGTCGGACACGGCGACGAACGGGCCCTCGGCGCCCTGGAGCTTCTGCGTCACGTAGGGGACGCGCTGCGGCTCCTCCGGGTGCAGCAGGTTGAACTCCTCGGACTCCACCGCGTCGCGGCGCAGCTCGTTCCAGGAGGTCGCGGACCAGACGTCGGCCTTGACGTTCCACTGCTCGGCGAGGATGCGCTGGGCCTCCAGGGCCCACGGCACCGCCACGCCGGAGGCGAGGATCTGGGCCGGGATCTGGCCGGCGGTCGCCGGGGCGTACCGGTGCAGACCCTTGAGGATGCCCTCGACGTCGACGTTCTCCGGCTCGGCCGGCATCTTGATCGGCTCGTTGTAGACGGTCATGTAGTAGAACACGTCCTCGCCGTGCGGGTGCTCGGCGCTGGAGCCGTACATCCGCCGCAGACCGTCCTGGACGATGTGCGCGATCTCGAAGCCGTACGCGGGGTCGTACGTGACGACGCCCGGGTTGGTCGAGGCCAGCAGGTGCGAGTGCCCGTCGGCGTGCTGCAGGCCCTCACCGGTCAGGGTGGTGCGGCCGGCGGTGGCGCCGATCACGAAGCCGCGCGCCAGCTGGTCGGCCATCTGCCAGAACTGGTCGCCGGTGCGCTGGAACCCGAACATCGAGTAGAAGACGTACACCGGGATCAGCGGCTCGCCGTGGGTCGCGTAGGACGAGCCGGCGGCGATCAGCGAGGCGGTGCAGCCGGCCTCGGAGATGCCGTCGTGCAGCATCTGGCCGGTCGGCGACTCCTTGTAGGCGAGCAGCAGGTCGCGGTCGACCGACTCGTACGTCTGGCCGAGCGGGTTGTAGATCTTCGCCGACGGGAAGAGCGAGTCCATGCCGAAGGTGCGGTACTCGTCGGGCGCGATCGGAACGAAGCGGTTGCCGATGCCCTTGTCGCGCATCAGGTCCTTGAGCACCCGGACGAACGCCATGGTGGTGGCGATGGTCTGGTTGCCCGAGCCCTTCTTGACCGCCTTGTACGCGTCGTCGCCCGGAAGCTCCAGCTTGCGCGGCCGCACCTTGCGGGTCGGCACGTAGCCGCCCAGCTCCTGGCGGCGGTCGTGCATGTACTGGATCTCCTCCGAGTCACGGCCCGGGTGGTAGTAGGGCGGGTAGCCCTCCTCCAGCTGCTTGTCCGTGATCGGCAGGTGCAGGCGGTCGCGGAAGCGCTTCAGGTCCTCGACCGTCAGCTTCTTCATCTGGTGCGTCGCGTTGCGGCCCTCGAAGTTGGGGCCCAGCGTCCAGCCCTTGACCGTCTGGGCGAGGATGACCGTCGGCTGGCCCGTGTGCTCGCGGGCCGCCTTGAACGCCGCGTAGACCTTGGCGTGGTCGTGGCCGCCGCGACCCAGGTGCTGGATCTGCTGGTCGGTCATCGACTCGACCATCTTGCGCAGCCGCAGGTCGCCGCCGAAGAAGTTCTCGCGGATGTACGCACCGGTCTCGGTGGCGTACGTCTGGAACTGGCCGTCCACCGTGGTGTTCAGCTTGTTCACCAGGACGCCGTCGCGGTCCTGCGCGAGCAGCGGGTCCCAGCTGCGGTCCCAGACCAGCTTGATCACGTTCCAGCCGGCGCCCCGGAACTGGGACTCCAGCTCCTGGATGATCTTGCCGTTGCCGCGGACCGGGCCGTCCAGGCGCTGCAGGTTGCAGTTGACCACGAAGGTCAGGTTGTCCAGGCCCTCGCGGGCGGCCAGCGACAGCTGGCCCAGCGACTCCGGCTCGTCCATCTCGCCGTCGCCGAGGAAGGCGTAGACGTGCGAGGCGGAGGTGTCCTTGATGCCCCGGTGCTCCAGGTAGCGGTTCATCCGGGCCTGGTAGATCGCGCCGAGCGGGCCGAGGCCCATCGAGACGGTCGGGAACTCCCAGAAGTCTGGCATCAGCCGCGGGTGCGGGTAGCTGGAGAGGCCGTACGGGGCCTTCGACTTCTCCTGGCGGAAGGCGTCGAGCTGCTGCTCGGACAGTCGGTCCAGGAGGAAGGCGCGGGCGTAGATGCCGGGGGAGGCGTGGCCCTGGAAGAAGATCTGGTCGCCGGACTCGCCCTCGGCGTCCTTGCCACGGAAGAAGTAGTTGAAGCCCACGTCGTACAGCGACGCGGAGGAGGCGAAGGTGGCGATGTGGCCGCCCACGCCGATGCCGGGCCGCTGGGCCCGGGAGACCATGACGGCCGCGTTCCAGCGGGTCGCGTTGAGGACCTTGCGCTCGATCTCCTCGTTGCCGGGGAAGAAGGGCTCGTCCTTGGTCGCGATGGTGTTGACGTAGTCCGTGCTGCGCATCTCGGGCACGGCGACGCGCTTCTCGCGGGCGCGCTCGATCAGGCGGAGCATCAGGTAGCGGGCGCGCTCGCGCCCCCGCTCGTCGATGGCCGCGTCAAGCGACTCCAGCCATTCCGCGGTCTCCTCGGGATCGAAGTCCGGGACCTGACTCGGAAGGCCGCCAATGATGATCGGGTTGCGATCGGATCCGGAAGCCACGCTGTTCCTTCACTGTCGGTCGAAACTGAGGTGTGTCGCGCCGCCTCCATCGTGCTACCGCGCTCGGAGATCCGTCATCTCTACCGATCGGTAACCATTCCGCCTGGTGGGCGGTACGGTCTGGCGGTGTGCGGTCCGGGCGTCGTCGCCTGTGCCGCGCACCCCCGGGTGTTACGAACAGAGGTGGTCCGACCTGGTTGCCCGACCGTCCGATGGCGGGCGGTCGGGGTGAGGGCCAACAGGAGACTCTACGCCCGCGCACGCGCGGACCCGAATGCCGTTCGCATCTCGGGCACACGTACGCCCTGTGGGCCGGGACCACCCGAAGCATCCTTGTCTTACGCAGAGAAGGGCAAATCGGTGTGATTCGCGACACATCGACCGGCGTGTCCCCCTGTGGCACGTCAACCTTTGGGGGGGATCGGGGGTCGGGTACTTGCGCGAACCGCCGCGCCCGTGTGGACTACGGCCACAGCCTCGGCACGGATGCCGAGCCGAATACTGGAGGTTATTCCCGTGAGCGCGACCGCGGACCCCGCGGACAAGTCCAACCCGGCGCACCGTCTCGGTTTCGAGAAGGACCAGATCATCCAGGAGCTGGGGTACGACGAAGACACTGACCAGGAACTCCGCGAGGGCATCGAGGAGCTCACCGGGACGGATCTCGTCGACGAGGACTACGACGACGTCGCCGACGCCGTCCTGCTGTGGCACCGCGACGACGACGGGGATCTCACCGACGCCCTCGTCGACGCCCTGGAGTACCTGGCGGAGGGCGGCCTGATCTGGCTGCTGACGCCCAAGACCGGTCGGGACGGCCACATCGAGGCCTCCGACATCGCGGACGCGGCCAAGACCGCCGGTCTCTCGCAGACCAGCTCGATCGCCGTCGCCAAGGACTGGGCCGCCACCCGTCTGGCCACGAAGGCCGCGAAGGCGGGCAAGCGCTGAGCACCCTGTGAAAGCCACGGCCGGGCCCCGCTGGACGAACCTCCAGCGGGGCCCGGCCGCTTTCCGCTCCCGTTCGGAGCCATCCACCAGGGCGGCGTTCGCCGAGGGCGAAAGCGGGGGGTCCGGGACCCCCCGGCCTCACCCATCCGGCCGAATCGGGCCCGACGAATGCGAGGATGACGCTCGCCGCGCCCCTCGCGCGGCACGGTCGCGTCAGAAAGGTCCCCACCATGGCCATCGAGGTCGGCACCCAGGCTCCGGACTTCGAGCTGAAGAACCAGCACGGCGAGCTGGTCAGGCTCTCCGACTTCCAGGGCAGCAAGAACGTCGTCCTGGTCTTCTACCCGTTCTCCTTCACGGGTGTCTGCACCGGCGAGGTCTGCGCGATCCAGAAGGAGCTGCCGCAGCTCCAGAACGACGACGTGCAGGTGCTCGGCGTCTCCAACGACTCGCCGTTCACCCAGCGGGTCTTCGCCGACCAGGAGGGCCTGGACTACCCGCTGCTCTCCGACTTCTGGCCGCACGGCGAGGTCTCCCGGGCCTACGGCGTCTTCAACGAGGAGAAGGGCTGCGCGGTCCGCGGCACCTTCGTGATCGACAAGGCCGGCACGGTCCGCTGGAGCGTGGTCAACGACCTGCCGGACGCCCGGGACGAGCAGGAGTACCTGAAGGTCCTCGGCGCGCTCTGAGGCCCCCTGTAGCCCCTGTACGGCCCCTCGGGGCGGCGCGGGAGGCCCGGGAGGACTTGCGGGGCCCGTGGGCCCGGTGGTGCCGGGAATCGATCACGGAGATTCGAACAGCCACGCCGGGCCCGTTCCCTGCCCAGGACGGGAACCCGGCACTACGATCGGTCCGTTGGCTGGTCAGAGGCCCGGCGGCAACCGCCGGCCGGCGCCTCGGACCGCACCACGGGGGCACCTGGACGTGCCTCCCGATTCTTGGAGGACCAGTGGGTGTCAGCCTGAGCAAGGGCGGCAATGTCTCGCTCACCAAGGAGGCCCCCGGCCTGACCGCCGTGATCGTCGGCCTTGGCTGGGACGTCCGCACCACCACGGGCACGGATTTCGACCTGGACGCCAGCGCCCTGCTCTGCAACGACCAGGGCCGGGTCGGCGCGGACGGCAACTTCGTCTTCTTCAACAACCTGACGAGCCCGGACGGCTCGGTCGAGCACACCGGCGACAACCTCACCGGTGAGGGCGAGGGCGACGACGAGCAGATCAAGGTCAACCTGGCCGGCGTCCCGGCCGACGTGGCCAAGATCGTCTTCCCGGTGTCCATCTACGACGCCGAGAACCGGACCCAGAACTTCGGCCAGGTCCGCAACGCGTTCATCCGCGTGGTGAACCAGGCGGACAACAAGGAGCTGGCCCGCTACGACCTCTCCGAGGACGCCTCCACCGAGACGGCCATGGTCTTCGGCGAGCTCTACCGCAACGGCGCCGAGTGGAAGTTCCGCGCCATCGGCCAGGGCTACGCCTCCGGCCTGCGCGGCATCGCCCAGGACTTCGGCGTCAACGTCTGATCCGGGTACGTACGGGCCCGTGCCGGCCTGACGGAGCACCGCCCCGGCTTCGTGCTGCCCGGGTGCTGCCCGGGTGCGGTGCGGGTGCGGCGCACTGGGAGGATGGGAGTTCAGGAAGTTCAGCCGGTCGGAAGCGGCCGGACGGGGCCACGGGGGCATACACCTGAGATGCGCCCCGGGACGCAAGGGAGGAAGGACAGCCATGAGTGTCACGCTCGCCAAGGGCGGTAACGTCTCGCTCACCAAGGCCGCGCCGAATCTGACACAGGTGCAGATCGGTCTCGGCTGGGACGCGCGCTCGACCACGGGTGCGCCGTTCGACCTCGACGCGAGCGCCCTGCTCTGCGGGGGAGGCCGGGTGCTCGGCGACGAGTACTTCGTCTTCTACAACAACCTCACGAGCCCCGAGGGCTCGGTCGAGCACCAGGGCGACAACCTCACCGGCGACGGCGACGGCGACGACGAGGTCGTCCTGGTCAACCTGGACCTCGTCCCGGCCCAGGTGGACAAGGTGGTCTTCGCGGTGTCGATCTACGACGCCGAGACGCGGCTGCAGAACTTCGGCCAGGTGCGCAACGCCTACATCCGGGTGGTCAACTCGGTGGACGGGCAGGAGATCGCCCGTTACGACCTGACCGAGGACGCCTCCAGCGAGACCGCCATGATCTTCGGCGAGCTGTACCGCTACGCGGGGGAGTGGAAGTTCCGCGCGGTGGGCCAGGGCTACGCCTCCGGTCTGCGCGGCATTGCCCTCGATTTCGGCGTAAACGTACAGTAAAGGCCCGGACGTCACACACATCGAGAAGTGGGCAGTGCGGGGGTGACCTGACCGGGCCGGGCCCGGTCAGGGCGTCTCAGGACGCCGCCGCCACGACGCCGTGAGAAAACTCCGCGAGAACCTCGCGGGAACACTCGCAACGACGCCGCACCCGCGGCACGCCCTGAACCTGAAAGGTAACCAAGTCCCGTGTTCCTCCGCACATTCGGCTGGTCATTCGCGATCACCGTCATCGGCCTGATCGCAGCCGGCCTGCTCTGGGGAGCCGAGGGATTCGGCATCGTGCTGATCCTCTCCGTCCTGGAGATCTCCCTCTCGTTCGACAACGCGGTGGTCAACGCCACGGTGTTGAAGCGGATGAACCCGTACTGGCAGAAGATCTTCCTCACCGTCGGCGTGCTGATCGCCGTCTTCGGCATGCGCCTGATCTTCCCGCTGCTGGTCGTCGGCCTCACCGCGCACCTCAGCCCGGCGACGGTCATCGACCTCGCGCTCAACTCCGAGAACACGTACAACGGCTCCACGTACGCCCAGTACCTGGAGGCGGCCAACCCGGCCATCGCGGCCTTCGGCGGCGTGTTCCTGCTGATGATCTTCCTCGACTTCATCTTCGAGGAGAAGGACTACAACTGGCTGGCCTGGATCGAGCGCCCGCTGGAGAAGGTCGGCAAGCTGGAGGCCTTCTCCTCGGTGGTCGCGCTGGTCTCGCTCTGCCTGGCCGCCAACTTCTTCGCCGACGGGCACGCCGAGACCGTGCTGCTCTCCGGCATCCTCGGCCTGGTCACCTACCTCGCCGTGAACGGCCTGTCCTCGATCTTCGAGGCCGGGCTCGAGGAGGAGGCCGAGGAGGAGGAGAAGGCCGAGAAGAGCGGCAAGTCGATCGTCCAGGTCGGCGGCAAGGCCGCGTTCTTCCTGTTCCTCTACCTGGAGGTCCTGGACGCCTCGTTCTCCTTCGACGGCGTGGTCGGCGCGTTCGCCATCACCAGCGACATCTTCATGATCACGCTGGGCCTCGGCATCGGCGCCATGTACATCCGCTCGCTGACCGTCTTCCTGGTCCGCAAGGGCACCCTGGACGACTACGTCTACCTGGAGCACGGCGCGCACTACGCGATCGGCGCGCTCTCGGTGATCCTGCTGGTCGGCATCAAGTACCACATCCCGGAGATGGTCACCGGCCTGATCGGGGTCGCCTTCATCGGCCTGGCCCTGGGCTCCTCGATCCTGCGCAACCGCCGTGAGACCGCCGAGGGCGGGGACGGCGAGGAGAAGGAACTGGTGAGCGCGGGCGAGTAGCCGCGCCCGCCCCACGCGCCCGCCGGGTTGTCGCCCGGCCGGCCCGGAACACGTGAACGGCCGCCCCCGAGCCTGTGGGGGCGGCCGTTCACGTGTTCCGGGCCCGATGCGGGCCGCTCTGCCGTTCCCGGCTAGCCGAGCTGCTGCTCGATGGCGCGCAGCTTGCGCTCCAGCGAGTCCAGCTTGGGCATCGACAGGGTGTCGTCGTCGGCCGTCAGGTCGATCGTCGAGCTGCGGTACGAGCTGCCGTAGGTGCTGCTGTAGGAGCTGCTGTAGGAGGACTCCGAGGAGCCGCTGCCGTAGGAGCTGCCGGTGGCGGAGCCGGAGGAGGAGCCGACGGCGGCGCGCGGGCGGCGGCCGGCCTCCAGCGCGCTCAGCGAGGAGCCGGCCTCGAGCTCGGGGGCCTGGGAGTTCGCGGAGGCGGTATCGGCCTCGGCGGCTAGGGCAGGCTCCGAAGCGTTCGGGCCGTCTCCGGCAGCGGTGAGGGCGGGCACCTGGCGGCCGCCGCGGGCCCGGGCGAGCACGCCGCCCTGACGGGAGATGGCCTTGAGCTCGGCGCGCTCGCGGCGGTCGGCGCTGCGGGCCCGCAGCTTCGCGGCCTCCTTGGACTGGCGCTCCTCGCGCACCTCCTCGACCGCCTCGTCCAGGCTGCGGACGTTCTCCAGCAGCATCAGCGACCAGGCCGCGTAGGTCTCGCGCGGGGCGCGCAGCCAGCGGACGATGCGGATCTGCGGCAGCGGGCGCGGCACGAGGCCCTGCTCGCGCAGGGCGGCCTTGCGGGTCTGCTTCAGCGCGCGGTCGAACAGGATCGCCGCCGAGATGGACATGCCGGAGAAGAACTCGGGGGCGCCGTCGTGGGACATGCCGCGCGGGGCGTGCACCCAGTTGAACCAGGCCGAGGCGACCGCGAACACCCAGACCAGCAGGCGCGAACCGAGCGCCGCGTCGCCGTGGCTGGCCTCGCGCACGGCGAGCACCGAGCAGAACATCGCCGCGCCGTCCAGGCCGAACGGGACGAGGTACTCCCAGCCGTTGGACAGGCCCAGGTTCTCCTTGCCGAAGCCCACCAGGCCGTGGAACGACAGTGCGGCCGCGACGCCGGCGCAGCAGAACAGCAGGACGTAGGAGGAGATCCCGTAGATCATCTCCTTGCGCCGGCGGCGCTCCTCGCTGCGCTCCCAGGAGTCGCCCGACTCCTCGGCCTTGGTGTTCTTGAAGCGCAGGGTCGCCACCAGGATGGCGGTGAACAGCAGGGCTGCGCCGCCGATGACGGTCCAGACCAGCTGTATGGAGGTCAGGTTCATTGCGGGTCGGGCCTCGGGTTTCCGCAGGGGACAGGTCACAGTGCGAGACAGGCGGTCAGGTCGCAGGACAGGGAGCGAGCCTGACGGTGCGTCGTTGCCGCCGGGCGCGCCCACCGCGCCCGGGCAGGGCGGACGGGACACCTGTGCGGCTAGACGATATCGCGTCCGAAGGGGCGGCATCGTACGGGAGCGGGGCTCGGGCCCGCCAATCGACCCGCCGAAGGCTCGGGCGGCCGCTGCGGCTCCGGCTCGGACGCCGGCTCCGGTGGTGGTGCGGCATCGGCTCGGGCGGTGGTGCGGCGGTGGTGCGGCGGTGGTGCGGTCGGTGTCCCGGCCGCCTGGATGGGTAGGGGAGTTGGGTACCCGGCGGGTGGCCTGATGCCCGATCATGGAGCGGCGGACCGTCGGACCGACCGGCGGCCGCGGGGGAGGACTGGATGGCCTCGATTTGGGAGTACCTGCGCGGGGAGCGGAACACCCTCGACCCCGGAGGCCAGCACAAGATCACGCTCACCAAGTCGGCCCCGCACTACGCCATCACCGGGGCCGCGGCCACCACCGGCTTCCTGTACGTCAACCTGCACTGGACCGCCCGGGTCTCGGCCCCCGGGCCGAGCGCGCGGGAGACGCTCAAGCGCTGGTTCAGTCCGCGCATCCTGAGCCCGATGGAGCCGGACTCCTACCAGAGCTCGCAGGTCAACGTGGACCTCGACCTGGCCTGCATGTACGAACTGACCGACGGCACCCGGGGAGTGGTGCAGCCGCTCGGCGGCTTCTTCGGCGATCTGCAGCGTGCGCCGTACGTCAAGCTCAGCGGCGACGACCAGTACGGGGCGCCCTCCGGCGAGACGATGTACGTCAACCTGGAGAAGAAGGAGCAGTTCAAGCGGCTGCTGATCTTCGTCTACATCTACGACGGCACGCCCGCCTTCGAACAGGCCAACGCGGTGGTGACGATCGTGCCGCAGACCGGCCCGCGGATCGAGATCAAACTGGAGGAGCGGGCGGCGGCCGCGCGGTCCTGCGCGGTGGTGCTGATCGAGAACGACGGGGACAACCAGCTGACGGTGCGCCGCGAGGTGCGGTACGTCAACGGTTTCCAGGCGGACATCGACCGGCTGTACGGCTTCGGGATGCAGTGGCAGCGCGGGTACAAGGGCGGGCCCGGGGGCGGGTCGGACTAGGGTCCGGTCCGGCCGCGTTGTTCCTGGCGGTTCCTGGTGGTTCCTGGTGGTTCCTGGGGGTTCCCGGCGGTTCCTAGCGGGGCTGGAACTGCGGGCCCTGCGGCGGCAGCGCGAACTCCTCGGTGCCGGCCGAGCCCTGGGCGGCCTGGACCGGCTGCTGCTGGGGCGGCTGCGGAGCCTGGGGGGCCTGGGGCTGCGGGGCGGTGTTCGGCGGCGGGTAGCCGTACCCGGACTGCTGCGGCGCCTGCGGAGGGTAGCCGTACCCGGGGGCCGACTGCTGGTACTGCTGCTGCGGCTGGGCCTGCGGGTAGCCGGGGTGCTGGGCCTGCGGCGGGTAGCCGTAGCCGCCCGCCTGCTGCGGCTGGTTCTGCGGCTGCCGCGGTGGGTACCCGTAGCCCTGCTGCTGGGTCGGCGGCGCCTGGGGGGCGGGCGGGACCGTCGGCGGGACGGTCGGCGGTGCGGGCGGCGGCGGGGGAGTGCTGGTGGGCACGGCGGCCACCGGTGCGACGGTCGGCGCGGTCGTGGGCGGCAGCGGGACGGCGGGCGCCAGGGTGAAGGTCCCGGGCTCGGGCCGCTGGGCCGGGCGCGGGTCCGGCACGGCGGCGGCACGCGGGTCCACGGCGTGGGTCGCCTGCGGGGCGGGCTGGAGGGCCGCGTCGGAGGCCTGCCCGCCGTCGGCGGAGTCCTCGACGGTGATGCCGAAGTCGGTGGCCAGGCCGATCAGCCCGGAGGCGTAGCCCTGGCCGACCGCCCGGAACTTCCAGGCGCCGGCGCGGCGGTAGAGCTCACCCGCGACCAGGGCGGTGACCTCGTCGGCCTCCAGCATGGCGAACTCGGCGATCGCCGGCCCGCCCTCGCCGCCGGCGGCGTCGTACAGCAGGACCCGCAGGCCCGTCACGGCGCGGAACGTGCCGCCCTCGGAGGAGCCGGCCAGCACCACCCGGTCGACCCCGGCCGGCAGCTTGCCGAGCTCCACCTCCACGGTGTCGGCGATCTCGGCCCCGCCGGCCGTCTGCTGCTTGGGCAGGTGGCGCACCAGGCCGGAGGGGTGTCGCGGCTGGTTGTAGAAGACGAAGTCGGCGTCGGAGCGGACCCTGCCGTCCGTGCCGAGCAGGAGCGCGGACGCGTCCACGTCCGGCGCGCCGGGCGTCGCGTTCCAGCGCAGCACGGCGCGGACCGCGGCCACCGGCAGTGCGATGTTGGCGCCCTTGGCCATCACGTGCGTCATAGCCGACCATCCTGCCTGTTCGCCACCCCTTCGGACAACGTGACCGAAGGTGGTGGAACGGTGGGGGACTTTGCCAACGCTTGCGCTTTGTGAAGCGGACGGTAACCTTCCGAGAATTCGATGTTTCGGAACCTCGTTCGACCGGGGGACGTCCGTACGATGGGCGGAGAGAGGGCCCGGGGGGTTCGTCGGGGGGTGGCGGAGCATCGCGCGCCCGGGAACCACCCGCCCCGTGGACCGGTTAGTCCTTGTGATGCGCGAGCCCGGGAGCGATGACGCTCCGTACCCGCATACCCCGTTCCGGGCCTGCGTACCCGCACCCCCGCCGCCCGGCGGCCGCACCCCCAGAGGAGAGCACCATGCGCCATTTCGGCCACCTCGCCGACGACGTACGCGGCCGGCTCTTCCTCGAACAGCCCCGGGCGTTCTCCCCGGAGAGCGGGGCGGCGGTCCTCTCGACAGCACTCGGAGCGACCCTCTACAGCCCGGCGACCAGGCCCACCCTGGGGGTCGACATCCGCAAGCAGGCCGCCCGGGGCGTCGTCTCCATGGTGCTCTGCCTGGAGGACGCGATCGCCGACCACGAGGTGCCCGCCGCCGAGGCCAATCTGGTCGCACGGCTCGGGGAGCTTCACGAGGAGGTCGCGGGGGGTCCCTCCGGTGGCGATATCTCCATCGATTGCACACATGATCTCCCCCTCCTCTTCATAAGGGTTCGTGCGGCCTCCCAGATCACCGATCTCACCGCCCGGCTCGGCCCGGCGATCGGTCTGCTCACCGGTTTCGTCCTGCCGAAGTTCACCGAGGAGAGCGGCGGCGAGTTCCTGGAGGCGCTGGCCGCCGCCGAGGCCGCCACCGGTCGGCGGCTGTTCGCCATGCCCGTCCTGGAGTCCCCCGAGCTGGCCCACCTGGAGACCAGGCGCGAGCAGCTGTTCGGCGTCTCCCGGCTGCTCGACAAGTACCGCGAGCGGGTCCTCGCCGTCCGCCTCGGCGTCACCGACCTCTGCTCCGCGTACGGCCTGCGCCGCTCGCCCGACCTCACCGCGTACGACGTCGCCCTGGTCGCGGCCGTGATCGGGGACGTGGTCAACGTGCTCGGCCGGGCCGACGGCACCGGGTACACCATCACCGGGCCGGTCTGGGAGTACTTCCCCGTCCAGGAGCGGATGTTCAAGCCGCAGCTGCGCCGCACCCCGTTCGCCGAGGCGGAGCCCTCCGGCGAGGCCGTCCGCCAGCGGATCATCGAGCACGACCTGGACGGGCTGATCCGCGAGATCGAACTCGACCGGGCCAACGGACTGCTCGGCAAGACCTGCATCCACCCCAGCCACGTCCCCGCCGTGCACGCCCTCTCGGTGGTCACGCACGAGGAGTACTGCGACGCCCGCGACATCCTCGACCAGGAACGCGGCGGGGGAGGGGTGCTGCGGTCGGCGTACACCAACAAGATGAACGAGGCCAAGCCGCACCGGGCCTGGGCGGAGCGGGTGATGCTGCGCGCCGAGGTGTTCGGGGTGGCCCGGGAGGACGTCAGCTTCGCGGAGCTGCTCTCGGCGTGCCTCTGCGGGTGAGGGGGCCCGGGTCGGCCTCTTCCCTTTCCTCTCTTCCTTCCTCCCTTCCGGCGCACTGCACGCACTGCATGTACCGCACGCACCACACGCTCCGCATGTACCGCACGCTCCGCATGTACCGCACTCTCCGCACGTACGACGAGTACCGCACCGCACGTCCCGCGCGTACCGCACCGCACCACCGAAAGTTGGACCAGCAGTGACAGCACAGCAAGAGTGGACCGGCCGCTGGGTGGCCGAGCGGGCCGGCGTCGGCCTGTCCGGCTCCGACCGGCTCCCCGAACTGGTCGGCCTGGCCCTGCGGGAGAACCCGAAGCGGGCCCACCTGCTGGTCTCCAACGTGCTCGGCAAGCACGTCCCGCAGCGCCCGTCCGTGGTCCACGGCGCCGGACTGGAGCTCGGCCGCCGGGTGCGCGAACTGCTCGGCGAGCAGGCCGCGCACGCCGTGGTGCTCGGGTACGCGGAGACCGCCACCGGCCTCGGCCACAGCGTCGCCGACGGCCTGGACGCCCCCTGTCTGCACTCCACCCGCCGTCCGGTGGCGGGCGTCGCCCCGCTCGGGGGCTTCGAGGAGGAGCACTCGCACGCGACCTCCCACCTGCTGCTGCCCGCCCACCCCCGACTGATCGAACTCCTCACCGGGGACGGCCCGTTGGTGCTGGTGGACGACGAGTTCTCGACCGGTAACACGGTCCTCAACACCATCCGTGCCCTGCACGCCCGCCACCCGCGCGGCCACTACGTGGTCGTCGCCCTGGTCGACCTGCGCGACGAGCGGGACCGCGCCCGCCTCGCCGACCTCGCCGCCGAACTCGGCACCCGGGTCGACCTGGTGGCCACCGCCGCCGGCGGTGTCGAGCTGCCCGCCGACATCCTGGCCCGGGCGCAGCGGCTGATCGCCGAGACCGGGCCGGCCCCCGAGCCGCCCGCCGCCGCGCCCGCCCCGCTGGCGCGGGTGGAGCTCGCCTGGCCGGCCGGACTGCCGGACGGCGGGCGGCACGGGTTCACCACCGAGCACCGGGCCGCACTGGACTCCGCCCTCCCCGAGCTGGCCGAGCAGGTCGCCGGGCAGCTGGCCGGCGGTGAGGACCGGGTCCTGGTGCTCGGCTTCGAGGAGCTGATGTACGCGCCGCTGCGCCTGGCCGGGGCACTGGCCGACCGGCTCGGCGAGGAGCGGGTCCGCTACTCCACCACCACCCGCTCGCCCGTCCTCGCGGTGGACGACCCCGGCTACGCCATCCGCACCCGGCTCTCCTTCCCCGCGCACGACGACCCGCAGGACCAGGACTCGCGCGAGCGGTTCGCCTACAACGTCGCCCCCGGCACCGACCCGGCCCGCCGCTTCGACGCCGTGGTGCTGGTGGTCGACGATGCCGCGGACACGCCCGCCCTGCACGAGGGGGAGCGCGCGCTGCTGACCCAGCTGCGGCAGGTCACCGACCGGGTGGTCCTCGCCGTGCTGCCCTCCCACCGGCCTGCTGGTCCGCCGGCTGATCTTGCGGGTTCGTCGGTCGGCTCGTCGGTCGGTCCGGGTGCCGGTCTGCCGTCGCCGCTGTACGGGCCGGCGTTCTCCTCCTACCGCCCCGAGGAGGTGGCCTGGCTGCTCAAGGACCTCTCCGACGTCCCGCTGGAGGCCCCGACCGAGGAGCGCGAGGAGGCCGTCCAGAGCGGCGGCGCGCACTACGCCGAGTCCCTGCCGGTCGAGTACCAGCCCAGCCCCGAGTACCAGGAGCTGTTCCACCAGGCCCTGCGGGTCTCCGCCCGCCGGATCGCGCTCGCCGTCGGCACCGTCGCCGAGACCCTGCTGAACGAGCGCGGCCCCGGCCTGGTGCTCGCCTCGCTGGCGCGGGCCGGTACGCCCGTCGGCGTCCTGATCCGCCGCTGGCTCGCCTTCGCGCACGGGCTGGACACCCCGCACTACGCCGTCTCGATCATCCGGGGCCGGGGCATCGACCCGGTCGCGCTGCGCTACCTGGACGCCCGCCACCACGCCCCCGACGTCGTCTTCGTCGACGGCTGGACCGGCAAGGGCGCCATCACCCGCGAACTCGCCGCCGCCCTCGCCGGATCGGCGTTCAACCCGGAGCTGGCCGTCCTCGCCGACCCCGGCCGCTGCGTGCGCACCTACGGCACCCGGGACGACTTCCTGATCCCCTCCGCCTGCCTCAACTCCACCGTCTCCGGCCTGATCTCGCGCACCGTGCTGCGGAGCGACCTGATCGGCCCGGACGACTTCCACGGCGCCAAGCACTACACCGACCTGGCCGGCGGGGACGTCTCCGGCGCCTTCCTGGACACCGTCGCCGACCACTTCGCGCAGGTCCTGGAGGAGGCGCAGGCCGCCGCCGAACTGGCGGCCGCCGCCGACCGCACCCCCGACTGGGCCGGCTGGGCCGCGGTCGAGCGGATCAGCGCCGAGTACGGCATCGATGACGTCAACCTGGTCAAGCCCGGCGTCGGCGAGACCACCCGGGTCATGCTGCGCCGCGTCCCCTGGAAGGTGCTGGCCCGCCGGGGCACCGGTGCCGACCTCGACCACGTCCGTCTGCTCGCCGCCCAGCGCGGCGTCCCCGTCGAGGAGGTGGACGACCTGCCGTACTCCTGCGTCGGACTGATCCACCCCCGCTACAGTCGGGGAGCGACCGGTGCCTCCGGCACAGCCGTCCTGGTGAAGGAGTCCTGAGCCCGATGAGTGGTTTCCTGGTCGCGAGCGACCTCGACCGCACCCTGATCTACTCCAACCGCGCACTCGCGCTGGACGTGCCCGACCGGCTCGCCCCGCGGCTGCTCTCGGTCGAGGTGCACGACGGCAAGGCGCTCTCGTTCATGACCGAGCAGGCCGCCGCCCTGCTGGTCGAGCTCGCACGCGAGGCCGTCCTCGTCCCCGCCACCACCCGGACCAGGACGCAGTACGAGCGCGTCAACCTGCCCGGCCCGACGCCCGGCTGGGTCCCGTCGTACGCGATCTGCAGCAACGGCGGGCAGCTGATCGTGGACGGTGTCCCGGACGAGGACTGGCGCACCGAGGTGCGCGGTCGGCTGGCCACCGCCTCCGTGCCGCTGGCCGAGGTGGTCGAGCACCTGGCCCTGTGCGCGGACCCGGAGTGGACGCACAAGCGCCGGGTCGCCGACGACCTCTTCGCCTACCTGGTCGTCGAGCGTGCCGAGCTGCCGGCCGGCTGGCTCGACGAACTCACCGGGTGGTGCGCCGAGCGCGGCTGGACGGTCTCGCTCCAGGGCCGCAAGGTGTACGCGGTGCCGGCGCCGCTGAGCAAGAGCGCCGCCCTGGCCGAGGTCGAGCGGCGGGTCGGCGGCTGTACCGTGCTGGCCGCCGGTGACTCGCTGCTCGACGCCGACCTGCTGCTCGCCGCGGACGCCGGGTGGCGGCCCGGGCACGGCGAACTCGCCGACAGCGGCTGGACCGCCCCCGGCGTGACCGCCCTCGACCAGGTGGGGGTGGCGGCCGGGGAGGAGATCGTCCGCTGCTTCCTGGAGCGGGTGCGGGCGGGGGTGCCGGTCGCGGGCGAGGTGGGCGAGCCGGTTGAGGCGGCCGAGGTGGCCGCGACGGTTGAGGCGGCCGAGCTGGCGTAGCGGCCCGGTAGTCCGGCGCCGCCTGATTCTGTTTCTCCTGCTGGTGCTGCTAGTCCTGCCGATCCTGCTGCGCCCGGGTCCGGCTCCGGGGCTGGGCCCGCGTCTGGGTCCGAGCCCGGGGCCGGTTCGGCAGGATCGGCCGTGACCGGGCCTAGCTGCAGCAGCCGCCTCCGCAGCAGCCCCCGCCCCCGCCGGACGGGGCCTGCTGCGGGGCGCCGCCTCCGGAGGCGGCGCCGGTGACGGCGACGGCCGACAGCAGCTTCACGGTGTCCTCGTGTCCCTGCGGGCACACCGCCGGGTCGTTGGCCTGCGCCATCTGGCGGCGGAGTTCAAAGGTGGCGCCGCAGGAGCGGCAGCGGAAGTCGTAGCGTGGCATACCCCGCAGCGTACCCAGCGCGGTGCCCGGTTGCGACGGGGCCGATGGAGTCCGTGGAGCTGTAGGGAGCACACGGAGCCCGTGGAGTCCTGGGTTCAGTGGTGGCTGCCGAGGTCCCCCCGGATCAGCTCCACCACCCGCGCCGCCGTCTCCCGTACCTCGGCCAGCTCGGTCAGGAAGTGCCAGTAGTCGGGGTGCCGACCGGCCGCCTCCAGCTCCGCCACCGCCCGGTCCAGCCGTCCCACCGCCGCGTCCAGCGGACCGGCGTGCCGAGGGTCCGGCGCCTGGCGTCCGGCCATCGCGAGCCGCTGGGCGTCCCGCAGGGCGAAACGGGTCCGCTCGATCTCCCGGTTCGGGTCGTGCTGCACCTCGTTCAGCTGCCGCAGCCGCTCGTTCACCGCGACCACCGAACCGTCCGCCGTGTCCAGCAGGGCGCGCACCGTACCGATCGCGCCGGTCGCGTCCGCCCAGCGCTGCTCATCGCGCGCCCGCGCCGCCTCCGCCAGCTTCTGCTCGGCCGCGCGCCCGGCCTCCGCCACCTGGTCCGGCACCCGCTGAAGGTCCTGCCAGCACGCCGAACTGAACCGGCGGCGCAGCTCGCTCAGCGCCGGCTCCACCGTGCCCGCCTTGGTCTCCAGGGCCTGGATCCGGGTCCGCAGACTCGCCACCCGCCGGTCGATCTCCCGTGCCCGCTCCGGCAGTTGCCCCGCGTCCGCCGCGATCGACTCGGCGCGCTCCTTGACGTTCTCCGCCCGCTGCAGCGTCCCCGCCACCCCGTGCTTGGCCGCGCCCTCGTTCAGCCGCCCCAGTTCCGGCGCCAGCTCCGCCAGCCGCGCCGCCAGGTCGTCCGCCCGCAGCCCGGCCCCGCGCGCCGTGTCCAGCGCGTTCGTCGCCGCGAGCAGCGCGCGCTTCGCCTGCTCCACCGCGGGCGTCACCCGCATCAGCTGCGACTCCGCGTGGTCCAGCGTCGGCTGCAACCGCCGCAGGAAGTCCCCCAACTCCGCCTGCGCCGCTCCGAGCTGCCCCTTCACGTCCTCCAGCTGGTGCCGGGCCCGCGCCGCCGCACCCGCCTCCAGCTCCTCGGCGTCCAGGTCGTGCGCGTCCAGGGCGGCCAGATAGTTCACCGTCACCTGGTCGATCCGGCCGGAGATCGCCTGGAAGTCCGCCACCGCCCGCCGCGCCGCCGCACCGTCCTCGGCGGCCCGCACCGTCTCCACCGCCAGCTGCACCTCACGCTGCGCGGAGTCCAGCTCGTAGAACGCCTGCTGCGCCGCGTCCCGGGCCGCCTTGGCGTCCGCCCGCATGCCCTCGCCGCCGCGCCGCCCCCACCAGCCCCCGCCACGCCCACCGCCGACACCGCCGAACGCCGCCGCCCCCGCGGCCCCCAGCGCCCCCGCGACCACCAGCGGCAGCACCAGCGCCTCGGCCACTGCGCCCACCGGCGACCGCCGCCCCCGCCCGATCCCGCCGGCCACCCTCACTGCGCGCTCCCTGCTCCGACCGTTGATCCACCCCCATTCTTCCCGATCGCCCCACCCCACCGGCACCCCCACCCACCCCACCCCGTCCCACTCCCCGACCACCTGCGCCACACCACCCGCCGGACCAGGTACTCTAGGCAGTCGTCGTATCCCACCAGGCCGCGACGGGGGGCGCGTAGCTCAGTGGTAGAGCGCTGCTCTTACAAAGCAGATGTCGGCGGTTCGAAACCGTCCGCGCCCACCAGCAGAAATGGCCCGCAGCGATCACGCTGCGGGCCTTTTGACTGCACCGACTGACGGCAACCGCTGATGTCAGCCCGTCGGCCGCCTCCGCTTCAGCAGGCGGTCCATGTGCCCCAGAGCCTCCCGTCGCGTGTCCTCGGACACGTGCGTGTAAACGTTCATGGTCACGGCGATCTGCGAGTGCCCCAAGATCTCCATCACCACTCGCGGCGCGACCCCGGCGGCGAACAGGATGGTCGCGCAGCCGTGCCGCGCGTCGTGGAGCCGGATGCGCGGCAGGCCGCCGCCGGCGCCGATCCGCTCGAAAGACCGACTGAGGTTCCGGGGCTCGACCGGTCGGCCGTTCCGCGTGGTGAACACGTAGCCGCTCTCCTCCCACCCGTCGCCGGCCGCGGTCTGCTGCTCGGCCTGCTGGAGCCGACGCCACCGCAGCGGCGCGATGCACATCGTCGGCAGCGGGATCACACGCGTGCGGCGGTTCTTCGTGCTGTCGGCGTACAGCTCCTTCTGCACCCGCTGGAGCTGGTTCCGAACCGTGAGGGTGCGCCGCTCCAGGTCGATGTCGCTCCAGCGGAGCCCCAGGACCTCGCCGCGCCGCAGGCCCAGCGTGATGGCCAGCACGAAAGCCGTGTACAGCGGGTCGGGGCGGGCCGCCTCCAGGAAGGTGACCGTCTGGTCGAGCGTCCACGTCTTCATCTCGCGAACCTCCACACGCGGGGCCGGGACCAGGGCGGCGACGTTCCGGCTGATCAGCTCCTCACGGCACGCCGCCGTCAAAGCCGTGCGCAGCACGCGGTGGGACTCCTTCGCCGTGGCAGCGGACGCCTGGCGCGACACCGTGACGAGGAGTCGACGGACATCGGCGGCGTGCAGGGACTCCAGACGCTTCGTCCCCAGATTGGGGATCAAGTAGAGCCTGACGTGGGTCTCGTACTTGGCGTACGTCGTCTTCTTCCGCTGGGGCCGGATGAACTCCTCCAGCCAGCAGCGGAGCCATTCGGCCAGCTTCTGCGAGCGCGTCGGCGTGGGGATCTTCGCGCGGGCATGCTTCACCAGCTCCTGTCGCTTGGCGTCGCACTCCTCCCAGGTGTCGCCGTACACGGTCTTGCGCTTGCGGGTGCCGTCAGGTTGCGGCACGTACACGCGCCCCTCGTACCGGCCGTCCTTGCGCTGCCAGATACTGCCGGCGCCATTCGGGTTCTTGCGGGCCATCAGTAGCGGTTCTCCTCGGTCTGGTTGCGAATGAAGTCAGCGAGAGATTCGGCGGCGATCCGCCGGGAGCGCCCGATGGTGAAGCTGGGCAGCTCACCGGAGCGGATCAGGTCGTACGTCTTGCTCCGGCTCAGCCGGAGCGAGGCCATGTCCTCGGGGACGGTCAGGGCTTCAGTGGCGGTGGCCATGGCAGATGTCTCCTCGGCGTGAGGTGGACGACTGGCGGGGCAGCCTGTCCCAGGGGGTGTCCCAGGTATCGGTGCAGGTCAAGGCCAGTGCTGGGACAGTGGGACAGGTGGGACAGTTCAGGTGCGGTCGGGCTGTCCCAGGGGCGCGGTGTAGGCGCCGAGGTTGGCGACGAGCTGGCCGTCGGCGGCCATACGGGCGCAGGTGCGACGGGTGTTGTCGCGCTTGAGGCCGGTGGCGTCGGAGATCTCGACGGGCTTGCTGCCGGGGTGGGCACGGACGTGGGCGAGGATCTGGGCGCGGGTGTCGTCGAGGGTGTGGTCGCTGGCGGGTCCGTCGAGGAGGAGCCAGCTGCCGGTGTCGGGCTGGAACTCCAGGGCGTGTTCGTTCTCGTCGACGTCGCGGCCGGTGATGTGCAGGACGCCGTCGGCCTTGCCGCGTGAGCGCTTGAGGACGAGGGTGGCGTCGGCGGCGCCGGCGAGGCCGTTGGTGCCGGAGACCTCGGCGAGGAAGTCGTCGGAGGCCATCTTGCGGACGTGGTGGACGAGGATCGTCGCCACCGAATGGCGGTCGGCGACCTGCTTGATGTGGCCGATGGCGGCGTAGTCGGCGTCGTAGGCGGCGGTGCCGGGAGCGGAGTTGCCGCGGACCTTGGCGAAGACGTCGATGACGACGAGGCGGGCGCCGGGGTTCTGGGTGAGCCAGTGGTCGAGGGCGTCGGCTCCGCCCTGGGGGAGCGGCGGGAACTCGGTGACGAGGGTGAGGGTCTTGGGGGCGTCGCGTCCGGCGAGGAGCTTGCCCATGCGGGTCTTCAGGCGGCGGGGGGTGTCCTCCAGAGCGAGGTAGAGCACAGGGCCGGGCTCGACCTCGATGCTGCCGAAGGCGGGGCGGCCGGCGGCGACGTCGAGGCCGAGACCGAGGGACAGCCAGGACTTGCCGACCTTGGGCGGTCCGGCGAGGAGGCTGACCCCTTCGGCGAAGAACCCGGGGACGGCCCAGCGGGGTTCGGGGAAGTCGGCGGCCATGAGGTCGGCCGCATTCCACACCGTGCGGGGCCGGGGAGAGCCAGCAGAGGGCTCGACGGGGGCGGTCCGGGGCCCGGGGCCGGGGGTCTCCCAAGGGTCGGCGTGCGGGGCCGCCTCGTCCGGCCACGGGATGTCCGTCTCGTCGTCGCCGACGATCCGCAGCCGGGGTCCGGGCGGTGCGCCCCCGGGCCCGGCCGGGCGGGTCACGCGACGCCCGGGCGGGGGCGGGTGGCGGTCGGCGGCGGGGGAGCGGTCATGGTGATGGGCCTTTCTGATCGGATCTGGGCAGGCAGCGGACGTGGTGGTCAGGTCATCGGGGCTCCGGCCGAGGCGAAGCCGTTCGTTACGGCGCGGGCGGCGTAGTCGTGCGGCACGCCCACGTCGACGGCGGCGCCGATGAGCTGCACGGCGAGGGCGTCCAGACCGCACGGTCCGGGGCAGCGGGCGTGCTGGAAGGCCAGGAAGCGTGCGACGCCGTAGGCCTGGCTCCCGGCACCGCTCTCACGGCGCTCTCGGATCCTGGCAAGGCCTCGTTGCAGACCGGTTCGGACGTAGCGGTCGGTGTGGCGGCAGCCGCTGTTCACTGCCCGGGCCCAGGCGGTCGGGTGAGAAGAAGCCACCCCGCCACCGAGGGGGGCGGGGGTGGCTTCTTCCTTGCGAGCCAGGGCGCGGGCGGAGTCCGGAAGCGGGGTCATCGTGCCGGTGCCAGGACCAAGCCAACGGACGTAAGCCGCGTGGGACTTGATGTCCACGTTCGGGCACACGGAGTTGGCCGAGCTCATGACACCCCGGTAGATCCAGTGCTCGCCCCGGGTGGTGGGCACGGTCATCGTGGCGGGCAGGGCATCGCGGGCCCAGACGACGGCGCGGCCACTGTCGAGGTCGAGGACGGTGAGGCCGGCCCCACCGGGGTGGTACGCCACAGTGTCGGCCTCCCGCCACGCGCGCACCCATGCCCGGCTGGTCAGGATGGCGGGATCGGTGGTGGCGGCGGCCCAGGCATGGCAGGGCTTAGGGCAGGCGCACGGCCCGCCGGCCTTCATGTTCGGACGCCCGCCGCACGCGCACTCGTAGCAGGCGGGGCAGTTTGCGAGCGGGAACTTACCGTCCCGCAGCGGCAGCACGGGCAGTCCCAGCCGGGCCAGCCCGAGAGCGACGGGCAGGCAGCGGCCGACGGTGGCGACGGCCGGCGGATCTGCGGTCACCAGAACTTCCCTTCGTGACAGCGACTGCCCGGGGCGAGCGGGGTAGCGGCTCGCCCCGGGCTGGGTCGGCTAGTTGGCCGGGTCGGGGTGGAGGGGCAGCTGGCCGTCGATCTCGGCGCTGGGCTCGGGGGCATGAGCTGGTCGATGGCGGCGCGGTGGCGGTGGTTGGTGTCGGGGCAGATGGTGCGCTGGTCGGCGGTGACGAGCCAGCCGCAGCGGCGGGCGTTGTCGGCGGCGATCTGCGGGGTGTCGAAGAGGGGGAGGACTTCGTCGGTGTCTTCGTCGCCGCAGACGTCGCAGGTGACGATGTGGAAGGTGATGGCGCGGATCACGGGGGTCCCTTCTAGGCGGCCTTGAGGTGGCGGGCGGCGGGATTGAGGGTGTCGGCCCAGGTGGTGCGCAGGGCGGTGCGGTCCTGCTGGGCGTGGGCCGGGGTGTCGGGCTTGTGGTCGGGCAGGCCGATGGGCATGTGGAGGCCGAGGAAGTCGTGCCCGGCGGCGATCAAGAGGGGCTTTCCGGGTCCGGCGGTCCAGGTGGTGAGCGGCTGGTGCCGGTCGGCGGCCTTCGCCCAGCGGGCGAGGAAGTCGGCGTTGTAGCAGGCCTCGGTGTCCTGGCGGGGTTCGGCGGCGAGGGCCGCGGCGAACAGGGGCCGCCACTTCGGGAACTTGCTGGCGAGGCTGGCGTGGGCGGACAGGTCCAGGGCGCGGGCGCCGTCGCCGACGGTGAGGCGGCCGTCGGGGGTGCGGGTGCAGCCACGCCGGTAGGTGAGGGTGAGGTCGGCGGGGCGTCGGCGGGTGGGGAACAGGGCGCGCAGCGCGGTGAGGTCGGCGTGGGCGATGAACGCCTTCCACGGCTCGGGTTCGGGGGCCTCGCGGCGGGTGAGGGCGAAGGTGTAGCGGTCGGTGGCGGCGGCGAACAGGTGGGTGCCGGTGGCCTCCAGGTAGATGCCGTGGATAGGCGGCAGGGTGTCGTCGGTGGCGATGTGCGGGGTGAGCTGGCGGATGATGCGCGGCAGGTCGGCGTGGGTGACGGACACGGCGGGGCTCCCTTCGGACGGGCTCAGAACAGGGCGTCGGGCTCGGCGGGCGGGTTGGCCGCCTGGCGGGCGTTGCGGGCGGCGCGGGTGGTGGCGTCGAGGCAGGCCGGGCACCAGGCGGCCAGCGCGGCCTTGGGCAGGGCGGCGGCCTGGTGCGGGGGCAGCAGAAGGTGGGCGGGGTCGGCGGGGGCGGCGACTAGGCGCACGGGGCCGGTGCCGTGGCGGGGGCCGTAGCCGCCGTGGACGGCGGGGCAGCGCCCGCCGTCCTTGTCGTGGTTCTTGCCGCAGGTGCCGCGGCACTGGCAGCGGCCGGCGGCGG
Organism: Kitasatospora sp. NPDC058170; assembly: GCF_042883905.1. Classification (NCBI taxonomy): domain Bacteria; kingdom Bacillati; phylum Actinomycetota; class Actinomycetes; order Kitasatosporales; family Streptomycetaceae; genus Kitasatospora; species Kitasatospora sp. NPDC058170. The sequence continues at coordinate 248,471 of NZ_JBHVUV010000001.1, forward strand.
CTGCGGTGACGGCCTGCCACAGGTCGGCCCCGGCGAGCGGGGCGGTGCGGCGGGTCACGACGCCCATCCTGTGGCCAGCTCATCTCCGGTGATGGCCTCGGCCAAGGCGGAGACCAGCAGTTCGGCGACGTTGGAGGTGACGGCGTTGCCGTACTGGCGGACCCTCTCGCGCTTGTTGCCGACCACCACGTAGTCGCGGGCGAAGGCCATCGCGGCACCGATCTCGTGCGGCTCCAGCATCCGGAACAGCACCTCGTCCACGTCCGTGCCCTCCGTGCGGCCGCCTGCGGCGAGGCCGTAGCGGTCGCGGGTGGTCAGAGTGCCGACCGGCTCGCCGACGGGCCGGGCGGTGCCGGTGCCGTAGTACGGCGTCAGCAGCGCCGACCAGTCGGCCGTGTGAGAGGCGGGCGGGAGGGTGAGGCCGTGGTGGTTGCCGGAGGCCGTGACGGTGGCGAGCGCGTCCAGGACCGGGCGGGCGTCGGAGCCGCCGCCCCTGAGCTCGGTGATGAACGGGGCCCAGGCGAGGCCGGTCTCGTTGCGGGCGGTCTGGGTGCGCAAAGGGTCCGAGGCGGGTCCGGCGCTCTTGCCCTCCCGGCCCTCGGTGGGCACGAGCAGGGGCGGCACCGCCAGGCCGTCGTTCTCACGGGTGGTGCGGGTGGGCGCCGGGACGGTGACCGGCGTCGCGTCGGTGCGCCAGGTGCCGCCGGCCGGGGCGAGCAGCGGGGTGCCGTACTTGAGGATCCCGGCGCGGATCCGCTCGCGGGTCGCCTCCGCGTAGGGGGTGAACTTCCGTGTGGGCTTGCCGTCGCCGATGCGGCGGCCGGGCAGGGACCAGTCGATGACGGCGGCGGCCGGGACGACCGGCGGCTCGACCACGGCATTGCGGCACGTGACGTTCGGGCATCGGTAGACGTACTGCTGGCGGTAGCGCCCCATGTCGGCGCCGCGCTTCTTGAACACCTGCACCGCGCGGACGGCCTTCTCGCACCCCTCGCACCACGCCATGGGCCGCAGCCACTTGTCCCAGCCCGGGTCGCGGCCCAGGTCGGAGCGCCAGTAGGCGAGGTAGAGGCGGTCACGGGACTGAGGCGCAACGGGGGTGGTGGCAGGGCGGGCGTGCATGGAGTTCAGGGCGATGAGGCGGGTGCGGTAACCGGGGCCGACCTGGCGGATCTCCTGCACCCAGGCCGACCACAGGTCCCAGGCACGGACGTCGATGACGTTCTCGACGACCCCGGCGAGCACCGGACGGCCGCGGGCGGCCATGGCCTCCAGGTAGCGGGGGACGTCCCACATCAGGGCACGGGAGCGGTCGGTCGCCGCGTCGGGGAGGGTCTCGCCGAACAGGTCGGGCTGGCGGTCGAAGTCCCGCCTGACGCCACGGGCGTTGGACCACTTCGGGCACTCCGGCGACGCCCAGAAAATGTCGGCGGCGGGGAAGGCGGCGACGTCGGCGTCGTGCAGGTCGCCGAGGAAGTGGTCGGCCTGGGGGAAGTTCGCGGCGTGGGAGGCGATGGCCTTGTCCCAGTGATTGGCCGCGAGGACAGGGGTGACGCCGGGGACGGCGGCGGCGCCGGTGCTGCTTCCACCGGCGCCGCAGAAGAAGTCGATGTAGGTCAGGCCCACGGCTGGTCCTCCCAGGTGGCGAGGTGGAACAGGTCGAGGACGTCGAGGGGCAGGGTCTCGACGGTGCCGTGCTCGTCCTGGGCGAGCAGGGCGGGGGGCTGGGCGGTGCGGGCGAGGATGCCGAGCGCGCACGCCGGGGCGTCGTCCTCGTCGGCGTCCTCCCGTAGGGCCCAGACCTGGCCAGGGGCGGCGAGGGCGAACGGGTCGTCCGCCTCGACGCGCTCGCGGGCCAGGCGCAGGGCGGCGGCCGAGGGAATGCCGTCCAACTCAGCGATTCGGCGGGCGAGTTGGCGGGTGTGGGTGGCGGTGCGGTCGGGGCCGGCCACGCGCAGGAGGGCGTTCACCGGGTGCCTCCGGTGAGGGCGTTGACGAGGTGGGCGTGGTCGTTGACGCGTGCGGCCAGGGCCTTGACGGCGCGCTTGGCGTCCCGGATCAGGCCGGGGCCCGGCTTGCGCGCGGTGCCGACGATGACGTGTTCGTCGCCGACCGGGACGAGCAGGCTGGCGGTGGTCAGGAGCGTGGGCCGGTCGCCGGTGGGTTCGGGCTGGGCCAGGCGGGTCCACCGCGGGTTGTCGTCCCAGGTGTTGCGCTCGCGGGTCCAGTCGTCGACGCGGGCCGGGCGGTGGGCGAGTGCGTGGTGGCGCAGGGGGATGTCGATGCGCATCACCAGCCCGCTGTCCTCGGTCAGGTGCGGGGTGATGGCGGCCACGTCGGGGCGGATGCGCAGGTAGCCGGGGGACATGACCGGGCTGGTGGCGATCTGCCAGGCCCAGATGGCGAAGTCCATGGTGTCGGCGTAGTCGCCGCCGTAGGTGATCTGGTGGAAGCGGGCGGCGAGGTAGACGCCGTAGTGGGAGCGGCCGTCGGAGGCGCGCTCGCGGTCGTCGGCGTCGTCGGTCAGGACGAGGACGGATTCGCTGAACTCGGGCATGCTGGGGTCCTGATCTCTTGAAGGGGTCGGGCGGGCCCCGCAGCGGCCGGCTTCTCTGCCAGGATTCGACGGCTGCTGCGGGGCTTCGCGCTGTCCGGGCGGGCCCCGGTTAGAACGGGGGCTCCTCCGCGTCGGCGGCCGGGGCGCCGCCCCAGGCCGCCGGAGCACCGGCCGGTGCGGCGGGGCCACCGGGGGTGGCGGCGGACCACGGGTCGCTCTGCGGGGCCGGGGCGCCGGCGCGGGTGGCCTTGGTGACCTTGGCGGTGGCGAAGCGGAGCGAGGGGCCGATGTCGTCGACGTCGAGGCCGAGCATGGAGCGGTTCTCGCCCTCTGGGGTCTGCCAGTTGTGCTGGACGAGGCGGCCGGTGACGACGACGCGCATGCCCTTGGTCAGGGTCTCGGTGGCGTGCTCGGCGATCTCGCGCCAGGCGGTGGCGCGCAGGAACAGCGGGGTGCCGTCGCGCCACTGGCCGGTGGTCTTGTCGTAGGCGCGGGGGGTGGAGGCGATGGTGAAGCGGGCCATCGCCACGCCGGTGTTGGTGAAGCGGAGTTCGGGGTCGTCGGTGAGGTTGCCGACGACGGTGATCGGGGTCTCTCCCACGGACACGGTGCCTCCAGGGGCGCTGGGGTGTCGGGAGCGGGGTCTGCCCGTCCCCCGCGCCGTCCTCCGGCCGCTTGGAGAGCGGACGGTGGGCGGCACGGCGGTCGGCACAGGCCGGATCAGATCTCGTCGGGGTGCTGGGCAAAGCCGCAGGTGCCGTCGAAGCCGTCGTCCAGGGGCGGCCTTTCGGGCTTGGGTCAGCGGTGGGTGGCGCGGGTGGCTGCGATGTCGAGCTGGCGGTGGACCTGGGCCGGGGTGCGGCCGGGGGCGTCGTTCCACTGGTCGACGGAGCGCACCGACCGGTCGAGGGCGGTGAACTGCTCCATGAGGTGACGGCGGGCGTCGAGGGCGGTGGCCTGGGTGCCGTATCCGGCTGCCAGGACGGCGAGTTGGGCGCCGAGCAGGCAGCGGCGGCCGTCCTGGTCCCACAACTGGCCCTGGCACCAGCCGTGGACGGTGAGGTAGCGGGAGAGCAGGCGCAGGTGGGTGGCGGTGTCGATCGCCACCGGCGCTGGCGGCCGGTTGCGGGCGCGGTCCAGCAGGGTGGTCCGGGGGCGGGTCATCCCGAGGTCCCAGGCGACGGGTGCCTGTCCGAGCGCGCAGAAGGCCGGGGCGGGAACGGGGGGCCGGGCGGGTGCGGGGAGGGAGGCGAGGTAGCGCTCGACCTCGCGGACGAGTTCGCCGCCGTCGGCCACGAACGCCAGGTCCGGCATGGCGAGCAGCCCGGTGAGGGTGGTAGTCATCGCGGGGTCTCCGTCCGTGTCAGCGGGCGCCGGGCAGTGCGTGGAAGAGGTTGGTGATGGCGTCGTTGACGGCGGGCGCGACGCCGGTGGAGGCGAGGTAGAAGCCGAACAGCGCGGCGACGAGCGCGCCGCCGAGGCCGACGGCCTTCTGGCGCAGCATCACGAAGAGGACGGCACCGAAGAACACGGCGGCGGAGACGGTGAGCAGCACGGGGCGGTTCCCTTCCGGGGTGAGTGGGTTGGGGTGGTTTGGTGGGTGTGGGGCGCCCTGACGGACCCCTGCCGGGTCCGGAAAACCGCAGGTCACAGGGGTGCCGGTCGGCGGCGTACCCCTGCCGACCTCTGCCCGGAACGGGCTCCGGGCGGCAGGGGCGGGCAGGGGGCGCGCCCGGGGCTGCGGGGCTGTGACCTGCGGTTTTCCCGGCGGTGGCAGGGGTCTGTCGAGGGTGTTAAGCGGGACGAACCGGGCGTGGTGGCTAGTCGTCGTCGAGGGTGGCGGCGGCCTTGCGCAGGGCGGCGAGGTCGAAGCCGCTGGGGCGGGAGCCGTCCGGCAGGGTGATCCGGCCGGCCTCGATCGGGGTGCCGAGGTCGGCGAGGTCGGCCTTGAGGGTCTTGCCGGTGCGCGAGAGCCAGGCGGCTTCGGTCTCGGCGGGGCCGCGTCCGTAGCGGGCGGAGTCGACGGTGGCCAGGTGGGCGAGCAGGTCGGAGCTGGAGACGCAGCCGTGTCCGGTGGCCTCGGCGGCGGTGAGCATGTGGTCGAGGACGGTGCGGCGGATGACGGTGCCGAGGCCGTCCTCGCCGCCGGCGGCGGCGCTGACCCCGGTCAGGGCGGTCATGGCGGCCTCGACCGGGTCGTCGTAGTGGCCGGGCAGGCACCCGGCCGCCTCGCGCAGTGTCACACCCTGTTCGATAAGGGGCAGGATCTCCCCGGCGTTCTCGTTGATGAACAGGGAACGGGTCTCGATGACGCCGGTGTCGGGGGTGGTCAGCCAGGCCCGGCCGCGGCTGGTCTTCTCGATCGGGATCTTGGAGGCGTCGTAGCCCTGGCCGACCATGCCGTCGCCCAGGATCACGTTGGAGGCTCCGGGGGACTCGACGCGCATGGCCATGCGGGCGGAGAGGTTGCCGCGCAGGCGCGGGGTGACGATCTCGGCCTCGGGGTACTGGGTGGCGAGCGCGAGGACGATGCCGACGGAGGCGCCGACGGCGGCGATCTGGGCGAGGAGTTCGGTGATCTCCTCGGCGTACTTGCCGGAGGGGCCGTTCTTGGCGGTGTAGGTGGCAAGTTCGTCGATGATGACCAGCTCGATGCCGCCGAGCTTGTCGATCAGCTTCTCGGTGGCCTTGGACAGGCCCGCCTCGACGAGGATCTCGGTGCGGCGGTTCATCTCCTCGACCATGAGGCGCAGGAACTTGACCAGCCGGGCGGGGTTGCGGCGCACGAAGGTGGCCAGGGCCCGGGCGTGGGGGACGTACTCGCCGGCGCCCTTGCCGTCGAACAGCCGGATCCGCACCCGGGGGTCGAGCATCGCGGCGGCGAGCAGGTTCGCCAGGCCCATGCCCTTGCCGGATCGGGTGGCGCCGGCGAACAGGAACGAGTAGTCCGAGAGGGTCGGGCGCAGGATGTTGCCGCGCTTGTCGAAGGCGAGCGGGAAGCCGTCGCGCCAGGTGTTCACGGACTTGGCGCCGGTGGCGACGAGCGGGTTGCGGCGGGTGGCGAGGAACGGGTCCTGTCCGCAGGCCCAGACGGCCATGCGCCGTCCGTTGGAGCCGACTTGGCGGATGTCGAGGTTGGTGCGGTCGATGCCCATCGCCGCGGCGATCTCGTCGACCTTGTCGCGGGCCTTCTTGACGGTGACGTCGGGCAGGTCGATGACGGCGTGCCAGGCGTCGGGTACGGCCGGGTCGACGGCGCACGGGGTGACCATCGTGAGGCGCTGGGCGTCTCCGATGACCTTGGCGGCCTTGAACGCCCGGTCGAGCATGGTCTCGGTCATCGGGTCGCCGTCCGACAGGGAGCGGACGTCGGCGTCCCACTGGGTCTCGCGGTCCGGGTGGCGGCCGAGGAACGCCTCGACGGAGAACACGGTCAGCGCCCCGAGCGCGAGGCCGGTGGCGCCGAGGGCGATGTAGGCGGTCAGGACGGCGGCGAGCGGGATCCCGTAGGCGACCAGGGCGCGCAGGAAGCGCACGCGGCGCCGGTTGGACTTGGCCTTCTTGTGGGCGGCGACCGCCGCGACGGCGACGGCGACGGCGGCGGTGCTGTTCTTCTGGGCGAGGGTCCGGTCGCCGGGCAGCAGGGTGAAGCGGGCGCGGCGGGCCAGGTCGCGGGCCTCGCGGGTGGCGATGTGGGCCTGGTGGGCGGCGGCTTGGACGTGGGCGCCCTCGAACCCGGCCGTCCACTGGTGGGAGCGCTGGATCCCGCGCAGGGCCTGGGCGGCGTGCCCGCGGGGGGTGGTCTGCCGGGAGGCCCAGCGGCGGGCGGCGCGGCGCGTCTGCGTGGCACGGGCGCGGGCCATGGTGCGTCGGCCCTCGGGGGTGCGGATCCACCGGGGGATCAGGGGACGGTCCCCGGCCAGGTCCTCCCGGGCGGCCGCCGAGACCACCGACGGGATCTCCATCGGCGGCCCGGCCGGGGCGTCCTCGGGCAGGTACACCGACTCGTCCGGCGCCGTGGGGGCGGTCGGCGGCCCGGTCTCGGGCCGCGGGAGCGGGGCGGGCACGGGGGCGGGGTTGGTCTTGGCGAGGCGCTCGAAGGGGAGGATCTTCGCCTGGCCGTCCTCGGCCGGGGCGGTGGGGGAGCTGTCGGGTTCGGGCAGGTCGGCGGCGTTGGACTCGTGGTTCACTGAGGGTCCTTCCTCACGGCTCTGCTGTGCGGGTGAAGGGACCCGGGACGGCCGACACGCCGGCAAGCTGGGCGGCCGTCCCGGGGTGAAGCAGGCTGCTAGCGGCCGGTGGGCCGCAGTTCGGACGTGTGGCACAGCACCGGAGCGATCAGCCAGCTGATCCGGTTGACGGTCCACCGGCCCTCCGTGAGCGGGCCCGGGGGCACCTCGTCCACGATCCGGCCGGTCCGCCCGGCCGCCCGGGGGTCGTCCTCGCAGGACACGATCAACACCTCGTCGCCGGCGGCGAACGTCATGGAGCGGCTCCCTTCGAACTCGGGTCAGGCGGCGGCGATGAGGGCGGCGCAGGTCTCGAAGGCGTGGTGCCAGGACTGGTCCAGCAGGTAGCCGCCGTTCAGGCCGTGGTCGGCGAGGCGCACGAACCGGCTCTTGCCGGTGGAGTCGGCCAGGCGGCGCAGGGGCTCGCGCCGGTCGGCGACGTAGTGCGTCACGGCGGACAGGGCGAGGGCGGCGGCGACCGGAACCGGGCGCAGCCGGATGCCGAGCAGGCGGGTCCCGGCGATGAGGACGGCGGCCTGGGTGGCGGTGTAGACGGCGACGTGGGCGGCGCACGCGCGCCGCCCAGCCGTGCTGGAGTGCCCGGGGTTGTGGTTGTGCTGGCCTTTGGTGGCGGCCTGGTGGTCGGTCTGGATCCAGTGGTCCGCGACGTCGGCGGCGGCGCGGAGCAGTGCGTAGGAGGCGGCGAAACGGGCGGCGCGGTCGGACACGGGTGGTCTCCTGGTCGGTCGCGTTCGGAAGGTGGCGGAGGTCAGCCGGCGGCGCGGGTCTGTCGCTGGTTCCGGGCGGTCAGCGACATGGCGCGTCGGGCGACAGGCGAGTAGCCGAGGGTGTCGCCGGCGCGGCGCACCGGCGGGGTTCCGCCGTTGTTGCGGCGCCCGTCCGGCGTCCGCACGCGTGTGCTCTTCGCGGGAGTGACCACCTGGGATTCGACCTGCGGCTTTTCGACCCTTTCGCCCTGCTTTGCCAGGTCGTTGGCGGCGTCCTTCACGGCGGCCTTGGCGGCCACGCGGGTCGAGATGGAGGCGGCGGTGTCGCCGAGCGTGGCGCCCTCGACGTCGTCCCACGCGCGCTTCCACGTGGCGTCGCCGGGGTGGAGCTCGCCGAGCGCCGCGGCGAGGGCGACCGCGCGCTCCCACACCTGCGGCCACTGCACGGAGCGGTTCACCTCGCGGGCCTCGCGGTCGTCGGCCTCGCGCTGTTCAGCGGCCTGCTTCTCGATGGCCTCGGCCGCGCTGCGGCGGGCCTCTTCGCGGCGTTCGCGGCGGGACTTGCGGCCGTCGCGCTTGAGGATGCGGCCGTGCTCGTGCAGGTCCCACACCATCGGGCCGGCCAGCGAGCAGAACGCCCCGCCGAGACCGGTACCGAGGCCGAACTCGGCCGAGCCGTGCAGGTAGTTGACGGCGGCGGCGAACAGTGCGACCGCACCGGCCAGCGCCCGGTAGTGCCAGGACGGGCGGGCCTCGTCGATGGCGGCCTCGGCGCCCTTGAGCAGCGCCCACGCGAGGCCCTCCAGGACCAGCGGCGCAGCTAGGAGGAACGGGGCGTCCGGCGACCAGAACGCCATCAGCTGGAGCGGCAGCGAGACGATCACGCAGGTGACCGCGATGGCCTTCGCGTACTTCTTCCACTGTTCGGCCGAGTGCTGGGCCTTCTCGCGGGCGGCCTCGGTCTCGGCCCGCCGGCGGGCGGTCTCGGCGGCGCGCTCGGCGCTCTGCTGCCGGATCTCCTGGGCCTCGGCCTCGCCCTTGGCGATCTCGGCGGCGGCCTTGGCGGCCTTGAGCTGGTTGGTGATGTCGGCGGCGGCCTTGGCGGCCTCGGTCTTGGCGCGCAGGGCCTCGGCCTCGGCGGCTTCCTTCGAAGCGCTCATCGCTGGCGGGCGGGTGCGGCCGTTGGGTCGCAGCTCGGTGACGCTCATCGGGTACCTCCGGCGAGGTCGAAGCGGATCGTTGACATCAGGCCGCGCAGCTCACGGCGGCGGCGGGCACGGGAGACTCGGCGGCGCAGGGCGGGCAGCGTGCTCGTGAGCAGCACCACCGCCACCACCGAGCACGCGACGGGCAAGTGGGTCAGCACGAGCGCGGCGAGCGAGCCGAGCGCGGCCAGCACCGCCTTCGCGGCGGCGGGGAAGGCGAGGCCGAGCAGTCCGGCGGCCCACCCGAGGCGCTTGGAGTGGGCCATCACGCCGCGCTCCCGTTCTTCCGGGTGGCCGCGCGGCGTCGCCGCTGGGCCAGCGCCCGGCGCTCGGTCTCGTCGAGGCCGCCGAAGATGCCGTACGGCTCGCCGCGCTTGATCGCCAGGGCCAGGCACCGCTCCCGCACCGGGCATCCGGCGCAGATCTGCCGGGCCCGGCGCTCGGAGAACTCGTCGTCGTCGGCGGGGAAGAACAGGTCCGGGTCCACCCCGGTGCAGGCGGCGCCCGGCAGGCCGCCGCCGGGGGCCGGGAGGATCTCGACGACCAGCCCGCCGGGGCGGCCGGTCGGGGTCGGGCGGACGGTGCCGCGAATGCCGCGGCGCACGATGTGGGCGCTCATGCCGCCACCTGCCCGAACATGGTGGCCGGGAGGTGCTTGCCGAAGCGCTGCACCCCGCTGGCGAGCAGGAGCAGGGGGACCCGCACCGCCGGGACGGGCTTCGGCTCGGCCTGGCGCATCAGGTGCTCGGCGTAGGCGGCCAGCTCCGGGTCCTCCCGGTACAGCACCGCGAGGATGTCACCGGCGGCGGCCAGTCGGGCGGCCCGGTCCGTCATGGACTCCGGCCCGGCGGGCCCGGTGAACAACTCGGTGTCGACACCGAGCGCCAACTCGGCGAACTCTGAGGCCGAATGGGCTTTCTGCCCTGCAACAATACGTCGCACGGGTCTCTCCTAGTGGTAGGCCCGGCGGAGACGGCTCCTCGTCCGGCCAAGGAATCTGGGGAGCCGTCTTCCGCATGTCGGGCGAAGTGGTTGTCCGGGTTAGTGCTTCGGGGCGGGGGTTCCGTCGCCGTAGCGGCCGGAGCGGCAGACGTAGCGCGGGCCGCCGCGGAAGGGGCTCCACCGCTCGACCGCCTCGCGCTCCGCATTGCTGACGGGCCGGGCCGCCGCGTCAGCGCGGCGGCCCGCAAGAAGGTCGCTCACCATGGCTTCGGCGTGGCCGCCTCGGGTGTGGTCGACGACCTGGTCTGCCTTCGTCTCGGCTGCCTGCTGGGCGAACTCGTCGGCGAGAGCGCCCAGCTGGTAGCCGATCGCGGTGCCCTTGGCGGCCGCCCGCTCCCGCAGCGCGTCCGCGCCAGCGGCCAGAACGGTCCGCCAGTCCTGCTCGTTGATTTCGCCGCTCCACTGCGGCGCCCTGGTACCGGTCAGCCAGGCGATGCGGCACACCGCCGCCCGACGCCGACGCTCCTTGCCGCGTGCCTCGGCCACCCACTGCCCGGACATCTTCCGGCTGACCTCGACGGTCAGTGAAGCGATGTGGTGGGCGTACGAGCGGCCCGTCACAGTCGGAGTGTTCCTGCGAGCAAGAGCGAGCATGGCGAAGCCTCCTGAAGAGTCAGGTGGAGCATCACGACGAAGAAAGCGCACGACGTTCGCGCAGGTCAGGGCAGCCCAAAGAAGGCCTCTCTGTGTCACGGCCATCCAACTCGGTGTGACACTGCGAACTTACTCGCAGAGAATCTGCGAGTCAAGAGAAGCTGCTAGTCGCAGGAGGCTTGCGACCGTGCCAGACTGGGGCTCTGCCTGATAGAGGAGCTGTGACCATGGGATATGGCCTCGTTGTCCGCTTCATCGCCACGGACGAAGTGGCTGCTCTCGCCTTCGACGAGCTAGCCGCCACTGCGCTGGAGGGAATCCGGGCGCACGAGCCCGGAACCCTGGTCTACGTGAACCACCGAGTGCCGGATGAGCCGCGGGTGCGCGTCTTCTATGAGCTGTATGCCGACCGGGCAGCCTTCGATGCGCACGAGGCACAGCCCCACGTCCAGCATTTTCTGGCAGAGCGGGGGCAGTACCTGGAGTCCTTCGACGTCACGTTCCTCGACAAGGTGGCCGGCAAGCTGTCCGCAGGGTCGGTGAGCGAGTAATGACCGAGGAGTCGCGTGCGTTCGGAGCCCGGGTCGCGCAGCTGCGGAGGCAGTGCGGCCTGAAGCAGGATGAGCTGGCGGCGGCGATCGGCCGCACCGCGAGCTGGGTGTCCCAGGTCGAGCGGGGCGTCCAGCCGGTTGTCCGACTGGATGTCCTCCAGTTGCTGGCCGATGGGCTGGGCGTCTCTGTGCAGGTACTTAAGCCCGAGGCTCCGCAGGCCACGCCGGTGGCGCCGCCAGTGAATGAACAGCCCAACGATCTGGACGAGGCTCGACTCCTGATCTCCGGCCACCCGGCGCTCGGCGTGCTGCTGGCGCCGGTGCCGGCGAGCGAGCAACCGACAGTGGCGGAACTCAAGGCCGACGTTGACGAGGTTTGGGAACTCACCCACGCGGCGCGGTTCTCCGAGCTGAGCGCGCTCCTCGGACGGGTGCTGCCGCGATTGGAGAGGGCGGTACGGACAGCCTCTCCGAAGGATTGCCCAGAACTTGCAGGCCTCCTCAGCCAGTCGTACCAGGCCCTCGCCGCTGCGTTCGTCCGCCAGGATGAAGCCGATGCGGCCTGGCTTGCTGCCGACCGTTCGATCCGCGCCGCCGAGCAGGCCGGCCGTCCACTCGATGTCTTCGCCGGCATCTTCCGGTTGGCACAGGCCTTCGTTCGGCTGAAGCGCTTGGACCAGGCCGAGCATGCCGCGAGCAGCGCCGTCGCTGTTCTTAACCAGAACGCCGAGAACGCCGAGCCCGAGTTGCTGTCGGTCCTCGGCTCGCTGCATCTCGTACTTGCACTAGTCGCGGCCCGGGGTGGCCAGCGGGAGGAGGCGCGGGCCCAGCTGAACCGCGCTCGCCAGGTCGCGGCCCGCATCGGCGAAGACCGAAACGACTTCAACCTGGAGTTCGGCCCGACGAACGTAGAGATCCAGACGGTCTCGACAGCCGTGGACCTCGGTGACGCCGGCGAGGCGCTGGACGTAGCCCTCGGCATTGACGCGAGCCGCCTGTCGCCGGAACGACGATCCCGCCTGTTGATGGACATGGGAAGGGCGCACGCTCAGCGCCGCCACACTGGTGAGGCCCTCGACTGTCTGCTGCGTGCGGAGGAGTTGGCACCCGAGACGGTGAGAACCCACGTCGCTACCCGGGCCACAATCCGCGAGCTTGTCCTCGTCGCGGGGAAGACGGCCTCTCCGGAGCTGCTTGCACTGGCTGAACGCTCGAACTCGCTGGGGTAGCTCGCTGTGGATGTCACGGGCAGTTGGCATGCATGACGTCGGCGCGCGATGTGGAGATTTCCTCTACGGGTTCAAGGGCGCGCCAGCGCGCGGCCCTGCCGCTCGCCGCCGTTCCTGTCTTGCGCCCCGCGGCGGCGGCCAGCCGCGCCAGGCGGGAGGACATGGGTACAGGTCACTACCGGCCGTGGCTGGTGACGGGCGGCTTCACGGTTTTACCCACCTGCCAGGACCGGGACACCCGCGTCGAACAAGACCGGGGGCCGCTCGGCCAAATCGCAGTCAGGTCCAAAAGTCTTGACCGAGCCGCAACAGCTTATGGCCCCCCAATCATGCTCGACCCCAGACCAAACAGGACACCGGCCAAAACCGCTCCGCCGTCCGCAGTGGCTGGCCCGTCTTAGAGTTCGTCGGCTTGGCGGCGAACCTTTTCGACCTTGGCCAGGAAGTCCCGATGTGCTTGGTCGGTTTGTTCCAAGAGGTCGTACCAGCTGCGGCGCTCAATACTCGCGTTTTGCTCCAACAGCTTCCGGTTCGCGCGACTCAATCGGTCGATGTTATCGACAATGAACGTAAGCCGTCGAATGGGAAACTCGCCTCCGAACCTCGGGGTGTCGTCGAGAAAGTCCTCCAAGGATCCCAGATAGTCGACCGCCCGCGAAAACTCCTCGTCCGTCAACTGATAATTGACGCGTTTGATCTCCACGACCCAAAGTGTCCCCCGAGGCCCGTTGAGCAGCACGAAATCGGGCCTGCGTTCTGGGTCGCGAATGTTCGTGCTGGCAATCAACTCGCCGTACTTGGTGAAACACCATGAATCGAAACTGCTGCGGACGCGGTCGAGAGTCTCATTCATCCCAAGCGGCGTCCATTCGGGGGCCAAGAGCCACGGCGCCTTCTCAATGAGCTCCTGAAGAGGGCGTTCGAGCGTGCTTCCGTCTGAGATCAGCTGTCGGAGTCGGTTGACGACATCTACCCGCTCCTGAGCCACCTGTCCAAGCGCATAGAACTCCGCAATCCGCGCCTTCTGGAAGAGGGCAAGAACCACGTCGAGGGGGCTGTTTACCTCTTCTGAGACTTTATGCAGGGTGTCCAGAAGCTCTGTGTGAGGCCCAATACTTTTGGCGAGTTGGACGTAGCTTTCCACGCGTTCCGGGTCCTCGGCCGCTTCGCGATCGCTATCGGCCACTAGCGTGCTGAATGCGCTCTTGACGGAGGCTCGGTACTGAGGATCTCCCGGTGACTCCTCAAGGAGGCGGGCGTCAAGGTTGGCTGCCTTCTCGAAGACCTCTTGCGTCCTCTTGCGGACCGACGACCTGCCGCGCTTTGCCAGAGCTTTGACCTGGGCAGTTCCCCAAGCCTGCAAGACCTGCCCGAGCTCGGACGTCCAGATGATGTCCTGGCGGTCGGAGCGAATCAGGTCTTCGTCTTCATCAAGCCATTCGGCATGGATCTCGCCTGCGAGGTACGAACGGACGCCCCATTCTCCTGTGAATCCGGCTGTGGCGCCGAAGTCCCTGGTGGTGGCTACGATCTTTCCGCGAACATAAATGCGGACGCCAGCCATCACCTCGTCTTTGTAGGGGTCCTTTGCGAAGGCGAGCCAACCTGATACGGGTAGCGCCTCGTCGCCTTGGCGGGCGATCGGGTGCCGGTCGAACGTGACCTTCGTCTCCTCTTGAAGGTCGATCTTCAGCTCGCCAAGCCGGAAGGAATCTTCAGTGAGGCCGGGAAGCGCTCCACCGTGCCTTGTATTGATAACCTCGACATCCCAGTCGTCGCGCCGAATTCCGAAGCGCGCGCAGAGCTGTCGATGCAACTCCTCGCCCTTTGGTACGAGCTTCCGATTAAAGTCAGTCAGGTGGATTGTTGTCCCGGTCAAATCCCTGAATGTGCCATCCAGGGGGCCGACCTCGGGAATGTAGTCATCCTCACTGTCGAACATCATGGCTTCGAGATGCAGCTTGATGTGGGACACCCGATACCCGTTGTCGGTGCGCTCACCCCCGGATGTGATGACTTCTACGGTTCGGCAGATGCCAAATGGGGCCAGTTTCCCAATTCCCTTTCGGCCCATGACTCTCCGCTCTCTGCGGCGGGACGTGTCCTTTCCGAAGCGCCGGCGACGGTCCGAGCCAACAAGCAGGTAGTGACTGTTTACCTCCTCCGTGGTCATTCCGTGCCCGTTATCCACCACGGTGATCTCGTAACTGTCCACGGCCGGTTTGCCGGCGGACGGGGCCAGCCACGTATCGAACGGCAGGCGAACAGTCACCTCTGTTGCGTCGGCGTCGTATGCGTTTGCGATGATCTCGGCGAGGACCGCGGAGACTCGGTCGTAGAGCTTGATCCCCAGCTTGTCGACAGTGAGCCGGCTGATGCGCATCCGATAGGGGGCAGAGGTGCCGTGCTCGACACCGGTGTCCGAAGCTCGGCTCTCGTGACGATTGGTCTTCTGCTGAGGCAGTGTCACCAACAGCTCATCGTGATCGGGTTCCTCTGCGCTCGCGTGCTGCATGCCCCCACCCATCTCCACGGTCGTCACGTAGAGCAACAGCTAAGCACATATGAGTGGTTGCTACCAGGGATCACCTGTCGCGAGGGCGGTCTGCCGGTCTAGGATCGGCTCCATGCCCACGTACAGTGCTGTCGACCTGTTTGCAGGGGCGGGGGGTGCTACACGGGGCCTGAGGGATGCTGGCTTTCGGATGCTCGCCGCAGTGGAGAACGACCAGGAAGCCGCTGAGACCTACCGCAGGAACCATCCAAGGGTGCGTCTCTTTGCTCAAGATATCCGAGCTGTCGAGCCACAGGAGATCCTCACGGGAGCTCAGCTTGCCGAAGGGGAGCTAGACCTGCTCAAGGCGTGCCCGCCGTGTCAAGGCTTCTCCAGCTTGGCGAAGGGAGCGGTCGACGAGCGCCGCAACGACCTGGTCCTGGATACCTTCCGTTTCGTTGAGTCGCTCCGACCTCGGGTCGTCCTGCTTGAAAATGTTCCGGGCCTCGCTCGCGACCGACGACTGCCTGAACTTGACCGTCTGTTGACGGATTCTGGCTATCGACTGAGAACGCATGTGCTTGATGCGGCCATGTTCGGGGTTCCCCAACGTCGAAAGCGCTTCATCTGCTACGCGGTCCGCGAGGACGTCCCCTTCTCGTTCGACGGTCATCTGATCGATCTTCTGCCGCGTAGCTTCCAGACCGCTCCCAGGACCGCCCGGCAAGCGTTGGCGCATCTGGCTCGCCACAGTCGGTCAGATGATCCGCTCGATGTTCATCGGGCGAGCTCTGAGGCTGTTCAAGCGCGGATTGCAGCTATCCCTGTGGGCGGCAACCGCTTTGACTTGCCGGAGGAGCACCAGCTGGACTGCCACAAGCGGCTTGCGAGCGCGCGCAATGCCAGTTCCTCCTATGGCAGGGTCAAGCTCGATGAACCAGCCCCGACCATGACGACTCGTTGCACCACGCCTGCTTGCGGGACCTTCATCCACCCCACGCTCGACCGTGGATTGACGCTGCGGGAAGCAGCAGCGTTTCAGACCTTCCCCGTGGCCTATCAGTTCTACGGAAACTATGGATCGATCGAGCGACAGATCGGGAACGCTGTTCCTGTGCGCATGGCTAAGGGGCTGGGCCTTATTGCCTCTGCCATCCTGAGCGCGGCAGCTAGCCGGGTGAGACTTTTGACGTGCATCTCAGCAGGCACCTAGAAGTTGCGAATTCGGGTGTGTCCGTGCCACAGGCGTGCCAGTCCAGCTGGTACGTGGCGGTGAGTCGCGGGCGCCGGCGGGGTGGTGGCCATGGAACGGGAAAGCCGGGGTGCGGCGCAGGTCAGGGCGGTTAGCCCACGCCAGGCCTTGCAAGGCAGGGGTGGTGTTGCTGTTGTTCCCTGGGCATGATGACGGCGTTCTCGAAGGCGTTGGCCTGGGACAGGACGTAGGGGATGTCGTGTCCCAGCTGTCCCACTGTCCCAGAACGACACCTGACCTGCTGTTTTGAGGTGGGACAGGCCTGGGACAGCGTGTGCGGGGTGATCACGCGGTTTCACATGTTAGGCCCGTGGGGCCTGAGTAGTTGCTGACGGCAGGAAGTGACGGCAACCTTCACGGACACAAGACGACCGTGGAAGCCGTCGGCGACTGCTGTTGCGGACGCCCTCGGGGCTTCGTGGGGCGTAGTCGAATCCCTGAACGAGCTTACAAAGCAGATGTCGGCGGTTCGAAACCGTCCGCGCCCACCAGCCCCGATGCCCCGCAGCGATCACGCTGCGGGGCATTTGTCTGCAGCGACGGGCCGAGCTAGCCGGGGTTCCTGTTGCGGTTGCCCATCTGGTTCCAGACGTGGCGGTGTCGTGCGATGGCGAAGACCCGCTCGATGCGGTCCGGTGTCAGCTGCGGCGGCGCGGCGGCGAGGTTCGGGGCGATCTGCTCGCCGGCGACGACGGTTACGGGGGAGGCTGCCCCTTGGGTGATCTTCCGGGCGCCCACCACGGCGATGACCGGGTGGACGGGTACCTCGAAGCCGCACCACTTCCTGAGCAGTTCCGCCGTTCTGGTGGCCTCGAAGGCGGCGTTCGCCAGGTACGGGAAGCTGTTGCGGTTGACGCTCACCATCCTCTCGCCGACCCGTACGGTGGCGTCCGGGTGGTGTTTGGTGTTGATCGTGAAGACGCCCGGCGGGCCGATCGCCACGTGGTCGATGTCGGCGCCGCTCGGCAGCGGCACACCGTGCAGGATCCTCCAGCCGGCACGCCTCAGCGGTTCCAGGCCGGCGCCGACGATGCGTTCGCCCTCCAGCCCCAGGAGGGTGGCCGGGGCCCCGAGGGGGTTGCGGGTCGCCTTGGCGACCAGGCGGACCCACACGTTGTGCGCCTGCTCGTCCCGCCGGAGCATGCTCTCCAGGCCGGCGCCGGGGGCGTTCAACGCGAGGTCGTCCTCGGTGCGCAGGGGCGGGAGGTAGGGCACACTCACCCGCTGCTGCGGTACTGCCGGTTTGGCCGGCTCCGGCGGAGCGGCGGGCTTGGGGCGGTGCCGTACGGTGCGCGGCGGTATCGGCTGGCCGGAGGACGCGCACCACTCCTCGATCTTTGCCAGTGCGGCGGCGGCACGCTCGGGATCCTCGACCTCGACCATGCCGGTCAGGCAGTCGAGCCACGCGACCGCAGCACCGCGGACACCGGCTCTGTTGACGTACAGCCGCCACTTGTCCGGCTTCCGCCACGGCCTGACCGTCAGCTCTTCCATGCGGCTCTGCCCTCCCCAGTTCAGATGCCTGACACATCATCAGCATGCCCGCTCGGCGTCGGGCGTGAACGCCGCGGGCGCGGCTTGCGGCATGGTGAGGATCCATCAGTTGATCGGCGCGGCAGGCGTTTTGCGGGATTGGCGACCGGCCCTACTCCTCGGCCTGCCGGTAGAGCGTCACCAGGACTCCGTGTACCGGCTCGCCCTCCGAATCCTCCTCCGTCTCGTCGACCAGTCCGGCCAGCGCCTCGGCGAGCCGCGCCGCATTGGCCGGGCTGAGTCGGAGGTGGCGCAGTGCCAGGAGGTGGTCGGTGGGTGAGCGGTCCAACTCCTGGGCGACGGCGCCGAGTAGCGCGGCCGTGCCCTCGGCCTGAGGCTCGGCGACGATGAGTGTCCCGGCGGTCCGCCGGTAGTACTTCTCGGTGCCGCCGCGCACCTGCCGCGTTCCCGCGTCCTGGACCAGCCCCGCCTCGCGCAGCACCCTGAGGTGGTGGGAGACGCTGCCCTTGTTTGCTCCCAGCTGAGTGGCGAGCCGGCTGATCGTCGACGGCCGGCCGCGCAGGGCGAAGAGCAGGCGCTGGCGCAGGGGGTGGGCGAGCGCGGTGTGCTGCAGTGGCGTGCTGATCCGCTGGACGTCTTCGTCTGGTCGGTGGCTCACCAGAGCAAGCGTTAAGTACAGTTGACGCTTTGGCAAGCCCGCTGGTCTACTCCCCCCATGACTTCCACCGTATCGCCGCCTGCACTGGACGCCGTCGCCGTCGTCGAGTCGACCGCCGACCTGGTCTGCGAGAACTACGTCTTCCCCGATGCCGCTGGGCAACTGGCGGCCCTGCTGCGGCGCCGGAGTGCCGAGGGTTCCTACCGGGCCGAAACCGCCCAGGAGTTGGCCGAAGCGGTCACCGCGGACCTGCAGTCCGTCAATGGTGACCTGCACCTGTCCCTCAAGTACCACGCCGTGCCGGTGCCGCCTGAGCAGGGCGCAGCGGCGCTCGCCGACATGCGGAGGAAGTTCGACGCCTCCCTGGGCGGTGTTCCGCGCGTGGAGCTCCTCGACGGCGGCGTCGCGGTCCTGGAGCTCGCACCCTTGATCTTCCCGCTGGACTGGGCGGCGCAGCCCCTTGCCGCAGCGCTCTCGCTGGTGGCACCCGCCCGCGCCCTCGTCCTGGACCTGCGCGGCAACGCCGGTGGCGATCCGGACACGGTCGCCTTCATCTGCGGCTACCTGCTCGACGGCCGCACACACCTCAACACCATGGTCTCGCGGCAGGGGGAGGTGGCCGAGCAGTCCTGGACGCCCCCGTTCGTACCGGGCGCCCGCTTCGGCGGCAGCAAGCCGCTCTACGTGCTGACGAGCGGAAAGACCTTCTCCGCAGGTGAGGAGCTCGCCTACGACCTGCAGCAGCTCGGGCGTGCCGAGGTCGTCGGGGAGACCACCCGGGGCGGCGCGCATCCGCGCGATGGCTGGACGGTGCACCCGCACCTGGAGCTCAGCGTGCCCATCGCCCGCGCGGTCAACCCGGTCTCGGGCACCAACTGGGAGGGCGTCGGCGTCCGGCCCGATGTGCCGTGCGAGGCCGAGACTGCGCTCGACCGCGCGCTGGCCCTGGCCGTGACGCGCTTGACCTGACCGCCCAGTTGATCGCGGGGTACTCGCCCGATCGACGGTCTCAATCCTGCGCTTCCGCGGGCTTGAACCTGTCCAGGTTCGCTGCGTCCCCGGGATCTCGGATCTCATCCCGGATGATCCGGCGCCCGCTCCGTAAGTCCTGGGAGCTCAGTCGCTCATGGAACGTCAGGGAGCTGGCGCAGCGGCTCACGCGGTCCGGCGGAGGCGGGCGGCGGAGCGGTGGAGGCGGATGGCGGCGAGGACGGGGAGGGGCACGGACAGGAGGAGGACGGTCAGCAGCGTCAGGGGGGTGAGGCCGCCGAAGGTGGTGGAGAAGGCGACGGCGAGGGCGAGAACGGGGGCGGTGACGAGGGGCGAGAGGGCGAGCACGGTCGCCTGACGCTTCTCGCGGCGGGACCACTGGGGGGACTTCCACAGGCGGATGAGGCCGGCGACTGTGGCGGCGGGGGCGAGGAGCAGTCCGAGGACGGGGACGAGTGCGGCCGGCAGCGGCAGGACGAGCAGGCCGAGGGTGATGGCGGTGCGGCGGGGGCTCTCCGGGGCGGGTTGGGCGGCGGGTTCCTCGGCGAGGGCGGCCGCGGCGATCTCGGCGGGCGTGCCGAGTTGGTCCAGGATGCGGCGGACGGCGGTCTCGTCGGAGGGGTCGGACTCCGCCAGGGCCACCTCGACGTGTTCGCGCAGGTCCGCGAGCAGTTCCCGGCGGCGGACCTCGGGGAGCGCCGTGGTCCGGTCCTCGACCGAGGACAGGAAGGAGCGGACGAGGGGGTGGGCGAGGGTGTTGGTCACGTCGGCTCTCCAGGGGTGAGGAAGTGGTCGACGGCGGTGCGGAAGGAGGGCCAGTTCGCGGTGAACTCCTCCAACGCGCTTCGGCCGGCGTCGGTCAGCGTGTAGTACCTGCGCGGGGGGCCGCTCTCGGACTCCTGTAGGTGGGTGTCGGCGAGTCCGGTCCGGCGCAGGCGTGACAGCAGGGGGTAGATCGTGCCCTGGCTGGTGGCCATCACCTCGACGCGGGCGAGTTCCGCCAGCAGTTCGACCCCGTAGCGGGGGCCGTCCCTCAGCAGGGCCAGGACGCAGTACTCCAGCACCCCTTTGCGGAGCTGGCTCGCCACTCGGCCATCCGCTTCGGGGATACTTGCATTGCCATCTACCATGCAAAGCAAGCTACCACGGATCGTGCGTGCCCGGCGCTCCGCGGATCCTCCGGTGATCTGTGGGGCAGGGGGACCGGGGGGCAGGGGCAGGGCGTCAGGGCCGGTGGGCTGCGCGGAGGCGACCGGCGTCACGCGGGTGGCGGACGGCCCCCGGACCGGGGTCCCGGGTCGGGCCGTCCCGACAGGCGGCCCGCTGCCGCCTGTGTTTGTGTGGGCCCAAACCGCCTGGGAGAGGTGATCCACCGTGACGATGCCCCCGTTCGGATCGAACGATCCGTTCTCGGATCTGCTCAGCCGCTTCTTCGGGATGAGTCCGACGGCCTCCCCGCCCGCCGTGCAGCGGGTGCCGATCGGGCGGCTGCTGAGCGAGTCCTCGCAGGAGCTGCTGGCGCTGGCCGCGCAGCGGGCCGCCGAGGACGGGGGCAGCGACCTGGACACCGGGCACCTGGTCTGGGCCGCCACCCGGGTGGAGCCGTCCCGCCGGATGCTGGAGCGCTCCGGGATCGACCCGGACCGGCTCGCCGAGGACCTGGGCAAGGCCCTGCCCACCGGGGACACCGCGGCGGCGCCCGAGGGGCGGCCCTCGCTCACCCCGTCCGCCAAGCGCGCCCTGCTCGCCGCGCACGCCCGTTCGCAGGCGGCCGGGGCCTCGTACATCGGGCCGGAGCACATCCTCGGCGCGCTGTTGGAGGAGGAGCGCTCGGGCGCGGGATCGGCCCTGCGCAACGCGGCGCCCTCGCAGGAGGCGCTGCGGACCGCGCTGGAGGGGCGCGGTGCAGGTGGTGAGCGCAGCGGCGCGGGCGCGCAGCCGAGCGGGACGCCCACCCTGGACGAGTACGGCCGCGACCTCACCGAGGAGGCCCGGGCCGGTCGGCTGGACCCGGTGGTCGGCCGCGCCGAGGAGATTGAGCAGACCGTCGAGATCCTCTCCCGCCGCACCAAGAACAACCCCGTCCTGATCGGCGAGCCGGGTGTCGGCAAGACCGCGATCGTGGAGGGCCTGGCGCAGCGGATCGTCTCCGGGGACGTCCCGCAGAGCCTGAGGGAGAAGCGGGTGGTCGCCCTCGACCTCACCGCGCTGGTGGCGGGCTCCAAGTACCGGGGCGAGTTCGAGGAGCGCCTGAAGTCCGTGATCGACGAGGTCACGGCGGCCGACAAGAGCGTGATCCTCTTCCTGGACGAGCTGCACACCGTGGTCGGCGCGGGCGGCGGCGGCGAGGGCTCGATGGACGCGGGCAACATCCTCAAGCCCGCGCTGGCCCGCGGCGAGCTGAGCGTGGTCGGCGCGACCACCCTGGACGAGTACCGCAGGCACGTCGAGAAGGACGCCGCGCTGGAGCGCCGCTTCCAACCGGTGCTGGTGCCCGAGCCGAGCGTCGAGGAGACGGTCGAGATCCTGCACGGACTGCGGGACGCGTACGAGGCGCACCACCAGGTGCGGTTCACCGACGAGGCGCTGGACGCGGCCGCCTCCCTCTCCGACCGGTACGTCAGCGACCGCTTCCTGCCGGACAAGGCGATCGACCTGCTGGACCAGGCCGGTGCGCGGGTCCGGCTGCGCAGCCTGAGCGGCTCCACCGAGGTGATGCCGGTGCAGGACCGGATCACCAAGCTGCGCCGGGAGCTGGAGGAGGCCGTCGCGGACGAGGAGTTCGTGCGGGCCGCGAACCTGAAGAGCGAGCTGCGCCAGACCGAGGACGAGCTGGCCGCGATGGCCGAGTCGCGCGAGGAGGTCGTCGCGGTCACCGCCCAGGACATCGCCCAGGTGCTCTCGGGCCGCACCGGCATCCCGGTCGCCGAGCTCAACGCGACCGAGCGCGAGCGGCTGCTGAAGCTGGAGGAGCACCTGCACCGGAAGGTGATCGGCCAGGACCAGGCGGTCACGGCCGTCGCCCAGGCGGTGCGGCGCGGCCGGGCCGGGATGGGCGACCCGGAGCGGCCGACCGGCTCCTTCCTGTTCCTCGGTCCGACCGGCGTCGGCAAGACCGAGCTGGCGAAGGCGCTGGCCGCGCTGCTGTTCGGGGACCCGGACCGGATGATCCGCTTCGACATGAGCGAGTTCCAGGAGAAGCACACCGTCTCCCGGCTGGTCGGCTCCCCGCCCGGGTACGTCGGCTACGAGGAGGCGGGCCAGCTCACCGAGGCGGTCCGCCGCAAGCCGTACAGCGTGCTGCTCTTCGACGAGGTGGAGAAGGCCCACCCGGACGTCTTCAACCTGATGCTCCAGGTGCTGGACGACGGACGGCTGACGGACGCCCAGGGGCGCACGGTCGACTTCCGCAACACCGTGGTCATCATGACCAGCAACATCGGCTCGCAGCGGATCCTGGACCACGCGGGCAACGTGGACGAGATCCGCGAGGACCTGATGCGGGACCTGCGCGGGCAGTTCCGTCCGGAGTTCCTCAACCGGATCGACGAGGTGATCGTCTTTCACGCGCTCACCCGCAAGGACCTGCTCTCGGTGGTCGACCTGCTACTGGAGCGCAGCCGGCGCCGGCTGAAGGCCCAGGGCGTGGGACTGGAGGTGACCGAGGGGGCCAAGGAGTGGCTGGTCAACCGGGGCTACCAGCCGGAGTTCGGGGCCCGGCCACTGCGCCGCACCATCCAGTCGGAGCTGGACAACCGGGTCTCCAACCTGCTGCTGGACGGCAGTGTGCGGGAGGGCGACACCCTGATCGCGTCGGTGGAGGACGGCGGGCTGGTGGTGACGCTGGCCCGGCCGGAGGCCTCGGCGGCGGGGGAGGACCTGGATCCGGGGGCGGCGCCGACGGGGAGCCTGGCGGGGCCCGGCGGGAAGTGAGGTACGCAGCCGGGACGTGCCCCTGTACGTGCTCTGGGCAAGCTCCGGGCGTACTCCCCGGGGAGTACGCCCGGAGCACGCCGACGGGTGACGCGCGGGACCGGGCCCGGGGTCTAGCCTTCCGGGCATGACGCCGCCTACGCCCGAACCGCCGGACGAGCACCCCGAGCCGTGGATCCCGCCGTGGGTGCGGGCCGCCAAGGCCGGCTGGCCGGTCGCGCTGGCGCTGGTGGTCGCGGTGCTGCAGGTGGTCGGGACGGGTGCGGCGGCCCGGCACCAGCACGACCGGGCCGGCCTGGACGCCCTCGGCTACGCGCTGCTGCTGCTCGGGCCGGCGCTGCTGGTGCTGCGCCGGCGCCGGCCGTTGGCGGTGGTCGCCGGTACCGCGGCCGTCACGGTGGTGTACCTGGTCGCCGGGTACCCGTACGGGCCGGTCTTCGCGAGCTGGGTGATCGCGTGCTGCGTGGCGGTCCAGGCCGGGTACCGGTGGGCCGCCTGGGCCGGCCTCGGCGCGGTCTACCTGACCCATCTGCTGACCACCTTCGTGGTGCCCGCGGACTGGCTGCGCGCGCCGTCGTCCGCCATCGTGTGGTGGCAGGAGCTGGAGGTGGTGGCCTGGCTGCTGCTCGTGGTGTCGGTCGCCGAGCTGGTGCGCTTCCGGCGGGAGCGGATCGCCGCGCACCAGGCGCACCGCCAGCAGCTGAAGGAGCGCCGGGCGAACGACGAACGGCTGCGGATGGCCCGGGAGTTGCACGACATCCTGGGGCACAGCCTGTCGTTGATCACCGTTCAGGCCGGGGTCGGCCTGGAGCTGTTCGACACCCGGCCCGAGCAGGCCCGCGCGGCGCTGGCCACCATCAAGGCCACCAGCAGGGAGGCGCTCGGCGAGGTCCGCCAGGTGCTGGGGACGCTGCGCGGTCCCGAGGCGGCGCCGCGCGGCCCGGCGCCCGGGCTGGCCCGGCTCGACGAGCTGACCGAACAGGCGGACCGGGTCGGGCTGGAGGTCGAGGTGCACGAGACGGGCCGCAGGCGCGAGCTCCCCGCCGCCGCGGACCTGACCGCCTTCCGGATAGTCCAGGAGGCGCTGACCAACGTGGTCCGGCACTCGGCGGCCCGACAGGCGGCCGTCGTCCTGGACTGGACCGACCCGGCGGCCCTGCTCGTCGAGGTCGTCGACCCCGGGCCGGCCGTCCTCGGCGACGCGGGCGGCACCGGCAGCGGGCTGGCGGGGATGCGGGAGCGGGTGGCCGCGTTCGGCGGCACCATCGAGGCGGGGCGGGTGTCGACCGGCGGGTTCCGGGTCCGGGCGGTCCTGCCGACGGCCGAGGTGGAGGACAAGTGATCCGAGTACTGCTGGCGGACGACCAGAGGCTGCTCCGGGCGGGCATCCACGCGCTGGTCGACCTGCAGGAGGACATGACCGTGGTCGGCGAGGCCGTCGACGGGGAGGAGGCCGTCCGGATGGCCCGCGAACTCCTCCCGGACGTCGTCCTGATGGACATCCGGATGCCCCGGATGGACGGCCTGGAGGCGACCCGGCAGATCGCCGCCGACCCGGCCCTCACCGCGGTGCGGGTGGTCGTGGTGACCACCTTCGAACTGGACGAGTACGTCTTCGAGGCGCTGCGCTCGGGCGCGGCCGGCTTCCTGGTCAAGGACACCGAGCCGGCCGACCTGCTGCGTGCCGTACGGGTCGCGGTGCAGGGGGACGCGCTGCTCTCGCCCGGGGTGACGCGGCGGCTGATCGGCGAGTTCGCCGTCCGCTCCAAGGCGCCGGAGGCCGCGGCGGTCCTGTCGGACGTCTCCGTGCTCACCGAGCGGGAGCGGGAGGTCCTGGCGCTGGTCGGCATGGGCCTGTCCAACGAGGAGATCGCCCGCCGGCTCGTGGTCAGCCCGCTCACCGCCAAGACGCACGTCAGCCGGGCCATGGTGAAGCTCGGGGCCCGGGACCGGGCCCAACTGGTCGTGCTGGCCTACGAGTCGGGGTTGGTGCGGCCGGGCTGGCTGGGCTGATCCGGCCGCGGGGCGGCGGCGGCCGGGCTCCGGCGCCGCCGCCCGCTTCCGGCTGCCCGCGCGCCCGGGGTACCGGGTCGCCGCCGTGCTCCCGCGCCGTGCTCCTGGGCCGTCCTCCCGCGCCGTGCTCCTGGGCCGTCCTCCCGGGACGCGGTCGCGGTGGCCGCCGTACTCCCGGCCCGTTGCCGCGGCGGCGTTCGTACTCCCGGTGGAGTATCCCAACTGCCGCTGTCGGTAGGACGCGAGAGTACGCCCCCCGGCGGGAGGCTCAAGGCACCTCGGGAAGCGTCCCGGGGCCCGTGAAAGCCACCGCCGAGGAGCTGAACCACCATGTACACGCTGCTGGCCGACCACGACGGGCACTGGCCCGGCCCGTGGATCCTGCTGATTCCGCTGGCCTGGGCCGCCGTGGTGTTCCTGGCGATCGTCGTCCTGCGCCGGACGTTCTGGCGCCGGGGCTGCGGCGCGGGGCCGGACGCGCCGCTGGCGGTCCTGGGCCGCCGCTTCGCCGAGGGCGACATCGACGCGGACGAGTACCGCGCCAAGCGGGCCGTCCTCACCGAGCCGCACCGCGAGCAGGGCCGCGCGCAGTACCGCGGGGGGACGGGCAAATGACCACCCTCGATGTCGTGCACGACACCGCCGCGCGGGTCGCCGACGCCGTCAAGATCTACGGCGTCGGCGGCACCGAGGTCCGGGCGCTGGACCACGTCACGGTCGGGTTCCCGGCCGGGCGGTTCACCGCGATCATGGGCCCGTCCGGTTCCGGGAAGTCCACCCTGATGCACTGCGCGGCGGGTCTCGACACCCTCACCGCAGGCACCGCGCACATCGGGGACACCGAGCTCGGCCGGCTCGGCGACCGGCGGCTGACCCTGCTGCGCCGCGAGCGGATCGGCTTCGTGTTCCAGGCCTTCAACCTCGTCCCCACGCTGACCGTCCGGGAGAACATCACCCTCCCGCTCGACCTCGCCGGCACCGCCCCCGACCAGGCCTGGCTGGACGGGCTGATCGACGTCGTCGGCCTCGGCGACCGGCTGCACCACCGCCCGAGCGAGCTCTCCGGCGGCCAGCAGCAGCGCGTCGCCGTGGCCAGGGCGCTCGCCGGACGGCCGCAGGTGGTCTTCGCCGACGAGCCCACCGGCAACCTCGACTCCCGTACCGGCGGCGAGGTGCTCGGTCTGCTGCGGCGCGCGGTGGACGAGATGGGACAGGCCGTCGTCATGGTCACCCACGACCCGATGGCCGCCGGGTACGCCGACGAGGTGCTGTTCCTCGCCGACGGCCGCCTCGTCGACCGGATGGACCACCCCACCGCGGGCCGGGTGCTGGACCGGATGAAGGCCTTCGAGAAGGGCCGCTCATGAGCTCCTCCTCCGCCGCCCTGCGCATCAGCCTGCGCTCCCTCAACTCCCACCGCCGGCGCCTGGCCGGCACCCTCCTCTCGATCCTGCTCGGGGTCTCCTTCCTGACCGGGACGATGGTGCTCGGCGACACCCTGCGGGCCAACTTCGACACCCTCTTCGCCGACGCCAACGCCGGTACCGACGCGGTGGTCCGCAGCGCCGACGTCCTGGACTCCCCGGGGACGCCGGGCGGGGTCCGGGCGCCGGTCGACGCCGCGCTGGCCGACCGGCTGCGCGGCGTGCCGGGAGTGGCCGCCGCCGAGCCGTCCATCCAGGGCGCCGGGCAGCTGGTCGGCAGCGACGGCAAGGCGATCGGCGGGCAGGGACCGCCCACCCTCGCCGGCAACTGGCTCGCCGACAGCCGGCTCAACCCCTACCGGCTCGCCGAGGGCCGGGCCCCGGCCGCACCCGGCGAGGCGGTGGTGAACCGGGGCGCGGCGAAGACCGGCGGACTGCACCTCGGCTCCACCACCGTGCTGCGCACTCCGGATCCGGTGACGGTCACCATCGTCGGCATCGCCACGTTCGGGGAGAGCGCCGACGGGATGGGCCCGAGCACCTTCACCGCGCTGACCCTCGCCGACGCCGAGCGACACCTCACGCCCCGGGGAGCCGGGCAGGCCAGCTCGATCCAGGTGAGGGCGGCGGGCGGCCTCTCGCAGCGCGACCTGGTGGCGAGGATCGGTCCGCAGCTGCCGGGCGGCGTGGAGGCGGTCACCGGCGCGGCGGCCACCCAGGAGAGCACCGCGATGGTGTCCGGGCGCTTCCTGAGCATGTTCACCACGCTGCTGCTGGTCTTCGCGGGGATCGCACTGCTGGTGGCGACCTTCACCATCCACAACACCTTCGCCATCGTGGTCGCCCAGCGGACGAGGGAGAACGCGCTGCTGCGGGCGCTCGGCGCGGTCCGCGGCCAGGTCCTCGGGGCGACGCTGGCGGAGGCGGTGGCGATCGGTGTGCTGGCCTCGCTGGGCGGGCTGCTCGGCGGAATCGGGGTGGCCGCGGGGCTCAAGGCGCTGTTCTCGGCGCTCGGCTTCTCGCTGCCGACCGGCGGCATGGTGATCAGCACGGCCGCCGTGGTGCTGCCGCTGCTGGTCGGCACGGCGGTGGCGGTGGGCTCCGCGCTGCTGCCGGCCGTCCGGGCCGGTCGCACCGCGCCGCTGGCGGCACTGCGCGAGACCGGTGTGGACCGGGCCGCCCAGGGGCGCTCCGGCCTGGTCCGGGTGGTGCTGGGCGCGCTGCTGGTCGCCGGCGGGGTACCGACCGCCGTACTCGGGGCCACCGACGGCCCGTCCGTCCCGTTGACCACCGGCGGCGCGCTCGCGGTGCTGGCCGGGGTGGTGGTGCTCGGCCCGGTCGCCGCCGCCTTCGCCGTCCGGGTGCTGGGTGCGCCGCTGGCCCGGCTGCGCGGGGTCCCCGGCACGCTGGCCCGGCGCAACGCGGCCCGCAACCCGCGCCGTACGGCGGCCACGGCGAGCGCGCTGATGATCGGTGTCGCGGTGGTCACGCTGTTCACGGTCTTCGGTGCCTCCATCAAGGCCACCCTGGACGACACCGTGGACGCCTCCTTCGCCGGCGACCTGGCCGTCACCGCGCCCTCGTTCGGCGCGGGCGGCAGCGGGGTCAGCCCGAAGCTGGCCGATGCGCTCGCCCAACTGCCCGAGGTACGGCAGACGGTGGGCCTCGGCCGCGGTGTGGCCCGGATCGACGGCCACGGGCGGGTCCTGGACGTGACCGATCCGGCGCGGCTGGCCGGGATCGTGGACCTCGGCCGGGTCGACGGCGCGCTCGACGCCCTCGGCACGGACGGACTGGCGGTGTCGCGCAGCGAGGCGGCCCAGCGCGGCTGGCGGCTCGGCCAGAGCGTCACGGTGGGCTTCGCGGACGGCGCCGGCGGCCCGTTCACCGTCCGAGCCCTGTACGAGGGCGGGGGGCTGGCCGGCGACTACCTGATAACCCGGCAGGCCTGGGCCCCGCACCGGGGACAGGACGCCGACACGATGGTGGCCGTCGGGCTGAGGAGCGGTGTCGCGCTCGGCGCCGGCAAGGCCGCCGTGGAGAAGGCGTCCGCGCCGTTCGGCAACCCGCGGGTGCAGGACCGGGACGCGTACGCGGAGAGCGCCGCGGGCGGCGTCGACATGATGCTGTCGGTGGTCTACGCGCTGCTGGCGCTGGCGGTGCTGATCGCGCTGCTCGGCATCGCCAACACGCTGACGCTGGCCGTGCACGAGCGGACCAGGGAGCTGGGGCTGCTGCGGGCGGTCGGGCAGACCAGGGCGCAGCTGCGGGGCATGGTGCGCTGGGAGTCGGTGCTGGTGGCCGCGTTCGGGACGGTCGGAGGGCTCGGCCTCGGGGCGTTCCTGGGCTGGGCGCTGGTCCGGGCGTCGGACAGCGCGGGCACCGGGTCGTTCGCGATACCGCCGGGGCAGCTCGCGGTGGTGCTGGCGGCCGGGTTGCTGGCCGGTGCGGTGGCCGGGCTGCGTCCGGCGAGCCGGGCGGCGCGGTTGGACGTGCTGAGGGCGATCGCGACGGAGTGAGGGCGGGCGGGGTGGCGATGGGCGGGACGGGCGGTGGCGGGGAGGGCGGTGGCGGGGCGTGGACCATGGGCCCCGCCGTCCCTCGCCCCACCGCCGCCTCGCCGTCGCCCACCCGGCTTTGACGGCCTTCAGTCGACCTTCAGCTGACCTTCAGCCGGCCTTCAGTCGGCCTGCGGGAACACCTGCCGCAGCAGCGGCTTCGGCAGGCCGCGGCGGTTCCACTCGCGGGGGTAGCCGAGCGAGACCTCCTCGAAGCGGACGCCGTCGTACGTGGTCTCCCGGGGGATGTGCAGATGGCCGTAGATCATCGCGGCGGTGTTGAAGCGGCGGTGCCAGTCGGCCGTCAGCTCGGTGCCGCACCACTGGGCGAACTCCGGGTACCAGAGGATCTCGGTGGGGTGGCGGACCAGCGGGTAGTGGTTGACCAGGACGAGCGGCAGCTCCGGGTCGTGGGCCGCCAGCCGCTGCTCGGTGAGCCTGACGCGCTCGCGGCACCAGGAGTCGCGGTCCGGGTACGGGTCCGGGTGCAGCAGGCGCTCGTCCGCGCAGACCACACCGCTGGCGTACGCGGCCTCCAGGGACTCCTCCTTGGTGGTCGTCCCCGGCGCACGGAAGGAGTAGTCGTAGAGCAGGAACAGCGGGGCGACGGCGACCGGTCCGCCGGCGCCCTCCCAGACGGGGTACGGGTCCTCGGGAGTGACGACACCGAGGCTGCGGCACAGCTCCACCAGGTGCTCGTAGCGGGCCACACCGCGCAGTTGCACCGGGTCGTCGGGGTGGGTCCACAGCTCGTGGTTGCCGGGGGCCCACACCACGCGTGCGAAGCGTTCGGCGAGCAGGCCCAGAGCCCACTCGATGGTGGTGGAGATCTCGGCGATGTCCCCGGCGACGATCAACCAGTCGTCGGGGGAGTCGGGTTGCAGCTTCTCCACCAGGTCGCGGTTCTCCTGGTAGGAGACGTGCAGATCGCTCACGGCGAGCAGTTGGCCTCCCCGCCCGGCTCCCCCGCCCTGCCCCGATCGTGCGTCGCTGTGCTGCTCGGTCGTCACTCCAGCCCCCATGTCGTCACCCGGCCGATGTCGCCACAGTACGGGTGTCGGCCGCCTCCGCGCCGCAGGTTGGCTGGATCAGTCGTTCGACAGGGTGGCGTGGCCTGCGAGATTGGCCTGTACGAGTGCCGTGCCGCCTGTACGAGTGTCACGTGTGCGATTGCCACCTGTTCGGACCGCCCCCGGGGCTCAGTCGCCGATCTGCCAGAGCACGCCGTGGCCGCCGGCGGTGGTGACGGCCAGGATCGCCAGGGCGGCGACGCCCAGGGCGAGCCCGAGTACGGCCCGTCCGCGGCGGTGGGTGCCCCGGACCAGGGCGAGCGTGCCGAGGGTGATGGCGAGCGGCCCGAGGACGATGTTGAAGAGCAGCAGGCCGGGCAGGCCGAGCAGGAAGGAGGCGACGGCCAGGTTGTCGGCCTCGGCGGTGGACGGGGACCGACGGTCCCTGGCGGTACGCGGGCCGGTGGCCGCGTTGACGGCCGGGCCGGTGGCCGCGTTCGTGGCAGGGCTGACGGTCGCGTTCATGGCCGCGTTCGCGGTCGCGCTCATGGTGGTGGCTCCTTCGGTGGGCGTCTCGGACGGGGTCGGTCGCCGAGGTCGCGGGGCTGCCGCGCCCTCAGCGCTGCCGCAGGCGGCTGAGGTGCTCGCGGGCGCCGAACGCCAGCAACCAGGCGGCGATGGCCCCGGCTGCGGTGAGGAAGACCGGCAGGGAGGTGTGGGCGGCGGCGCCCACGAGGACGCCCATGGCGACCAGGGCGGTGAGCAGGATCATGGTGTGGCCCCTCCGGCGGGACTCGGCCCGGCAGCGTTCGGTTTACAAGTGTTCGCTGAATCCGTTGCCACTCTACGCCTGGCTGGCCAAAGTCGGCAAACACTTGTTTACTGAATGGCGTGAGTCGCACCGTCGGGGCCAGGCAGGCCCAGAAGCAGCAGAGTCGGCGCGCCTTGCTGGACGCGGGGCTGCGCCTGTTGGTCGATCAGAACCTGGCGAGCCTCGGCGTGCGCGAGGTCACCCGGGAGGCCGGACTGTCGCCGGCCGCGTTCTACCGCCACTTCCCGGATCTCGCCGCACTCGGCGTCGCCCTGGTGGAGGAGTCGCTGGCCAGCCTCCACGTACTGGTCCGCGCCGTGCTCGCCGGGGAGGGCGGCGCCGAGGAGCTGATCGACCGGACGGTGGACGTCATCGAGCAGCACGTCCGCGAACACCGCCCGCACGTCAGGTTCCTGGCGCGCGAGCGGCACGGGGGAGTGCGGCCGGTGCGCGAGGCGATCGACGCCGAGATGGGCCGGTTCGCCGAGGAGGTCGGTGCGGCGCTCGCACTCCAGCCGGTGTCGCAGGGGTGGAGCGGCGAGGACCTGAGGATGCTGGCCGAGCTGTACGTCGACCACGTGGTCTCCACGGCCGCCGCCTTCCTGGAGGCGCAGGAGACGGACCCGGCCCGCGAGCGGCGCATCGCCGCCACCGCCCGGCTCCAGCTGCGCCTGATCAGCCTCGGCCGCCGCCACTGGCAGGGGAGTTGAGGGGATGACCGGCGGTCGGGCGACCGGAATGTGTCAATGACCTCTCGGTCGCTGCGGGACTCTTGACATCACGTCATGTCCGCGACAGCTTTGGTGCACCCCCACACCGAGAGGTCTCTCATGAAGAAGCCGCTCATAGGCATGCTCGCCGCGCTCGTGTTCGCCGGGGCCACCGCCCTGGCCGGAGCCTCCCCCGCAGCTGCCGCACCGGCCACGCACGCACCGGTCACGCCCGCACCGACCGCGCCCGTCGCGGACATCGCCCAGGCCTCGCAGGACCAGCAGTCGCAGGTCGCGGCCGCCGTCAACTTCGCCGGCACGGTGGCGCTCAGCAACTGTTCGGGCTCGCTGGTCCGCCTCCCCAAGTCGACCGCGAGCGACCCGGCCCTGATCCTCTCCAACGGCCACTGCCTGGAGACCGGGATGCCTGGTCCCGGCGAGGTGGTCGTCAACCGGTCCTCCAGCCGCACCTTCTCGCTGCTCAGCTCGACCGGCTCGAAGCTCGGCACGGTCCGGGCCACCAAGGTGGTCTACGGAACGATGACCGACACCGATGTGTCGATCTACCAGCTGAACACCAGTTACGCCTCGATCCAGTCGCAGTACGGGATCGCCCCGCTGACCATCGCCGCGACCCACCCCGCGCAGGGCACCTCGATCAAGGTCGTCTCCGGGTACTGGAAGAAGATCTACTCCTGCTCGGTCGACGGCTTCGTCTACCGCCTCAAGGAGGGTGACTGGACCTTCAAGGACTCGGTCCGTTACACCTCCAGCTGCAACACCATCGGCGGCACCTCCGGCTCGCCCGTCGTCGACACCGCCACCGGCCAGGTCGTCGCCGTCAACAACACGGGCAACGAGGACGGCGAGACCTGCACCGTCAACAACCCGTGCGAGGTCGACCAGAGCGGGAAGGTGACGGTCCGCAAGGGCATCAACTACGCCCAGGAGACCTACGGCATCCCGGCCTGCTTCGCCGCCGGCAACCGCCTCGACCTCACCCTCTCCGGCTGCACCCTGCCGCGCCCTTGACCAGCACTTTCGTTCCGGTGGGCCATCCGCGATCCGCGGGTGGCCCACTCGGCCGTCTACCGGGCGGCCGAGCTGTCGGTCAGTACCACTGATCTGTTGATCCATTGACCCGATGGAGAGTTGATGTCCACCAAGCTCAGAAGACTGCTGGTCGCCGTTCTGCTGATACCCCTGCTCGCCGTCGGAGGCCTGGCGGCGCCCGCGTTCGCGCAGGGTGCCCCCGACAGTGCCCAAAGCGCCCAAAGCGCCCAAAGCGCCGACAGCGCCGACAGCGCTGCCGGAGCCCCCGCGGCCTCGGGGGACATCAAGGCCCGCCTGGCGGCGATCCCCGGGATGACCGTCACCGAGGAGCAGCCGACGGACGCCGACCACCGCTACTTCCTGCTCACCTACACCCAGCCGATCGACCACTCCCGCCCCTGGCTGGGCACCTTCCAGCAGCGGCTCAGCGTGCTGCACCGCGGTTTCGACCGCCCGACCGTCTTCTACACCAACGGCTACAGCCTGCGCACCACTCCCTCGCGCACCGAGCCGACCCGGCTGACCGACGGCAACCAGGTCTCCATCGAGTACCGCTACTTCACCCCGTCCCGTCCCGAGCCGGCCGACTGGACCAAGGCCGGCATCCGCCAGGCCGCCGCCGACTCGCACCGGATCATCACCGCGCTGAAGCGGATCTACCAGCACGAGTGGCTGTCCACCGGCGCCAGCAAGGGCGGCATGTCCTCGGTCTACCACCGCCGCTTCTACCCGGACGACGTCGACGGCACCATCGCGTACGTGGCGCCGAACGACGTCGACAACCGCGAGGACGCCGCCTACAGCGCGTTCTTCCGCAACGTCGGCACCCCCGAGTGCCGGGCCACCCTGGAGGCCGCCCAGCGCGAGCTCCTGGTCCGCCGCGACCGCCTGGAGGCCCGCTACACGGCCGACAACGCCGCCGCCGGTTCGACCTTCACCACCACCGGCAGCGCCGACCGGGCGTACGAGGCGGGCGTGCTCGACGTGGTCTGGGCGTTCTGGCAGTACAGCACCGAGGCGGACTGCGCCGGCGTCCCGACGGCCGCGTCCACCGACGACCAGCTGTACGCCTGGTTCGACTCCCAGTCCGGCATCACCGGCAACAGCGACCAGTCGCTCGCCGGGTACACCGCCTACTACTACCAGGCGGGCACCGAGCTGGGCTCGCCCAGCTTCGACGTCTCCCGCCTCAAGGGCCTGCTGCACTACGACTACAACGAGCTGTACTCGCCGCGCACCTACGTGCCGAAGAACATCCCGCTGCGCTTCGACCCCTCCGCGATGCGTGACATCGACCGCTGGGTGAAGAACTCGGCCGAGCGGATCATCTTCGTCTACGGGCAGAACGACCCGTGGGGCGCCGAGCCGTTCCGCCTCGGCCGGGGCAGCGAGGACAGCTACGTCTACACTGTGGCCGGCGGCAACCACGGCTCCAACATCGGCAAGCTGTCGGCCGGGGATTCGGCCGCGGCCACCGCCAAGGTCCTGGAGTGGGCCGGTCTCGGCGACGCCGACGGCGCCTCCGCCCGCTCCCTCACCGCGGCCCACCGGATCCCGCCGTTCGGCCCGCTGGACGCCGAGGGTCTGAAGCTGGAGCGCGACCGCCCGTAGCGGCGGCAACCGCACACCTCCGAGGGGTCACCCGCCGGCGCACCGGACCGGCGGGTGGCCCCTCGCCCTGTGCAACCACCGCACCCCCTGACGGGCCGCCCGATCCAGCCCCCGGCCCCCCGACCCGCCCCCCGGCGCGCCGCTCGAAGTACCGCCCGCCCCCTCCCCGAAGCAGTGAATCAGTGCTTCAATGCTTCCATGGCCTACCGACGCACGCCCGCCGTGCAAGCCCGCCTGGACGCCCAGCGCGAGGCGGTGCTCCAGGCCGCCGTCGGGCTGCTCGCCGAGCGCGGCTACGGCGGCTGCTCGATGGCCGCCGTCGCGGACCGCGCCGGGATCGCCACCGGCAGCCTCTACCAGCACTTCGCCAACAAGGCCGAGCTGTCCGTCGAACTGTTCCGCCGGGTGGTCACCCGTGAGATCGCCGCCGTGAACGAGGCCGTGGCCCGTCGGGAGACCCCGCTGGAGCGGATCGCCGCCGTGGTCGAGACCTTCGCGGCCCGTGCCCTGCGCGCCCCCCGGCTCGCCCACGCGCTGCTGGTCGAACCGGCCGACGCCGTCGTGGACGCCGAACGCCTGGTGTTCCGGCGGGCGTTCCGCGATGTGATCGCCGCCCAGATCACCGCCGCCGTGGCGGCCGGCCGACTGCCCCGCCAGGATCCGGAGCTGACCGCCGCCGCACTGGTCGGCGCGGTCGCCGAGGCCCTGGCCGGACCGCTCGCCGCGGCCCGCACCCCCGTCTTCGGGGACACCCCGCCCGAGGTGGTCCCCGCTCTGGTCTCCTTCACCCTGCGTGCCCTGGGAGGACGCGATGACAGCGACGCATGAGGTCACCAACCAGGTGCCCCTGCCGTACGGACAGGACACCGCCGCCGACCCGGCCCTGCTGGCCGCCCTGCACCGCGCCGGCGCCGGCTGGGCCGAGCCCGAGCTGCACGAGCTCGGCCGCCTGGCCGGCTCCGAGCAGGCCGCCGAGTGGGGCCGGACGGCCAACGAGAACCCGCCGGTGCTGCGCACCCACGACCGCTTCGGCCACCGGATCGACGAGGTGGAGTTCCACCCGTCCTGGCACGAGCTGATGCGCACCGCCGTCGGCCACGGCCTGCACGCCGCGCCCTGGCGGGACGACCGCCCCGGCGCGCACACCGCCCGGGCCGCCAAGTTCCACGTCTGGGGCCAGGTCGAGGCCGGCCACACCTGCCCGATCTCGATGACCTACGCCTCGGTGCCCGCGCTGCGCGCCACACCCGCGCTGGCCGCGGAGCTGGAGCCGCTGCTGGCCTCCACCACGTACGACTTCGGGCTGCGCGAGCCGCACGGCAAGCGCGGTCTGATCGCCGGCATGTCGATGACCGAGAAGCAGGGCGGCTCGGACGTCCGCACCAACACCACCACCGCCGTCCCGCAGGCCGACGGCACCTACCGGCTCAACGGCCACAAGTGGTTCACCTCGGCGCCGATGTCCGACCTCTTCCTGACGCTCGCCCAGGCGCCGGGCGGGCTCAGCTGCTTCATGCTGCCGCGGATCCTGCCGGACGGCGAGCGCAACCGCCTGCTGCTCCAGCGGCTCAAGGACAAGCTGGGCAACAAGTCCAACGCCTCCGCCGAGATCGAGTACGACGGCGCGGTCGGCTGGCTGGTCGGCGAGGAGGGGCGGGGCGTGCCGACCATCATCGAGATGGTCAACATGACCCGGCTGGACTGCACCGTCGGCGCCGCCTCCGGCATGCGCCTGGGTGCCACCCGGGCCGTCCAGCACGCCATGTACCGAAGGGCGTTCGGCAGGGCCCTGGTCGACCAGCCGCTGATGCGCAACGTCCTCGCCGACCTGGTCGTCGAGTCCGAGGCGGCCACCACCGTGGCGATGCGGCTGGCCCACGCCACCGACCGGGCCCTCGCCGGGGACGCGACCGAGGCGCTGGTGCGACGGCTGGGGCTGGCCGTCGCCAAGTACTGGGTCTGCAAGCGCGGTCCGGCGCACGCAGCCGAGGCGCTGGAGTGCCTCGGCGGCAACGGCTACGTCGAGGAGTCCGGCATGCCCCGGCTCTACCGCGAGGCGCCGCTGGTCTCGATCTGGGAGGGCTCCGGCAACGTCGCGGCCCTGGACGCGCTGCGCGCCATGGCCAAGCACCCGGAGACCGTCGAGGCCTTCCTCGGCGAACTGGACGCGGCGGCCGGCGCCGACCGCCGGCTCGACGCCGCCGTCGCCGGACTGCGCAAGCAGCTCACCGACCTCAGCGACCTGGAGTACCGCACCCGCCGGCTGGTCGAGTCGATGGCACTGGCCTTCCAGGGCGCCCTGCTGGTGCGCCACGGCGACCCGGCGGTGGCCGACGCGTTCTGCGCCTCCCGGCTGGGCGGGGACCACGGCGCGGCCTTCGGCACCCTGCCGGCCGGACTGGACGCCGGGGCGATCATCGACCGCGCCCGCCCGGTGCCCGCGTGAGCGCGCTTCCCGGCCCGGGCACGCTCCAGGGCCAGGGCGGCCCGGGCCGCCCTGGCGCCGAGGCGGCCGA
Organism: Kitasatospora sp. NPDC058170; assembly: GCF_042883905.1. Classification (NCBI taxonomy): domain Bacteria; kingdom Bacillati; phylum Actinomycetota; class Actinomycetes; order Kitasatosporales; family Streptomycetaceae; genus Kitasatospora; species Kitasatospora sp. NPDC058170. The sequence goes on from NZ_JBHVUV010000001.1 coordinate 285,093, forward strand.
GGTCCGGGCCTTCTGGCAGGGCCTCGGCCTGCCCGGCCTGATCGACGTCCACACCCACTTCATGCCGCAGAACGTCCTCGACAAGGTCTGGGCGTACTTCGACGCGGCCGGCCCGCTGGTCGACCGGCCCTGGCCGATCACCTACCGCCAGGCGGAGGACGAACGCGTCGACTGGCTGCGGGAGTTCGGGGTCCGGGCGTTCACCGCGATGCTCTATCCGCACAAGCCCGGGATGGCGGCCTGGCTGAACGCGTGGGCCGCCGACTTCGCCGCCCGCACGCCCGACTGCCTGCACACCGCCACCTTCTTCCCCGAGCCGCAGGCCCCCGACTACGTCGCCCGCGCACTCGCGGACGGCGCCCGGGTGTTCAAGGCGCACCTCCAGGTCGGCGGGTACGACCCGGCGGACCGGCTGCTGGACGAGGTCTGGGGCCTGCTCGCCGACACCGGCACGCCCGTGGTCACCCACTGCGGATCCGGACCGGTCCCCGGCAAGCACACCGGGCCCGGTCCGATCGGCGAGGTGCTCGCCCGCCACCCGCGGCTCACCCTGGTGGTCGCCCACCTCGGCCTGCCGGAGTACACCGACTTCCTCGACCTCGCCGAGCGCCACCCCCGGGTCCACCTCGACACCACCATGGCGTTCACCGACTTCGTCGAGCGGGACACCCCGTTCCCGTCCGCCGAACTGCCGCGCCTCGGGCGGCTGCAGGGCCGCATCCTGCTCGGCAGCGACTTCCCCAACATCCCGTACCGGTACATCCACCAGCTGGACGCGCTGGCCGGGCTGGGCCTGGGGGAGGAGTGGTTGCGTGCGGTCTGCCACGACAATGCGGCCCGCCTCTTCGCACTGCCCGCCGACAACTGACCACCAGGCACCGGCCATCGGGACCTGCCCGCCGACAACTGACCACCGGGCACCGGCCACCAGGCACCGCCCGCCGGGGCCGGGCACCGGCGGCCGGCCTCAGCCGACCGCCCGCAACACCCCCACCGCCGCGCCGTGCAGGCCCGGCGCGGCGGCGAGGAACCCGTCGGACGCGGCCGTCCAGGCCGCCCCGGCGGTGTCCGTCACCGTCGCGCCCGCCTCACCGGCGATCAGCGCGCCCGGCAGCAGGTTGCCCGCGTCGGCGCCGTACTCCCAGAACATCGCCAGATGCCCGGAGCCGACCTGGGCGACCTGCAGCGAGGTCGGCCCGAGGTTGCGCACCGCCATGACCTCGCCCAGCAGCGCCGTCAACGATTCGCCGGCCCGCCGCCGCGCCACCGGGTCGGCGCCCACCAGCGGCGGCTGGCTCGTCCCGGCGACGGCCACCGCCAACTCCCTTTCCACCGGCGTGATCGACCGGCCGTCCAGTTCGGCCCCGCCGCCCAGCACCGCCCGGTACGTCCGCCCGCCGAGCTGCGGTGCGTGCACCACGGCCAGCACCGCCCGCCCGTCCCGGACCAGGGTCGCGGTGACCGCCCAGTGCGGCATCCCGAGCAGGTACTGCACGGCGCCGTCGGTGGCGTCGCAGACCCACCACTCGCCCTCGGCGGGCACCGAGCCCGCCAGTTCGTCCGCCACCCACCCGGCTCCCGGCCGCAGTTCGCCCAGCCGCCTCCGCAGCAGCCCGGCGGCCGGGCCGTCCAGCTCGGCGAAGTGCGCCATCGCCTCTGCCACCGTCCGGGCGGGGGAGGGCTCGGTGGGTCGCGCCGACGCCAGCAGCGCCCCGACCTCCCGCACGGCGGCCTCGACCCCGGGCAGCAGCTCCCGGAGCTCCCCGATCCCCTGGAGCTCCCCGATCCCCTGGAGCTCCCCGGTCCCCTGGAACTCCCCGATCTCCTGGGACTGCTTCATCGTCCTGCTCCTGTCTTCCACTGGCTTCCGCCGACCGACCGACGGACCGGTCCGCCGGTCCGACCGGACCAGGAGTACCGTCGGAGCGGCCGAACGAGACCCTCACCCACCACACAGTGGCGGAGATCGGACACCATGGACCTCTCCACTGCCGATCCGGACAGCACGCTGGACGCCCTCGACCGCCGTCTGGTCTGCGCCCTGCAGATCGACGGCCGCGCCGGGACCGGCCGGATCGCCGAGGTGCTCGGCGTCTCCGCCCGCACCGTCACCCGCCGCCTCGCCCGGATGCAGCAGGCCGGGGTGCTGCGCGTGGTGCGGCTGCCCGACGTCGAGGACGCCGCCGTCGGCGCGCTGATCCTGCGGGTACGGGTTCTGCGCGGCAAGGTCGACACCATCGCGCAGTCCCTCGCCGACCGCCCCGACGTTCCCTTCGTGGACGTCATGCTCGGCGGCCAGGAGGTCGGCGCGGTCGTCCTCACCGACGCGGGCTCGCGCGACCGGCTGCTGTACGGGCAGCTGCCGGCCACCGCGGCCGTCACCGAGACCACCGCCCACGCCGTGCTGCACGCCTTCTCCGACGCCGGTCGGTGGCAGGCCGGCTACCTGGCCGAGGACGAGGCGGCCGCGCTCGCCCCGCCCCCCGCCGACACGCCCCCACCCGCGCTGGACGGCCTCGACCGGGCCCTGCTCGCCCGGCTCGGCACCGACGCCCGGCAGTCCGATGCCGCGCTCGCGGCGGCCGTCGGCGCTCCCGAGTCGACCGTCCGCCGCCGCCTGCACCGGCTGGCCGCCGGCGGCCAGCTGCGCACCCACGCCACCGTCGACCCGCGACTGCTCGGCATGGCCGTGGACGCCAACCTCTGGCTGGACGTCCCGCCGGGCCGCCTCGCCGAGGTCGGCGCGGCGCTGGCCCGCCACCCCCAGGTGCACGGCGTGTTCGCCACCAGCGGGCCGGCCGCCCTGATGGCCGCCCTGTTCTGCGCGGACCACGGCGGCCTCTACCGGTTCATCACCGAGACGCTCGGCCCGCTCGGCGTCACCGGGATCGAGACCGCGATCGTCGGACGCGCGGTCAAACGGGCCGGCGTGCCGCTCCAGCGCGGCCGGACCAGGCTCTGAGCCCGCGGCCCAGCCCCCGCGCCGGCCCAGCCCCCGCTCCCGGGCCCGCCCGCTCAGGCGCCGGTGGTCGAGCCCGGCCGGATGATCATCAGCACCACGACCACGGCCCAGAGCAGGTTGAACACCCCGGCCGTCATCGGCAGCAGCTTCAGGCCCTGCACCGCCTTGCCGTGCTCCGGGGCCTCGGCACCCAGGTCGAGCGCGTCCACGGCGGCCTGCTGCGCGGGCAGGACGAACAGCAGCAGCGAGAGCGCGGCGAGGGCGGTGAGCACCATCGAGACGATCAGCCAGGACTGCCCGAGCACGTCCATCACCTGGGCCACGCCGATGCCCATCATCGGGACGGCGATCCCCAGCAGCGCGTACACCTGGGTGATCCGGTGCAGCACCCGCAGCACCCCGGCGTCGGCGGCGCCCTCCGGCCCGCCGGCCAGTGCGGCCTTCGCCCGGCGCGGGAACATGCTGACGGCCACCGCGACCGGGCCTATGAACAGCACCGAGGCGAGGACGTGCAGGCTCAGCAGGAACTTGGCCATGGCGGGGACACCCTTTTTCCACACGGGGGCTGCGCGACGGGCAGCCGGGGCGTCCGGTACCGAAGCCCCGGGCACGCACGCTAACACCGCTTATCCGGGCCTCGTCGGCCCGGGTCCCGGCCCTGTCAGACCAGGCAGAGGCCAGGCAGGGACCGGGCTCGAACCAACGCCGGACCAGCGCGGGGACCTGGCCCGGACCGGCCCCGGATCACGCCAGGATCAGCCCCCGGCCCCGGTCCGGAGCAGCGGCCTGCCCGGCCCTCACGCCCCCGGCGCGCCGGGCGTGAGCGGCACCACCCGCGGCGCGGCCGTGCTCACCGCACAGACCGCCGCGCCCTGCGGGCCGTCCGCCCAGTCCAGCAGGTAGAGGTCCTGGTAGCGGCTGAGCAGCGGAGCGTCCGCGGGGATGTCGAGCGGCAGGGCGGAGAGGTCGACGCTGGCGAGGGTGTCCAGGCTGGTCCGGCCGATCTTGATCAGCGCCTCCTTGCGCACCCACTGCCGCAGGAACGCCCGGGCCGGCTCGGGGTGCGCCTCGACCAGGTGCAACTCGGCCGCGCTGAGCACCCGTTGGGCCACGTCGGTGAGGGCCCCGCCGCGCCCGGCCAGCTCCACGTCCACGCCGATCGGGTGGTGCCCGGCGGCGGCCGCGACCACGCCCCGGGTGTGCGACAGGCTCACGTGGACCTCCGGGTGGTCCGGCAGGTAGGGCTTGCCGTGGTCGCCCTTTCCGCAGTCGGGGCAGTTCTGGGCCAGCGTCAGCCGGGCGGCCGGAACGCCGAGCAGCCGCGCGGCGCAGAGCCGGACCAGGATGTGTGCGGCGGTGAAGTCCACCCGCCCCGCCTCGTGCCGGAACCGGGCGGCCCGCTCGCGCTCGACGGTGGTGAGCAGGTGCTCGCCGGCTTCGGGATGCCGTAGGACGTCGGCGCTGGCGGCGACGGCGGCGATCGGGGCGTCCGGTTCCTGGTCCTCGGAAGTCATGGTCCCAACCTAACGGTGACGGCGCGGCGCCCGGGTCAGCGCGCCCGTTCGGGTGATCTTCGGATGGGCCCTGACGGTCTGTAGGGTATGGATCGTCCGAATTTGATATTGGATGTCGCAGATCGCATCATTCGTGGCAGGTTCGTGCGGCCTGTCCTTTTTTCCATGCGCGGAGGAGTGTGTCGATGGGCCAGGGCACCGGTATGCCGGATCACAGGACGACTGCCGTGAGGGGGCTTCCGGCGGCCCGCCGGCGCCGGGCGGTGCGGGTGGCGGTGGCCACGGCGATGGCGGCGCTGCCGATGGCGGCGGTGCTGACCGTCGGTTCGGCCGCGCCGCTGGCCCCGCCGCTGGGTGCCTGTAGCGGCCCCGACTGCCCGAACACCTGGCCGCCGCCGAACAACGGCGACTTCCCCGGCCGGGACGCCACCATCAACGTCTTCACCGGCGGCGACTACACGGTGAACGGCCGGGCCGCCGAGGCCGAGGGGAAGATCGTCACCCTCGGGAACCTCACCATCGACAAGAGCCAGGGCGGCGGTGCCTTCAACATGGGCGTCGTCGGCGTCGGTTCGCGGGTCGTCCCGCCGAACGGCTCCGACTTCGTGACGGTCGGCGGCAACGTCGACGTGAGGACCAACAACTCCCTGCTCATCGGCGGCAGCGACTCCCAGGGGCAGGCCTTCGGCAACCTCCGCTACGGCGGTACGGCCACCGGGACCATCAACATCGACCCGACCGGGCAGTCGATCAACGACCCCGACGCCGCGGCGCCGTACCGGTCGGTGCTCACCCAGGTCGAGGACGTCTCCTCCTGCATCGCCAAGGCCACCGCCACCGGCACGGTCGCGGTCACCAGCAGCGAGGCGACCTTCACCGGTGACGGCACCAGCATGAAGCAGGTCTTCAACGTCACCGGGAACCTCGCCTCCCCGACCGGCGGGCAGATCGGCCTGGTCTTCGCGGGCATCCCGGCCGGCGCCACCGTCGTCGTCAACATGCTGTCGGACAACGCGATCATCAACACCTACACGGGCACCGGCCTGCCGGGGGACCAGACCACCGAGATGCGCTCCAAGCTGATGTGGAACTTCCCCACGTCCAGCAACGCGCAGATCCTCGGCAGTGCGCAGTTCCAGGGCTCGGTCATGGCGGGCAACGCGGCGGGCACGACCACCATCGCCCTCCCCGGCCTCAACGGGCGGGTCTATCTGGCGGGCAACCTGGTGCAGACCGGCAGCGGCGGCTACGAGATCCACAGTTACCCGTTCGACGGGGACCTCCCGGACTGCGCGGTGACGCCCAGTCCGACACCCAGCCCGACGCCGAGCCCGACCCCCACCTCGCCGTCCCCGACCTCCCCCTCCCCGACGTCACCGTCGCCCACCTCGCCGACCCCGACGTCCCCGTCCCCGACCTCGCCCTCCCCGACGTCGACCTCCTCGTCCCCGGCCCCCACCTCGACGAGCCCGGCGCCCACCAGCCCGACCACGCACCCGACCAGCCACGGTCCGACCAGTCACCACCCCACCGGCCACCGGCCGACCGGCAGCACCTCGGCCGGCGGGGGTGGTGAACTGCCCTCGACGGGTGCGGGCAACGCCCCGGTCGTCTTCGGCCTCGCCGGTGTCGGCCTGCTGGGCCTCGGCGGCCTCGCCGTCCTGGCGGCCCGCCGCCGCGGCCGGCACAGCTAGTCAGGTGGTCCTGTCCGCCCGCTGATCGGCGGCGTCGACCCCCCTCGGGCCGCCCGGTGTCCGCACCGGGCGGCCCGACGGGCATCCGGTCCCGGCGGGCATCCGGCCCCGGCGGCGGCCGGGTTCAGCCGGGTTCGGCCGGGTTCGGCAGGTCAGTGCTCGTCGAAGAAGCGGCCCACCGTGCCGCGCTGCGCCGCGACGGCGGCCACGGACTCGCCGACCACCCGCCCGGCCAGGTCGACGGCCAACTCGCCCACGTCCTGGCGCAGCGAGACGGCGGCCAGGGTCCGGTCGACGCTGATCCGGTCATGGGCCTCGGCGACCAGCCGGTCGCGTTCGAGGACGCCCTCCGCCCGGGCCGCCGCGATCAGGGCCGCGCCCTGTTCGGCCGCCTCCTGGCGGATCCGGGCGGCCTCGTGCCGGGCCCGGTCCAGCTCGCGCCGACGGTCCTCGAAGGCCTGCTCGGCCTCCGCGCGGAGCGCCTCGGCCCGCTCGGTACCGCCCTCGATGGCATCGTGCCGTTCGGCCAGGACCCGCTCCACCCGCGGCAGTACCCGACGGCCCAGCAGCCAGGCCAGCAGGAGGAAGCAGAGCAGGCCGAAGAGCAGCTCGACCGGTTCGGGCTTGAGCGGGCCGAGTTCCATGTCCATGCGTCCCCCCGGTGGAATGACGGGCAGTCACCGGGGATCCTGCCCAGGCCGGGAAGGTCCTGAACTCTACTGCCCCATGACGTACTTGACCGTCGGACCGGTGGTCCGGCCGCCGTCCACCGCCGGCGCGGCGGCCTCGGCACCCAGGCCGCGGGCGGCGCCGGTGGTGATGACGGTCCTGCCGGTCAGGTCGTTCACGGGGTGCACCTGTGCGGGGTGGGTGCGGCGAGCATGGCGGCGGACATCGCGACCAGGTCGGCGAGGAAGGCCTCCTCGTCGGTCAGCGGCGTGCTCCCGGTGAGGTACTGCTGCGCCCGGTCGGCCAGGGCGGCGCCGATCAGGGTGAGCACCAGGTCGATCCGCTCCAGCCGGAGGGGTTCGGGGAGGTCGTGGACGCGGTCCTCGACCAGCTCGATGACCCGCCGGTGGCCGCCGCCCGCCGGCGGCGGGTGCGGGGCCCGGGTGCGGACACCGCTGTTGTGGCGGACCTGGGCGGAGATCCGCAGGCAGTACCGCCCCTGCTGGGTGCGCAGCTCGGTGGCCTCGGCCGCGATCAGCGCGCCCAGCAGGTCGGCCAGACCCGGCAGGCCCGACGGGTCCGGCAGGTCGGGCGGGCCGGGCGGGGCGGCGACAGGGCCGAGCCCCGCCAGAAGCGGCGCGAGGGCCTGCTCGGTGCGTTCCTGGCGTCCGGCCATGATCGCGTCCAGCAGGCCCTCGCGGGAGCCGAAGTGGTACTGCACGGCGGACGGGTTGCCCTGTCCGGCGAGCCTGGTGATGTCCCTGGTGAGGGCGGCCTCGATGCCGCGGGTGGCGAAGAGCTCCTCCGCGGCGCGCAGCAGTTTCTCGCGGGTCTCGTGGCCCGCCGACGTCCTTGCCATAATGCACAACATTAATGCTGTGCATTACCAACGGCAAGGGCCGCCGACCGCCCGACCGCCCGGGAGCTCGAAGGCGGACCTCAGGTGACCTCGCCCCGCCGGCTGAACCGCTCCGCCCGCCACTCGCCGGACTCCAGCACCTCGGCCAGCTGCCGCGCCGCGTCCCACACGTCCACGTGCGACAGGTAGAGCGGGGTGAAGCCGAACCGCATCAGGTCCGGCGCGCGGAAGTCGCCGATCACCCCGCGCTCGATCAGCGCCTGCACCACGGGGTAGCCGTCCGCGTGCCGCAGGGCGACCTGGCTGCCGCGCCGGGCGTGCTCGCGCGGCGTCGCCACCTCGATCCCGTCCAGCCCCTCCGTCAGTGCGATGAACAGGTCCGTCAGGGCCAGGCTCTTGGCCCGCACCGCGGTGAGGTCGGCCCGCTCCCAGACGTCCAGGCTCGCCTCCAGCGCGGCCTGTCCGAGCAGCGAGGGCGAGCTGGTCAGGAACCGCCCGATGCCCTCCTTGGCGTCGTACCCGGGCTCGAAGGCGAACGGGCGGGCGTGCCCGAACCAGCCGCTCAGCGGCTGCTGCGGCCCGGCCTCCAGGTGGCGTCGGGCCACGTACAGGAAGGCGGGCGAGCCGGGGCCGCCGTTCAGGTACTTGTAGGTGCAGCCGACCGCGAAGTCCGCGCCGCTCGCGCCCAGGGCGACCGGCAGCGCGCCGACCGCGTGGCAGACGTCCCAGACCATCAGCGCGCCCGCGGCCTGGACCCGGGCGGTGATCCCGGGCATGTCCAGCAGCTCGCCGGTGCGGTAGTCCACGTGCGAGAGGACGACCACGGCGACGTCCTCGTCCAGGTGGTCCGCCAGCTCGGCCGCCGAGGGCAGCAGCACGCTGCGGGCGCCCTCGACCAGGCCGGTCACGCCCTCGGCGATGTACAGGTCGGTAGGGAAGGCCGCGCCGTCGCCGAGGACGGTCCGCCGCCCGGGGCGCAGCCGCAGCGCGGCCGCCAGCACCTTGAACAGGTTCACCGAGGTGGTGTCGCAGACCACCACCTCGTCCGGGTCCGCACCCACCATCGGCGCGATCCGCCGGCCCAGCCGGTACGGCTGCTCGAACCAGCCGGCCTCGTTCCAGCTGCGGATCAGCTCCCGGCCCCACTCGGCCTCGACCACCTGCCGCACCCGCTCGGGGGTGCGGGCCGGCAGCGCGCCGAGCGAGTTGCCGTCCAGGTAGATGACGCCCTCGGGCAGCGCGAACTCCTTGCGGAACGCCGCCAGCGGGTCGACGGCGTCCAGCGCCGCGCACTCCTCGCGCGTGATCATGCCCAATCTCCCACTCACAGTTCGTTCCGGACGGTCCACAGCTCGGGGAAGACGTCCTGCTCGGCGGACTTGCGCAGCCAGCTCAGGCCGCTGGACCCGCCCGAGCCCGGCTTGGCGCCCATCGAGCGCTTCACCGCGGCCAGGTGGCGCTGGCGCCAGCGGGTCACCCGCTCGGCGACGTCCAGCAGCGCCTCGGCGAGCGGCTGCAGGGCCGCGTACTCCGGGTCGGTGTAGACCTGCCGCCAGGCCGCCTCCACCGCCGGGTCGGCCCGGTAGCGCTGCTCGGACGGCTCGTGCGGCACCGCCAGGCCGCGCCGGGCGAGCAGCGCCAGCGCGTCGTCGTACAGGCCGGGGGAGCGCAGCACGTCGCTCAGCTCGGCCCGGGTCTGCGGCACCTCGTCGTACATCCGCAGCAGGGCCGCGTTCTTGTTGCCGAGCAGGAACTCCAGGTGCAGGAAGGCCGAGGACTGGAAGCCCGAGGCCTCGCCGAACACCGAGCGGAAGGAGTTGAACTCCTGCGGGGTCATGGTCGCCAGCAGGTCCCAGGACTGCGCCAGGACGTCCTGGACGTGGGTGCCGCGCCGCAGCGCCGCCAGCGCGGCCGGAAGGTCCTCCTCGCGCAGCGCCTGCTGGGCGAGCGTCCACTCGTGCCGCAGCAGGTCGAACAGCAGCTCCATCACCTGGGTGGTGACGATGAACGACAGCTCGGCCGGTTCCTTGCTGCGCGGTTGCTGCAGGCTGTGCAGCTCGTCCAGCCGCGCGTAGCGGGCGTACGGAGTGCCCCGACCCGGCTCACCGCCCCGACCGAACGACAGGTTGGGTGTCTCCACCGTGTCGTGCCCCATCCCGATCCCTCCTGATGATCCGGCCGCTGCCGGGACCCCATTGTGCGGTGGCCCCGGCCCGCTCTTGAATGGGCTTCGGGTACGGTCGCCGCACCCGTGCATTCCGTTCGAAAGGTCTTTCAGCCGATCGGCCTTATGAATGAAAAACAGCTGTTTCAAGCCACCCGGAGCCCGGCCGATCCGACCCCGATCCGGCCTTGGTCCGGCCTTGGTCCGGACCCCGATCCACCCCGACCCGCCCCGATCCGAACCCACCGGGAGCCGCCATGGACGCCGTCGACCGCCGCCTGCTCGCCGAGCTGCAGGCCGATGCCCGCCTCTCCTACAACGAACTCTCCCGCCGGGTGAGCCTCTCCGCACCCGCCGTCGCCGAACGGGTGCGCCGCCTGGAGGCCGACGGGGTGATCAGCGGCTACCACGCCCACGTGGACCCGGCCCGGGCCGGGCTGCCGATCACCGCGCTGGTCCAGCTCCAGTGCTACGGCCCGCGCTGCGTGCTGCGCGACCCCGAGGTGGCCCACTGGCCGGAGGTGCTCCAGCTGCACCGGGTCACCGGCGGTGCGTGCTGCGTGCTGCTGGTCGCGGTGCCCGCGATGGCCGCCTTCGAGGCCCTGATCGACCGCCTCGGCGGCTACGGCCAGCCCGCCAGTTCGATGATCCTCTCCAGCCCGGTGCCCTGGCGGCCGGTGGTCGTTCCCTGAGCCGCCGGCGCCCGTCCCCGGTCCGGTAGGGTGCGCGGCTATGCCGACAGACCGTCACATCCTGCTGATCCCCGGCAGCCTCCGGGCCGGTTCCTCCAACGAGACGGTGCTGCGCACCGCCGCCGCGGTCGCCCCCGAGGGCGTCACCACCGCCTACTACGCCGGGCTGGCCGAGCTGCCGCACTTCAACCCCGACCACGACGCCGACCCCCTGCCGGAGGCGGTGACCGGGCTGAGAGCCGCCATCGCGGCCGCCGACGGCCTGCTGATCTGCACCCCGGAGTACGCGGGCACGCTGCCGGGCTCCTTCAAGAACCTGCTGGACTGGACGGTCGGCGGCACCGAGATCTCGGACAAGCCCGCGGCCTGGATCAACGCCGCCGCGCCGGGCCGCGGCCAGGGGGCCGAGGCCACCCTGCGCACCGTGCTGGGCTACACCGGCGCCGCCGTGCTGGACGAGGCCTGCGTGCGCATCCCGCTCGACCGCGGGGCCGTCGACGCCGAGGGCCTGGCCGCCGATCCGCTGGTCCGCGCGCAGATCGCCGAGGTCCTCACCCGGCTCGCCGCCGGCTGAGCCGCAGCGCCCGGACCGTCCGGCACCCGGCACCCGGCACCCGGCACCCGGTGCCGGAACCGGACGGTCCGGCGGTGCCTCAGTGCACCTCGGGCAGGTCCAGGCCCAGGCCCGCCAGACCGTTCAGGAAGAGCTCCACGCCGACCGCCGCCAGCAGCAGGCCGAGCAGCCGGGAGAGCACCTCCAGCGAGGTGCGGTGGGTGCGCTGCATCAGCGGCGCGAGCAGCGCCACGCAGACGTAGTTGATCACCACCACGGCGATGTACGCCCCGGTGATGGTGGCCCGCCACCCCCAGTCGTCCTTGCTCAGCGAGCCCACCAGCACCGCCGTGACCGCCAGCGGGCTGGCGATGTACGGCAGCAGCAGCTCGCGGATGCCGTCCACCATCGGGTTCGGCAGGTGCTCGTCCTCCTCGTCGCCGACGCCGAGGTGGATGCCCAGGACCAGCGCCACGGCGTAGATGAAGAAGATCGCGCCGCCGGCCAGCTGCAGCGACTGGTCGCTGATGTGGAACAGCGAGGTGACGAAGTCCGCGCTGAAGGCCAGCACCAGCCCGACCAGGGCCGAGATGAGGGAGCTCCAGGCGGCCAGCCGCCGCAGCTCCCCGGTGGTGCGGGTGGCGGCCAGCCGGGCGAAGGACAGCAGCGTCTTGGGCGGGCCCACGACGGCGAAGAAGGCGATGAAGGCGCTGCTCAGGTTGAAGACGAACATGGGCCAAGCATGACCGGGATGATCATCGCAGTTCGACCGCCACGCCTCCGGCGCGCAGCGTGTCGAGGATCGCGTCGAAGTAGTCCAGCGGCCGCTCGCCGATGAAGACCCGGCCGGTGAGGTGCCGGCGGGCGGTCTCGGCGTCCGCCCAGACCAGCGTGAACGGGGGGCGGGGGCCGAAGCCGCCGCGCAGGCAGTCGGCGAGCGCGTCGAGGTTGCCGCCGTAGTAGCCGCCGGGGCCGTTCAGGGCGGCGCCGAGGGCGGTGTAGAAGGCCACCCGGTCGGTGATCCCGCGGCCGTCCAGCCGGTAGGCCGGGTGCGCGGGGTGGTCGGGCTGCGGCTGTCGGGTCATCGGGCGCTCCACTCCTCGATGCTTCGATGTTCGCTCGAATGGCGGTCCCGGGTCGAGCCGGACCGTGCTTTCGGCTGGGATGGGGGGTGGATCACCATCCGCGTCATCGGCCGCCTCTCGGCCGTCCTCCGCTGGAACGAGGATTCGACATGTGTCTGAACCGTAGGGATCTCGGCCTGCTCGCGCTGCGCGGTGCCGTCGGCGGGGTACTGATCGCGCACGGCACCCAGAAGCTGTTCGGCTGGTTCGGCGGCGGCGGCCTGGAGGGCACCGCGCAGGCGATGGAGGCCATGGGGTTCCACCCCGGGCGGAAGAACGCGCTCGCGGCGGGCCTCGGCGAGGCGGGCGGCGGCGCTCTGCTGGTGGCCGGGCTGGCGACGCCGGCGGCCGGCGCGGTGGTCGCCGGCACGATGGCCGGCGCGGTGGCGGTGCACGCCCCGGCCGGCTTCTTCGTGACGGCCGGCGGCTACGAGTACCCGGCCTTCCTCGGGGCGACCGGGCTCGCGCTCGGCCTGACCGGCCCGGGGCGCTACTCGCTGGACCACCTGACCGGGCACGCCTTCGACCAGCCGTGGGTCGGCCTGCTGGCGTTCGCGGCCAGCGCGGCCTCGGCGTACGGGGTGGTGGCGCGGCGCCGACACGAGGTGCGGCTGCGCGAGGAGCGGGCCGCCGTGGAGGCGGAGGGGCAGGAGGGCTCGGGGCTGTCCTGAGCCCGGCCGGCCCCGGGCCGGCCACGGCCCCGCCGCGGGCTGCCCGGCCACGGCTCCGCCGCGGGCTGTCCGGAATCCGCCCCCGCCCGGGGGTGTGGGGGGGGGGGGAGGGGGGCGGCGCGGAGGGCCGCCACCCCGCCCGGGGCGGGGCCCCGCCCGCGGCCGCCCCCCCCCGGCGAAAATCACGGCGGGGCGCCCCGCCCCGGCCCCGCCGGGGGGGTGCCCCCACGCCCCCCCGCCCGGGGGGTTGGGGTTGTGGGGGGGCGGGGGGGCCGACCCCCCACTCCGCACACCGGGCCCGGGCCCGGCCGGCGCCGCCTCACCCGGATGCATCAGCCCTGCTGGCGGCCCCGGTCGGCGCCTCGCAGGGTGGCCGTGAGGTGTGCCGGGCAGCCCGGCGCCGGGCAGAAACGAGGACGTCATGGACCGCCAGCCGCCCCGTCGGACGACCACCCGCCGGACGACACCCTGCCGGACGACGATCCACCGGCCGACCGCGCAGGACCCGGCCGCACCCGTGGTCCGCCGCCCGCGCCGCGCCGTGGCCGGTGTGCTGGTGGCGGCGGCCGTCGGAGCTGCGGCGCTGGCCGGCTGCTCCTCCGACAGCACGGCGAGCAGCGCCGTCTCCTCGGCGGCCGCCGCCGTGCAGTCGGGGGTGGCGGGCGCGGCCTCCGCGGCCGCCTCGGCGGTGAACTCGGCCGCGGGCGGCCTCTCCTCGGCGGTGAACTCGGCGGTGGCCTCGGCCGCGGGCGGCCTCTCCTCGGCGGCGGCCTCGGCGGAGGCGGCCGCGTCCTCGGCGATCGCGGGGGTGAAGGGCGGGCTGGACGCCAAGGGCGACGTCGCCGCGGGCGCGGTGACGCCGGCCTCGGACGGCAAGGTGGAGGTGCCCCTCACGGTCTCCAACCACGAGCAGCAGTCCAACCGGTACGTCATCCAGGTCAACTTCACCGACGAGTCCGGCAACGTCCTGGACGCCACCGCGGTGACCGTCCCGGACGTGGCCGCCGGGCAGAGCGTCCAGGCCACCGCGCGCAGCAACCGCGACCTCTCCGGCACGGTCAAGGCGGTCGTGGCCAACGCCGTCCGGTACTGACACCGGGTTCGTCCGCAGGTCAGCGGGGGTGTGGCGGAACCAGGGGAACCTTAAGCGCGGCTCAAGGCTCAACATCACCCCTTGACGGGGGAGTTGGTCTAGTCCATTTTAATCCACAGGTGCAGGGAGCCCCTGAACCGGCGTCAGCGGTTGACTCCGCTGGCGCCGGTTCGGCATATCCCGGTGTCCGTCAGGCATGTACCCGCTCGATTCCCTTCCCCTGTTCTGTCATGCCCTGGTCGTACGGCCCCACCCCGTGCGAGCCCGCCAGGGCTGCGGAATCCCCCACAACCAGGAGTCACGCACCCATGCTGCGTTCACGCATTGAGAGGGCCGGGGCCCCGGCCCAGGAGCCCGGGCGCCGTCGGCGTCCGAAGAGCCTGGCCGCGCTCGCGGCCGGCACCACCGCCTCCCTGCTGCTCGGCGCGGGCCTCGCGCTCACCGGTGGCGGCGCGGCCAACGCCGCGGTCACCAACAGCACCGGCGCGCCCGCCACCAGCGGTGGCATCAAGGTCGCCTACTTCGACCAGTGGTCGATCTACGCGAACGCGTACTACCCCAAGACGATCCAGGACACCGGCGTCGCCGGGAAGCTGGACTACCTGATCTACTCGTTCGCCAACATCAACCCGACCAGCCTCGGGTGTTTCCAGGCGACCAAGGCCGCCAACCAGGACGACAACAACCCGAACGCCGGCGACGGCGCGGGCGACGCGTTCGCGGACTACCAGAAGAGCTTCGGCCCGGACATCTCGGTGGACGGTGTCGGCGACGTCTGGGGCCAGCCGATCGCGGGCAACTTCAACCAGCTGAAGAAGCTGAAGGCGAAGAACCCGAACCTCAAGGTCCTGATCTCGCTGGGCGGCTGGACCTACTCCAAGTACTTCTCGGCGGCGGCGGCCACGGACGCCTCGCGCAAGAAGCTGGTCTCGTCCTGCATCGACATGTTCATCAAGGGCAACCTCCCGACGGACGCCGGCTACGGCGGCCCGGGCTCGGCGGCCGGTGTCTTCGACGGCATCGACATCGACTGGGAGTACCCGGGCGGCGGCGGCCACACCGGCAACCTCTCCAGCCCGAACGACAAGCAGAACTTCACCCTGCTGCTGAAGGAGCTGCGCGAGCAGCTGGACGCCCAGGGCAAGACCGACGGCAAGACCTACGCCACCGCGGCGGCGGTCGGCGCCGGCCAGGACAAGATCCGGAACGTCGAGACCGACAAGATCGGTCAGTACCTGACGTTCCTGGACATCATGACCTACGACATGCACGGTGCCTGGGACGCCAAGGGCCCGACGAACCACCAGGCCCCGATCTACTCCGGCCCGGACGACCCGATGACCCCGGCCGCGCCGGGTCAGGGCAAGTACTCGGTCGACGCCGCGATCAAGGCGTACACCGCCGGTGACGCCGACTACGGCATCCCGGGCGGCTTCCCCGCCAAGAAGATCAACGTGGGTGTCCCGTTCTACTACCGCGGCTGGACCGGCGTCCAGAACAACGGTAAGAACGGCCTCTTCCAGCCCGCCACCGGCGCGGCCACCGGCGCGGCGATGTCCGGCAACGTCCCCGGTATCCAGATGTACAAGGAGCTCGCGGGCTTCGTCGACAACCCGGCCAAGACCTTCTGGGACGACACGGCGAAGACCACGTACTTCTACGACGGCTCCACCTTCTGGAGCGGCGAGGACGCCCGCTCGATCCAGGCCAAGGTCGACTACGCCCACTGCAACGGCCTCGGCGGCTCCTTCGCCTTCTCGCTGTACGACCTGGGCACCAAGACCGCGCTGTTCGACAAGATGGTCGAGGCCACCAACGGCTCCGCCGCCGGCTGCCCGGCCGCGCCGACGACGCCGCCGACCACGCCTCCGACCACTCCGCCCACGACGCCGCCGACCACCCCGCCGACGACGCCTCCCACCACGCCGCCGACCACCCCGGCCGGCTGCGCGGGCGCCCCGAGCTGGGACTCGGCCGCCACCTACGGCAACCCGACCAAGGTCTCCTGGAAGGGCCACTTCTACACCAACAAGTGGTGGACGAAGGGCGAGGACCCCAGCACCACCGGCCAGTGGGGCGTCTGGACCGACAACGGTCCCTGCTGACGCCGCATGGTCTGAGCGACTGAGGGCCTGACGGACCCTCGCACCGAGTCCGGCCCGCCGGGGGCTTTCCCCCCGGCGGGCCGGACTCTTCGCTGTGTGGGCTGTGTGGGCTGTGCTGGCTGTGTGGGCCTCCCCGGTCGGGACCGGGGTCTGGGCCGGGGCCGGGGGCGGGATCAGGCCAGGTCGTCGGTGCGGCCGAGGGCGTCCGGCTGGGTCTCCTCGATCCGGCGCAGCATCCGGGCGAGCATGCCCGACAGCACCGTGCGCTCCTCGGCGGCGACGTCCTGGAGCAGCTCCTCCTCGAAGACGGCCGCCATCCGCATCGACTCCAGCCACTTGTCGCGGCCGTTCTCGGTCAGCTCGATGATCACGCGCACCCGGTTGGACTCGTCCCGCTCCCGGGTGACGAGGTCCTCGGCGACCATCCGGTCGATCCGGTGCGTCATCGCCGCCGGGGTGAGCCCGAGGCGCTTGGCCAGCTCGCCCGGCCCGAGCCGGTACGGGCTGCCCGCGACCACCAGCGCCTTGAGCACCTCCCACTCGGCGGAGGTGATTCCGAGCACAGTCAGCTGCCTGCTGTACGCCACGCCCATCCGCCGGGCGACCCGGGAGAGGGTCTGCACGATGGTCTCCACCTGGGGGTCCACCGTGGGGAATTCCCGCTGGTAGACGGCCACCTGCTCGGCGATGCCCAGCTCGCGGAGGGCGGCCGGGCCGGGCTTGTCTGCAGTCATGCGGACCAGTGTCGCACGGAAGGTGCACCCCTTAAGGCTTTGACGCCACACTCTTCTGGTGCTAAGACTTTATATGGTCAGACTTTAGGTCTTAAATCTTCTGGCCTTAAGAGTATCCAGCGAAACTCATGAAGGGGTGTGCACGGTGACCGGCACGGTGAAGCAGCAGAGGCAGCGGAGTCACGGGGCGGGCGGCCCGCTGCGCCGCGTCCAGATCGGCAACGCGCTCAGCGCGTTCGGCAGCGGATTCACGATGCCGTACATGTTCGTGTACGTGGACCAGGTGCGGGGCCTCGGCTCGCTGGCCGCCGGGATGGTGTTCACCGTCTTCGCGCTGGCCGCGCTCGCCGTGCTGCCGTTCACCGGCCGCGGCATCGACCGGTACGGCCCGCGCCCGGTGCTGCTGGTCGGCGCCGCGCTCGCCGCCGTCGGCGCGTTCGCGTTCGGCCACGCCACCGGGACCCCGGCCCTGCTGGTCTCCTCCTTCCTGTTCGGCGCGGGTGTCACCACCTGCCAGCCGGCGCTCGCCACGATGATCGTCCGCTGCTCCACGGCCGCGACCCGCTCGCACGCCTTCGCGCTGCAGTTCACCCTGATCAACCTGGGGATGGGCATCGGCGCCCTGGTCGGCGGGCAGATCGTCGACGTCGCCGACCCGGCCAGCCTCACCCGGCTGTTCACCATCGAGGCCGCGACCTTCCTGGGCCTGGCCCTGGTCACCGGCAGCGCCCGCATCCCGAACGCGGCGCCCGTCCTCGTGCACGGCCAGAGCGGGCCCACCGGCCTGCGCGCGCTGGTCGCCGACAAGGCGATGCTGCGGCTCTGCGTCCTCGCCGGGCTGATCTTCTTCACCTGCTACGGCCAGTTCGAGTCCGGTGTCGCGGCCTTCGCCACCGACACCGTCGGCACCGCGCCCTCCACCCTGGGCCTGGCGATCGGCGCCAACGCGCTGACCATCGTGGTGCTGCAGATGTTCATGGTGCGGATCACCGCCCGCCGCCGGCGCACCACCGCGATGGCCGCCGCCGGCGTGGTGTGGCTGGGCGCCTGGGCGATGGCCCTGGTCGCCGGCCTGATCCGGACCGAGACCATGGCCGCCACGGTCGCGATCGTCTCGATCTACGCCCTGTTCGGCGTCGGCGAGTCGCTGCTCGCGCCCACCATGGGCCCGATCGTCGCCGATCTCGCCCCGGCCCGGCTGCTCGGCACCTACAACGCCGGCTACTCCCTGGTGAAGCAGATCGCGATCGCGGTCGGCCCCGCCGTCGGCGTGCTGCTGGTCGGCTCCGGCACCTGGCCGCTGTACCTGGCGGCGATGGCCGGCTCCACCCTGCTGATCGTCGCCATGGCGGTCCGGCTGCGCCCGTACCTCACGCCGGAGCAGGACAACGCCCAGGTGGCCGTGGTCCGCACGATCCCCGTCCGGGAGCTGCAGACCGCCGCGTGAACACCGGTGTGACGGGTCACCTGGTCGGCGCCCGTCGCGCTTGGATTCACGACCGCCGCCACATAGTGTCAGTGGCTGTTGACCGCCCGGCGCCGGCCGGCACCGGCGGGCACCGGCACAGGCGAGACGGCGAATCGGCGAGGCAATGACGCAAGCGGCGCTCATCCACCCACCGGCACCACCAGCCCCCGCAGGCCCCGCACCGGGCCGGCGGGGGCTGCTGCGCCGGGCCTCGGACCGGGCCGGCTGGCTCGGTCCGATCGCGGTGGCGCTCTTCGCCGGCCTGCTCCGCTTCTGGAACCTCGGCTACCCCGACGCGTTCGTCTTCGACGAGACCTACTACCCCAAGGACGCCTGGTCGCTGCTCCGGCAGGGCTACGAGGGCACCTGGCCGGACAGCGCGAACGCCGACATCCTCGCCGTCCCGCAGACCGTCCCGCTCACCTCGGCCCCCGAGTTCATCGCCCACCCGCCGCTCGGCAAGTGGGTGATCGCCGTCGGCGAGCAGCTCTTCGGCCTGCACCCCTTCGGCTGGCGGTTCATGACCGCCCTGCTCGGCACCGTCACCGTGCTGATGCTCGCCAGGATCGGCCGCCGGCTCTTCGGCTCCACCCTGATCGGCTGCACCGCCGCTCTGCTGATGTCCGTCGACGGCCTCCACCTGGTGATGAGCCGGGTCGGCCTGCTCGACGGCGTCCAGATGTTCTTCGTCCTCGCCGCCTTCGGCAGCCTGCTGATCGACCGCGACCGTACCCGCGCCCGGCTGGCCGCCGCCCGGGCGGGCGGTGAACCCGACGGGGACCGGATCCGCCTCGGCCTGCGCCCCTGGCGGATCGCCGCCGGGGTCGCGCTCGGCGCCGCCTGCGCCGTCAAGTGGAACGGCGTCATGGTGCTCGCCGCCTTCGGGCTGCTCACCGTGCTCTGGGACCAGTCCGGCCGCCGCTGGGCCGGCGCCCGCCGCCCCTGGCGTTCGATGCTGCGCCGGGACGCCCTGCCGGCGCTGCTCGCGATGGTCGGCTCGGCCCTCGTGGTGTACGTCGGCTCCTGGGCCGGCTGGCTCGCCTCCGGCGGAACCGGCGGCGGCGGGTACGACCGGCACTGGGCCGACGACCGGGCCGGGCTCTCCCCGGACCGGGTGCTCGGCATTCCGCTGCCGCAGCTGCCGATGAGCTGGGTGCCCGCGCCGCTGCGCAGCCTCTGGCACTACCACGGGCAGATGTACGACTTCAATACCGGGCTGAGCACCCCGCACACCTACCAGTCCAACCCGTTCAGCTGGCTGGTCCAGGCCCGACCGGTCTCCATGTACTGGGAACAGGTGCCGAACGGCCAGCGGGGCTGTACGGCCTCCGGCGGCTGTGCGGCGCAGATCCTCGGTCTCGGCACCCCGGTGCTCTGGTGGACGGCCTGCTTCGCCCTGCTGTACGTGCTGTGGCGCTGGTTCTTCCGCCGGGACTGGCGCTCGGGCGCGGTGCTCTGCGCCGTCGCCGGGGTCTACCTGCCGTGGTTCCAGTACCAGGAGCGGACCGTCTTCTCCTTCTACATGGTGGTGCTGGTCCCCTTCCTCTGCCTGGCCGTCGCCCAGATGCTCGGCGCCATGCTCGGGCCGGAGGGCTGCTCGATCGAGCGGCGCCGGATCGGTGCGGCCGGAGCCGGGCTGATCGTGCTCGCCGTCATGGCCTGCTTCGCCTTCTTCCATCCCCTCTACACGGCGGAGGTGATCCCCATGACGTCCTGGCAGGACCGGATGTGGTTCACCACCTGGGTCTGAGGGCCGGGGCATGACCGCCTCGGCGGCGGCCCAGACCCAGCTGCTGCCCGTCACCCCGCTGCTCGGGGTGGTCACCGCGCTGCTGCTGGGCGCCGCCGTGGCGGTCGCCGGGTGGGGGCTGCTCGGGCAGGGCCACGCGGTGCTGCGGGCCGGGCTGCGCGCGGTGGTGCAGCTGGCCGCCGTCGCGCTGGTGATCAGCTGGGTGGTCCGCTCCCTCTGGTGGTCGGCGCTGTTCGTCCTGCTGATGTTCGCCGTCGCGGTGCGCACCGCCGGGCGGCGGATGACCCCGGGCCCCGGCTGGGCCTGGGCGGCCGCGCCGATCGGCGCCGCCGTCCTGCCGGTGCTCGGGCTGCTGCTGGCCGTCGGACTGCTGCCGCCCGAGGGCCTCTCCTTCATCCCGGTCGCCGGCATCCTGATCGGCGGCGGGCTCACCGCCACCTCGCTGGCCGGGCGCCGGGCCCTGGACGAGCTGCACCAGCGCCACGGGGAGGTCGAGGCCGCCTTGGCGCTCGGCCTGGAGGAGCGCGACGCCCGGCTGGAGATCTGCCGCACCGCGGCCGCGACCTCGCTCGTCCCCGCCCTCGACCAGACCCGGACGGTGGGCCTGGTCACACTGCCCGGCGCCTTCGTCGGCATGCTGCTCGGCGGGGCCTCCCCGGTGCAGGCGGGCGCGGTGCAGCTGTTCGTGCTGATCGGCCTGCTGGCGGTGGAGTCGGTGGCGATCGTCGTGGTGCTGGAGCTGGTCGGCCGGGGACTCGTGGCCCGACCGGCGCAGGGCGGCATCGGGTAGGCTGGTGCGCGTTGAAGGGGAGTAGCCCTCCACCGGACCGTCGACATACTGGCCCTCACGGGCCCGGCGCCCGGGGCATCCTGCGGTTGCGGGGTGCCGGCGAGACCTTCGGCCGCAGTGCTGTGACTTCCAACCAGTGCTGTCGGGCCGGAGCGACCCCTGACGGAGCTGCCGAGGCCGGACAGCCCGACCGAGGGAAACCGAACCCCCGATGAGCCTGACCGTAGCCGCCATCACCTTCGGCATCGTCTTCCTGGCCGAACTGCCGGACAAGACCGCCCTGGCCAGCCTGATGCTCGGCGCCCGCTACCGCGCGAGTTACGTCTTCGCCGGCATCGCCGCCGCCTTCGCCCTCCAGGTCGGCATCGCCCTGGTCGCCGGGCACCTGCTCTCGCTGCTGCCGCACCGCTGGGTCGAGGGCGTGACCGGTGTGCTGTTCCTGGCCGGCGCCGCGATGCTGCTCTTCCACGGTGGCGGTGACGAGGACGGCCACGCCGCCAAGGAGCCGTCCGCGAACAGCTTCTGGAAGGTGGCCGGGGCCAGCTTCGTGGTGGTCGCGATCGCCGAGTTCGGCGACCTGACCCAGATCATGACCGCCAACCTGGCCGCCAAGTACGCCGACCCGCTGGCCGTGGGCCTTGGCGCCTGGCTGGCGCTCTGCGCCGTCGCCGGGATCGCCATCCTGGGCGGGCAGAAGCTGCTGAAGCACGTGCCGATGAAGATGATCATCCGGTTCGCGGCGGGCGTGATGATTCTGATGGCCGGGTTCAGCATCTTCCAGGCAGTCACCGGCTGACCGGGTTCCAGGCGGTCACCGGCTGACCGGGAGTCACCGGCCGGCCGGGGTGGCAGGCCGGCCGGGGGCCGCAGGTCGGCGGTCACCGGCCGCCGCCCGGGGTCAGCAGGTGCCGGGGTCGCTCTCCAGGGCGGCCCTGGTCTTGGGCCCGTAGAACGGGCCGTTCGGCCCGGTCTCGCCCTTGATCTTGTAGCTGCGCTGGTAGTCGCCGAGCACGGTCTGGGTCCACCAGTCGAAGATGCTGGTGGCTATCGACTTGTCGACGAAGCCGCAGGAGGTCGTGGACAGCCGCAGTTGCATGTCCTTGACGTCGGCCCCCGTCATCCCGCGCTCCAGGACCCGTACCGGGGGCGCCGGGGTGGCGGTCGGCGTCGGGGTGGCGGTCGGCGCCGGGGTGGTCGCGGTGGGCGCCGGGGTACTGGGCGCCGCCGGGCTCGGCGCGGGCGGCTGGGTGCCCGGGGCCGACTCCGGGGCCGGGGGAGCGGCCGGGGCCGTGGTGGCCGGCGCGGTCGGGGCCGCCGTTCTGCTCGGGCTCGGCTTGTTCGTCCTGCTCGGCGAGGGGCTGGGCGCCTCGCTGGTGGACGGCGGGGCGCTCGGGCTCGGGTTCGCCGGGGTGGTCGGGTCGACCGGCGCGGGCGCCAGGGTCGTGGAGGGGGCGGGCCGCGCCGAGTGGTCCGGCTCCCCGGAGGGTGCCACCGCGTAGGCCACGCCGATCGTGACCACCAGCAGGCCGACGCCGGCCGCCACGAGCAGACCCCTGCGCCGGGCGAGCGGGCCCTGCTCCGCCTGTTCCGCCGCGCGCCGGGCGGCCCGGCCGCCGGTGGTCCCGGCCGCCGGGGCCTGGCCCGCCGCGAACGGGAAGACCCCGAGCTCGTCCTCGGCCGGGTGCTGCGGGTCGTACGGCTCGTCGAACCCGTCCACCGACTGCCGGTCGTACCCGCCGGACGGCTGCCGGGGTATCAGGCCCTGGGTCTGCTGCGGGGGCGCCGGGCGCGGCGCGGGCACCACCGGGGGCAGCACGGTCGTCGCGTAGGCGTCCGCGTCCGGCCCCAGCGGGGGTGTGACGGGCGGTCGGGCCGCCGGTCGCCGGGCGGCCTCGGGCAGCACCGCGGTGGCGAAGGGGTCCGCGGTGGCGAAGGGGTCCGCGGGCGCGCCCGCTGCGGGGGCGTCCGTCGCGACCTGGCCGACGGCCTGGGGCACGTACGGGCGGACCAGCGGCGGGCCCTCGATGTGGGGCAGGACGGCGGTCTCGGTCAGGCTCGGGTCCGGGAGGCACCTGCACCCGGCGGAGCGTGCGGTGCCGCACGTCGGGCAGTGCTGGTCCGGCATCGGCCGGTCCTCCTCGGTCCTCGGGTGGCGAACGCGCCTGATTATGCAGGACGTCAGGAACGAGGGGACAGGGGCATCCGGCCCGCCGTGGGGGTGTTGTGCCGGTTGGTGGTGGTTGGGGCCCGATGAACGGTCGGTGTGCGGGAGAGGGACCTCCGGTGGCGGCGGTTCTTACGTTCGGCGCAATCGAATGCCCCATATCCGGGCATTTCTGACAGCATGGTGAGCTGGGAGTGATCATCCGAACGGACCCCCGGTCGGCCGGGGCCCGCGACCCTACGGAGACGCCATGACGGATTCGGACCCGATCGCCGAGTCCGAGCGGAGCCCGGCGGGCGAGCCCGGCCCGCCGGAGGTCACCGTCCCCAACCTCTGGGTGCCGATCGGGGCCCTGCTGCTGGCGATGCTGCTCGCCGCGCTCGACCAGACCATCGTCTCCACCGCGCTGCCCACCATCGTCAGCGACCTCGGCGGGCTGGAGCACCTCTCCTGGGTGGTCACCGCCTACATGCTGGCCTCCACGGCGGCCACCCCGCTCTGGGGGAAGCTCGGCGACATGTACGGCCGGAAGCGCTTCTTCCAGGCCTCCATCGTGATCTTCCTGCTGGGCTCGGTGCTCTGCGGCATCGCCCAGAACATGGGCGAGCTGATCGCCTTCCGCGCCCTCCAGGGCCTGGGCGGCGGCGGTCTGATGGTGCTTTCGCAGGCCATCGTCGGCGACCTGGTCTCACCCCGGGACCGCGGCAAGTACCAGGGCCTGTTCGGCGCCGTCTTCGGCGTCACCAGCGTGCTCGGCCCGCTGCTCGGCGGACTCTTCGTGGACAACCTCAGCTGGCGCTGGGTCTTCTACATCAACCTGCCGGTCGGCGTGGTCGCCCTGGTGGTGATCGCCGCCGTGCTGCACGGGACGGAGGTCAAGCGCAAGCACCGGATCGACTACCCGGGCACCGTGCTGATCGCCTCGGTGGCCACCTGCCTGGTGCTGATGACCTCGCTCGGCGGCACCACGTGGGCCTGGAGCTCCTGGCAGATCGTCGGACTGGGCGTGCTGGGCCTCGTCCTGCTGGTCGCCTTCGTCGAGGTCGAGCGGACCGCCGCCGAACCGGTGCTCCCGCTGCGGCTGTTCCGCTCCCGGACCTTCAGCCTGGTGGCCGTCATCTCCTTCGTGGTCGGCTTCGCGATGTTCGGCGCGCTCACCTACCTGCCCACCTTCCTCCAGGTGGTCATGCAGGTCTCGCCCACGATGTCCGGCATCCACATGCTGCCGATGGTGCTCGGCATGCTGCTCACCTCGATCGGCTCCGGCCAGATCGTCGCGCGCACCGGCCACTACCGGGCCTTCCCGATCGCCGGCACGGCCGTCACCACCGTCGGCCTGCTGCTGCTCTCCCGGCTGGACGAGCACAGCAGCACCTTCGAGATGAGCTGCTACTTCCTGGTGTTCGGCCTCGGGCTGGGGCTGGTGATGCAGGTCCTGGTACTGATCGTGCAGAACTCGGTGGGCTACCAGGACCTCGGCGTGGCCACCGCCGGCGCCACCTTCTTCCGGTCCATCGGGGCGTCCTTCGGCGTCTCCATCTTCGGCACCGTCTTCGCGAGCGGGCTCAACTCCCGGCTGGCCGACGCCCTCGCGGGAGTACCGCTGCCGCCCGGCTTCGACCCCGGGGCCATCACCTCCGACCCGCGCGTCATCGCGGCGCTGCCGCCCGCGGTGCAGGACGGGATCTACCACGCGTACGCCGAGTCGATCACCAGGGTCTTCCTGTACGCCGTGCCGGTCGCCCTGGTGGCCTTCGTGCTCTCGCTGTTCCTGCGCGAGCAGAAGCTCCGGTCCTCCGTGACCGCGCCCGACCTCAGCGAGTCGATCGGCCTCAACCCGGTCGAACGCTCCTCGCTGGACGAGATCGCCCGCGCGCTCTCCGTCCTGAGCTCCCGGGAGGCCCGGCGGGACCTCTTCCGGCGGATCACCGTGGCCGCCGGGCTCGACCTCAAACCGGCCTCCAGCTGGCTGCTGCTGCTGATGCACCACCACGGCTCGGTCGAGCCCCTGGAGGTGGCCGAGCGGCGGATCGTCCCGGTCGCCGTCATCGAGGAGGCGGTGCGGGAGGTGGAGGGCCGGGGCCTGGCGGCCCGCAGCGGCGGCCTGCCGCTGCGGCTGACCGAGTCCGGCGAGGCGGCGGCCCTGCGGTTGGTGGCCGCCCGCCGTGAGCAGCTCTGCGAGCTGCTCGGGGACTGGGACGACAAGCAGTACGCCGACCTCGCCGACCTGCTCACCCGGCTCTCCTCGGCCCTCGGCGCCGACGAGCGGGACCGGCCCGACCCGGAGCACGTGCAGCGGGCCTAGGGTCGGGGCTCTGGGCTGGCTCTGGCTCTGGCTCTGGGGCTTTGGGGTCCGGGCCCGGGGGCTGGCCGGACCGGTCAGGGCGCGCCGAACCAGCGGGGGGTGTCGAAGCGGAACGGGTCGCCGGGGGCGAGGACGCGCAGGCCCGCCTCCAGGTCGCGCAGGCGCTCCTCGCCGAGGGTGGCGGACCACTGGCTGCGCAGCTCGTCGAAGATCCGGGCGGAGCGGGCGAGGCAGTCGACGCCGCGTGCGGTGAGGCGGACCACCTTGCGGCGGGCGTCGGCGGGGTCGGAGCCGCGTTCGACGTAGCCGAGCCGTTCGAGCTGCTCGACGGTCTTGCCGGCGGCCTGCTTGGAGACCCCGAGGCGGCGGCCGAGCTCGACGGCGGTGGTGCCGTCCGGGCCGATCGCCTGGAACACGAAGCCGTGCATCGGCCGCAGGTCCGGGTGGCCCTCCCGGGCGATCCGCTCGTGCAGCTCGTCGATGATCATCCGAAAGGCGAGCAGCAGGCGGAGCGGCAGCTCGAATCCGGGGGGCGGGGGTGCGCTTTCGCTTGACATTGATAGACAACCTCATTGACCATATGGACAACGTCATTGACCATCTTAGGGGGTTGGCACGCATGTCAGTCACACACGCGTCCGTCGTTCGCAGCACCGAGGCCCGCCGCACGCAGACGCCCAACGCCGTCATGACCACCTTTGCCTCGCCGACCCAGGGCGGCTCGGGCCTGGCGATGTGGCGGGTGGACATGGGGCCCGGCCTCCAGGGCCCGCTGCACGTCTTCGACGTCGAGCAGATCTGGACCGTCCTGGACGGTGCCGCGAGCGTCGAACTCGCCGACGACACCTTCACGGTGGCCCCCGGCGACACCGTGATCCTCCCCGCCGGAGTTGCGCGCCGGATCGCCACCGGGGCCGACGCCGGGTTCACCGCCGTCGTCACCGCCCCCGGGGGCGCCCGCGTCCACCGGGTCGGCGACCCGGTGGAGGAGGCGTTCGTCCCGGGGTGGATCGCCTGACCGGAACGGGGCAACCCACCGCACCCCGCACCGCGCTCGCTGCGGGGTGCGGGGTGCCGGAGCGTCCTGCTCCGGTCAGGCGGGAGCGTCAGTCGAGGCGGACCTGGCCGCCGCGGTCCAGCTGGTCGACGATGCCCCAGGAGGCCTCGTTGTTGCGCAGCCGCGGGGTCAGGCTGCCACCGCGGCCGGCGGGGACGTAGTTCGCGTCCCCGTAGAACCACGGGGACACCCAGACGCCGATGGTCGAGTTGGAGGCGTTCTCCACGGAGGCGGCGTTGTTCCGCACCTTCTGGCCGTAGCCGGCCGAGCCGTACTGGTCCTGCTTCCAGAAGGTCCCGTCGATCTCGCCGTCCTGGACGGTGTACTCCATCGTCATCGCGCCCTCGGCGCCCGGCGAGTAGTAGATGCACAGGGTGACGTAGGCGCCGCCGCTGTCCTTGCAGCGGACCGGGGAGCTCCAGGTGCTCCACCCGTTGATCCAGGTGACGCTGTCGGCGCTGGCCTGGCCCGCGCCGGTGAGCATGGTGGTGCCGGCGATGGCGAGGGCCGCCGCGCCGGTGGCCAGACGGCGGCCGGTCGACTTCAGCTTCATGAGGGTTGGTGCTCCTTCACTCGTTGGATGGGTGCAGCGGTGGACGGCCCCGGCACCGGTCGGCCTGCCCGAGGGCCGGTCGCCGGTTCGGGGAGGTCAGGGGGTGGCGGGGAGGTCGGGAACGTCAGAAAGGTCAGGGAGGTCAGGGGGTGGCGGGCACGGGGGAGGACCAGTCGTGGTCGAGCAGCCGCCCGAGCGACCCCGCCTCGGAGTCGAGGGTCGCCTTCACGGCGGCCAGGTCCTTCGCGTGCGCGGCGATCGCGGCGTTCTGCAGGGTCGACTCGGCGGCGAACCAGATCCCGGTCAGGTTGGTCCGGCCCTTGCACTCCACGTCGGCCACGGCCTGGGCGATCTCCGCGCCGCCCGGTGCCGGATCCCGCATCGTCGTGACGGTCGCCGGGGCGTTCAGCGGATCCGGGATGTCGAAGCCGCGGCCCTTCATGCAGTCCGCCCAGGCGGCGGTGGCCGCCACGACCTCCGGCGCGGACCGCGACCCGGTGAAGCTCGCCGACTTGATGTCGGTCACCACGCCCTGCGGGCCGTTGCCGGGCCCCTGCGGGCCGCCGACGGCGCCCGGCAGGACACGGTCGAGCTCCGCGAAGCAGCCGCCCTCGGGCAGCGGCTTTCCCTGATATGCCGTCACCCTGGCGCCGTTGCCCGGGTCCACGCCGAGCAGCACGGTCTGGGCGGCGGTGGGCAGCGCGGCCAGGGCGGCCGGCGCGACCGGTGTGACCGGCTGGTCGGGGGCGGGTGCCGCGGGTGCCGCCTGCGGCAGGTGGTAGCCCCATCGGGCGGCGCCGTCCGCCTCGGTGATGCCGTAGCGGCGGTTCATCGGCGTGAAGGTGCGCACGCCCGGACTGTCCGGCCCGGGCTTCGCCCCCGCCGGGTAGTCCAGCCCGTACCGCTTCATGCAGGAGCCGATCGCGGCCTTGCGCACCCAGTCGAACTGCACCGACTGAAGGGGCGTCAACATGTACTGCTCGATCGGGAGATGGAGGTCTGCGACATTCGTGCCCGCCGTGGGCGGCGCCACCGGCCTGGTGGGCGGTGCGGCGATCGGGGGCGCGGCGGGCGTGGCCGCGGCGCAGCCGCTCACCAGCGCGAGGACGGCCAGCAGCCCCGCCCCGAGGGAAGTGCCGCCCCGGCGGCCTGCCCTCTCGCTTCGGTGCAACGGCATGGCGAATCGCTCCTCGGGTCAGGGTGTGGTGTGGGTAGCCCCTGCGCGGTGTCGACGGAGACGGTCGCGGCGCACCTCGCGGGAGGCGGCGACTCGGCTCGGCGCCGGGCGGTGGGCCCAGCGTAGGGGAGCCGCCGGAGCATGATCGCGACCCGGACGCCGCGGTGGCGCACCGGACTTCGTCTCACCGCCGTGACCTGCATTTTGGGACGGCGGATGCCGTCCGATTGGAGACGTCCCACAGCTCCGGCGCCCGTTCGCCCGACGGGGACCGGCCGGCCTTTCACCAACGCGCCTCGTGAGGTGTCGGCGCCGCAGGGTCTGCACCGGCCGCCGATCCTTGAGGCAGGATGGACCCATGAGCGTAGTCAAGATCAACGTCCTGACCGTCCCCGCCGAGCAGCGTGAGGTGCTGGAGAAGCGGTTCGCCGCGCGGGCCGGGTCGGTGGAGAACTCCGACGGCTTCGAGTGGTTCGAACTGCTCCGCCCGGTCGAGGGCACCGACCAGTACCTCGTCTACACCCGTTGGCGTGACGAGGCGTCCTTCCAGGCCTGGATGGAGGGCCCGATGAAGGCGGCCCACCAGAACGGCGGTGAGGGCGAGGCTCCGAAGCGCCCCGCGGCCTCCGGCTCCACCCTCTGGTCCTTCGACGTCGTCCAGTCGGCCGGCCCCAAGAACGCCTGAGTCTGCTCGGTTACTGCTCCTTCTCCTCCTTCGGGCCCTTCCCCTGACGGGGCAGGGCCCGAAGTGCTTGCTCAGCCGCCCGTGATGAGGGATAGGTGGGCGGCGGCTGACTGGGACAGGCTGTCGAGGAGGGCCTTGCCCTTCGCCGCCGTTCCGAGGGACGGCTGCCCGATGATGCCGTTCTTCGTGTAGCCGGCCATGCCGAGCGTGAGCAGATGCGGGCGCTCCGGGGCGGAGTGGTCGTCCAGCGTGATTCCCTCGCGGATGACTTCCGGGGCACCGTGGAGGAGCAGCGACACCTCCAGCTCACCGCCGTGCATGTCCTCGGCGCTGCTGCTCTCCAGAGTGGCGGCTTCGCGGGCCTGGTGCCAGTCCTCGCGGACAGGGAAGAGGGCGACGCGCGGGCCGGAGATGTTCGCCTCCTGCGCGACGTTGGAGAGGACGTAGTTGCCGCCATGCCCGTTCACGATCAGCAGGCCGGGAACGCCGGACGCCTGGAGCGACTTCCAGATGTCGTTGACGACGGCGTAGAGGGTGGCGGCGCTGATGCTGACGGTGCCCGGCATGTGGGCGTGCTCGTGGGAGCAGGACACCGTGATGGGCGGCAGGAGGAACAGGTCGTAGTCGGCGGCGATCCGCTGGGCGATCAGGCTGGCGACAACGGTGTCCGTGGTGAGCGGCAGGTGGTCGCCGTGCTGCTCGAAGCTGCCGACCGGCAGCACAGCGACCTTGGCGCCGCGCCGGCGTTCGTCTGCGGAGGTGGCGGCCGTGATCAGTGCGTCCATGGCCCCACCCTCTCTCATCAGCTCATCGCAGGTCGAGAGGAAGCCGTGCCGCTCATCAGCTTCAAGCGGCCGGTGAAGGTGGCGACTTCGGTCACAGTGCTCCACTGCTGGAGGGCCTTGTCGGCCGCGGACAGCTCCGCCATCGCCCGCGCGGATTCGGTGTCGATGGCGATCGACAGCGCGCGGTCCGCTGCCGCGGCGGCCTGCTCCGGCTCGCCGGACACCGCATACGCGCGTGCCAGTCGTGAGAGGTACACACCCTGGTCGTTGCGGTAGATCGGCGGCAGGATTCGAAGCTCGGCCTCGAACATGACTACGGCCGTCCGTGGATCGCCGAGTTCGATCAGGCAGTTCGCGCGCTGCATCTCGATGTAGGTCGGGGTGCAGTACGCCAGATCAAGGGCATCGTCCGCATGTGAGTCGTCCGGTTCGGCGGCGAGTTCGTGGGCCTCGTCGAACTTCGCCTCGGCGAAGCGCAGGTTGCCCATGAGGGCGTGGCCCTGGGCCTCCTGCTGGGTGGCGAGAGCACGGATGCGAAGCGTGGCGCAGGCCGACCGCTGGGCAGCGCGGGCAAGACTGACGGCCTTCTGCGTGTTGCGCTGAGCGGTGGCCTGGTTGCTCTTCCGGAAGAGCACATAGGCGGCCATGACGTCGTCGCCGGTCTCCTGCGCCCACTCCATGGCGCGGTCCGACCAGTAGAGGGCCTGGGCGAAGTCTCCGAGATCCTGGTTCAACCAGCCCAGGAACTCCGCGGTACGGGCGCCGATGCTGAGGAGTTCATCGCGGGCGCGGCCGCCTACGTTCTGCTGGAGGCGGTCGAGCAACTGGACGTGCCGGGTCACCGCGTCGAGCGCGTGGCGGGAGCCGAGAAGATTCGCAGCCTTGTAGTGACCGGGCATGAGCCCGCGCAGATGGCTGACGAAGAAGTCGGGGTCGATCGGCGCGCTGAGCCCCTGCCCGTCGATGGAGGGCCCGACCGGTCGGTGCCGGGCCTGAGGGACTGGCGCTTCCTGCTCCCATTCACGAGAGGCCAACCCGAGCATGTGTCCGGGGATGTGCAGCCCGTCCGCGATTCGCTCGATGACATCGATCTTCTCGATCCGGGGCTTGCCCGCCATGACTTCGCCGACGCGGCTCGGGGTCATGTCACATGCGCGGGCGATGAGCGAGGGATAGATCCCGGCCAGCTTGAGCAGCCGGAAGATGGTGGCGAAGTCTCGTCTTCGGCAGGCGGCGATCATCTCTGGGTTGGACAGCAGGCACGCGGGGAGCCGGTCCGGTACGCGCGCCTCGGTCACCACTGCCCCCGCTGTAGATCAGCAGCCCTGTAAGCAAGTTGATTACCTGTGAGTTTACCCACACTGAGTAACCAGCTTGGGTACGAAGTCCGCATTCCCTCCCGGCACCCTGGCATCAAGGGCCGGAACGTCCATGTTCGGGCCGCCCTTTGGGCATCGGAAGGCGGTGCACGTGATCAGCTCGGGGAACTCCCGCGACGGCTCCGGACCCTACAAGCCGACCGTCGGAATACCTGCGTTCGAGGCGAACCTCGCGCGGCACAGGCGGTCCGCCACGGTGGCCAGGAATCACCTGCGCGACTTCCTTCAGAACATCCCGGGCGGCGCGGCCCTCATGGGCGACGGCCAGCTGGTGCTCGGTGAACTGGTCGCCAACGCGGTGGTGCACGCGCGGGTGTCGCCGGGGCGCGAGATTGTCGTCCGGTTCGAGGTGGTGTGCGACCACCTGCGGATCGAAGTGCACGACGCGAGCAGCGAGAAGCCTGCGATCCGACGCGCCACCGACCCGGACGGCCTCTCGGGACGCGGGCTGTACTTGGTGGAAGTCCTCTCCCTGGAATGGGGCTTCGAGCCCCGGCCCGAAGGCATCGGCAAGATCGTTTGGGCCCTGGTGGGCCCGGAAGGCGGTGTGGAATGAGCAGGTGGGCGTCCGGGTCGGGGTGGAGCTTCTACTGCGGCACGGGACTGGGGCCGGCGCTGACCCGGACCATCGTGGTGAACGGCCAGGCGGGTTGCGTTCACCAGTGGCACCCGCGTCGCGCGGGGGAGGTATCGGGGAAGTGATGCCGCTTGGAGATCGGAGCGGACCGGGGACGGAACTGATCCTGGCGGCCTCCTCGTACCCCTTCCCGGTGATCGTGGAGGTCCGAGGCGTCACCGCGCCCGCGCACTTCAGCAAGCTGCCGGACGCGATGGCCGCGCTCCTGAAGTCGCTCGACATGCTTCCGCTCAGCCCGGACCAGCACGGCTACTTCGCCGAGCTATTCGGGCCGTTGGAGGCGCAGTCGATCGGGCATCGGCTCGCGACGCACGGTGAGGTCCGGGCCCTGGCCTTCCTCGACCTGACCCCGACCGTCGTCCGCCTGTACCCCGTCGGCCCTGGGGCACCCCAGTGATCCGGCACCTGCGGGTTCGGTGGGACCGGCTCTCGACGTGGTGGCTGCTGGACGGTCAGTTCTCCTGGCCGGTACGGGCCGTCTCGCCGAGCCGTCGGGCCGCGCACCGTCACGCGGTGGCGTGGCACGCCGAGCCGGGATTCGCCGAAGACCAGCGGTTGCTGCTCATGCGGCAGATCTGGCGGGAGATGGCCGGTGTTGATGATCCGCTACTCGCCCTGACCGAGGCGGAGCTGTTCCGGCGGATCTTCGGCTGCGAGCAGCCGACCCGGGATCGCACCTGACCTGATCAGGGACAACTGAAGACGTGCCGGACCACCCCGGAACCTTGGCGGGAGAGGGGTGGTCCGGTGGGTCGGAGCCCGACGCCGATGGTGTCGGGCTCCTCGGCATGCCTGTGCGCGCATGGCAAGTTCGGCTCTTGAACAGGGGAGTTGAAGAACAGTTGGATGGGAGCGACGACTTCGGTGCGAAGTTGGCGGTGAGCCTCGAGCCTGACGCGTGGGCGTGGCTGCTGGGGGTGGACTACGCGGTCGGCTGGAGAGCCGCACGGCGGACAGCGGATGAGCTGAACGGATTGCTGGCTTTCTGCGGGGTGGATCGCTCGACCTTGAGGGCTATTGCCGACACGGGCGCTCAGGGCACGCCGGTGGTCCGGCTTGAGGGCGCCGCCGAAGGGTGGCTGAGCCTTGAAGAGCTGCTGTGTTTGACCGCGCATACGCGTGATGAGTCGGCATATCTGGGTGGGGCCAGCGCAAGCTTGCGCTGGCCCGACCCGTTAGCCACCTGGGCATCCGCTTGACCTCGGCGAGTAGCGCCGCTGACCTGCCAGGACGGTTCCCGAGCGTCCGTGGCCAACCGCCGAAGTGCGCGCCTGACAGCGCAGTTGGCGCGCAGCTTGCCTGGCGCGCGTGGCGTGGCCGGGCCTCGCTACAGCAGCTTGTACGCCCACCGCTCGGCATCCATGCTGCCCGCAGGTCGCTCTACCACTCCGGTGGTCGCGCGCCGCACGACCACCGAGCTTTGCTCCGCCCAGAGCTGGTCCCCGGATGTCAGGAACAGCGGTTGATCGAGATTGAACACGTAGCAGCCAGGCTCGAAGTCAACGCGGTTCAGGAGCAGCATCCTGGGGGCTGTGACCGGTGAACCGTTGAGCATCATGTAGGTCATCATCGTCCGCTTCCGGCGGTCTGCACACGTGCGTTGCGAGAGCAGCCGTCCTGCGCCCCGCATGACCTGCGGCTCGCCCTGCCTGATTGTTTCCTGGCCGTCGCACTGCAGGCCGAGGGGAGCGCCGCAGCGGTCGGCGGCGGCCGGGCCGATGCTGTGGTTCTTCGACGTTGTCCAGCCGGCGGCGCCGAAGGGCTGACGGGCTGTTGGGGCGGCGCGGTCCCGGAAGCGTCCGGGGCCGCGCCGTTGTCACTTCTCGGTGGGCGGTGGCGGGGGGACGAAGGCGACGGGGCTGGCGAAGGCGGCGCGGCGGGTGGCGCGGCGCAGGGCGCGTAGGACGGGGGTGCCGAGGGTGAGGCAGAGGACGACGGTGAGGACGGCGCGGGGGAGGTCCCAGCCGAGGGAGGTGGTGAGGCAGTAGGCGGCGAAGCGGACCAGGTTGGTGGAGACCGGGTCGCCGGGGACGAAGGAGATGGACCCGGAGAGGCCGGCGATGTAGGGCCAGCCCTGGAGGTTCATGATCGTGCCGTAGAGGACGGAGGCGCTCGCCCCGTACACGGCGAGCAGGGCGAGTTCGTGGCGGCCGCGCAGGGTGGCGGCGCCCGGGAGCAGGCCGGCGCCGAGGCAGACCCAGCCCATCGCGAGCATCTGGAACGGCAGCCACGGGCCGACCCCGCCGGTCAGCAGGGCGGAGGCGAACATCGAGAGTGCGCCCAGGACGAAGCCGAAGCCCGGTCCGAGCACCCGGCCCGACAGCACCATCAGGAAGAACATCGGCTCCAGTCCGGCCGTCCCCGCGCCGAGCGGACGCAGCGCCGCACCGGCGGCGGCCAGCACGCCGAGCAGGGCGACGGCCTTGGCGTCCAGGCCCGGTGCGCCGCCGCCCGCCGAGCGGCCCTCGGAGATCTGGGCGACCACCACGGCGAGCAGCAGCGGCAGCAGCAGTGCGAACAGCCAGGGCGCGTCGGTGGAGTGGCCGACCAGGGCGGACCTGGTGGAGGCGAGCAGAGGCCAGCCGAAGCCGACCACGCCGACGGCGGAGGTGAGCAGCAGGGCGGTGGTCGAGCGGCGGCCGAGCGGGACGGGACGGGCGAGGTGACGTGCGGAGGGACGGGCAAGGGGGCGGGTCGGGCGGGTCATGCGGGCTCCCCGGCGGCGAGGGCCTGTTCGACCTGGTGGACGGTGAGCCAGGGGGAGGGGGCGAGGATCTTGGCGACCTGCGGGGCGAAGGCGGGGGAGGAGACCACCACCTCCGCGGTCGGGCCGTCCGCGACGATCTCGCCCTCGGCCAGGATCGCCGTGCGGTGGGCGAGTTCGGCGGCGAGCTCGACGTCGTGGGTGGCGAGCAGGACGGCGTGGCCGTCGGCGCAGAGCCCGCGCAGGATCTCCACCAGACGGGCCTTGGCGGCGTAGTCCAGGCCCCGGGTGGGTTCGTCGAGCAGGATCAGCGGCGGGCGCGCGGTGAGCACGACGGACAGGGCGAGGGTGAGCCGCTGGCCCTCGGAGAGGTCGCGCGGGTGGGTGGCGTCGGCGATGCCGGGCAGCAGCCGTTCGACCAGGGCCCGGCAGGTGCCGGGGTCGGCGCCCGCGTCGGAGTCGGCGGCGGCGCACTCGGCGGCCACGCTCTCCGCGTACAGCAGGTCGCGCGGGTCCTGGGGGACGAGGCCGACCCGGCGGATCAGCTCGGCCGGGCGGGTGCGGTGGGGCGTGAGGCCGCCGACCCGGACGGTGCCGGCGGCGGGGACGTGCAGTCCGACCAGGGCCCCGAGCAGGGTGGACTTGCCCGCGCCGTTGCGACCCATCAGCGCGGTGATCTCGCCGGCGTGGAGGGTGAGGTCGACCCCGCGCAGGGCGGGGACGGGACCGCGCCGCACCGCCAGCCGGTCGGCGACGGCGATCGGCTCGGGCGCCCGGCGCGGCGTCTCGGCGGGTCGGCGTCCGTCGAGGCGGGTGCGCAGCGGGCCGGCCTTGCGGCGGGCGTCGCGGACGGAGAGCGGCAGCGGGTGCCAGCCGGCGAGCCGGCCGAGACCGACCACGGGCGGGTGCACGGGCGAGTGGGCCATCACCTCGGCGGGTTCGCCGAGGACGGGGGACGCGCCGCCGCCGGGCAGCAGGAGGACCTGGTCGGCGTACTGGACGACCCGTTCCAGCCGGTGCTCGGCCATCAGGACGGTGGTGCCGAGGTCGTGCACCAGGCGCTGCAGGACGGCCAGCACCTCCTCGGCGGCGCCGGGGTCGAGCGCGGAGGTGGGCTCGTCCAGGACCAGCACGCGCGGGTGGACGGTGAGCACCGAGCCGATGGCGACGCGCTGTTGCTGTCCGCCGGAGAGTGAGCCCAGCGCCCGGTCGCGCAGATCGGCCAGGCCCAGCAGGTCGAGCGTCTCCTCGACCCGGCGCCGCATCACGTCCGCCGGGAGGCCCAGGGACTCCATGCCGTAGGCGAGTTCGTCCTCGACCGTGTCGGTGACGAAGTGCGCCAGCGGGTCCTGGCCCACCGTGCCCACCAGGTCGGCGAGTTCGCGCGGGCGGTGCTCGCGTGTGTCCCGGCCGTCGATGGTGACCCGGCCGTGCAGCGCGCCGCCGGTGAAGTGCGGGACGAGACCGCTGACGGTGCCCAGCAGGGTGGACTTGCCGGAGCCGGACGGGCCCACCAGCAGGCAGAGTTCGCCCTCGGGGACGGTCAGGTCGACTCCGCTCAGGGCGGGCGCCGCGGCGTCGGCGTACTGGACGGAGACCTGCTCGAAGGTGATCACGAGGCCCTCCGGGGCGGGTTCGGGGTGACGAAGGCCGGGAGCAGGCCGAGCAGCACGGCGAGGACGGCGGCCAGCGGCAGGGCGGGGGCGGTCGGCGGGACGACGGTGGGCGCGAAGGCGGCCGGGTCGCGGGACGACAGCCAGATGGTGAGCGCGGCCACGGCGGCGCCGGAGCCGGCGGTCAGCCACTCGGGCAGGGCCCAGGGATCGGGTCGGTAGCGGGTCCTGATGGAACGCTTGCTTCCGAGCAGCAGGCCGGTGAAGGCGGCGGCCAGGCCGAGCAGCAGGACCGGCAGCGCCCAGCCCGTGCCGCCGGCGGTGAGCAGGCCGTACGCGGCGAGGCAGATCCCGAGCAGGCCGGCCAGGGTGAGGGCGGCGGTGGCCCGGGCGAGGCGTGGCGGTACGTCGGCGGTGCGGCCGAAGCCCCGGGTGTCCATCGCGGCGGCCAGCGCGACCGAGCGCTCCAGCGCGCCCTCCAGGACGGGGATTCCGACGCTCAGCACGGCGGCGACGCCCCGGTCGGTGCGCCCGCGCAGCCGGCGGGCGGCGCGCAGCCGCTGGACGTCGGCGATCAGGTTCGGTGCGAAGGTCATCGCCACCACGACGGCCACACCGGCCTCGTAGAGCGCGCCGGGCAGGGCGCGCAGCAGCCGGGCGGGGCTGGCCAGGGCGTTCGCGGCGCCGACGCAGACCAGCAGGGTGGCCAGCCGGAGTCCGTCGTACAGCGCGGCCAGCAGGCCCTCGACGGTGACCCGGCCGCCGATCCGCACGCCCTGCGCCCAGGCGGGCAGCGGGACTTCGGGGAGGGTGAAGAGGACGTGCGTCCCGGGGACCGGCGAGCCGAGCAGGACGGCGAAGAGCATCCGGATGCCCAGCACCAGCAGCCCGAGCCGCAGGAAGGCGCCGTAGGAGCGGGACCACGGTGCGTCGCCGCGCCGGGCGGCCACCACGTAGCCGGCGACCGCGGCCAGGAGGAGCAGCAGGAGGGGGTTGGTGGTGCGGGTGGCGGCCGCGCCCAGGCCGAGCGCCCACAGCCACCAGGCGCCGGGGTGCAGCTGCCGGGGGCCGGCGGGCGGACGGACCCGTGGTGTGCGGGGCGTCCGGGGAGTGCGAGGGGTGCCTGGCGTGCGTGGCGTGCGTGGCGTGCCTGGTGTGCGAGGAGCACGGGGGGCGCGGGGTGTGGTCACGGGGGAGGGGTCCAGGTCGGGGCGGGGGTGGGGCCGGGTGACGTCGGGTGGCCTGGAGCGGGAAGTCGGGCTGGCCGACTTCTCACTCCGGGTGCCGCGTTTTATGTAGACCGGTCTTCATAAGTGGACCGGTCTACATAGGGGCGATCGATATCTGTAGACCGGTCGGTATATGTAGACCGGTCGGTATATCCGGGCCGGGCGATGTCCTCGTGAATAGGTAGACCGGTCCACATATTTTTGCTCAGCTCCGGCGGCGGCGCGCCTGCCAGACGGCCCCGGCGGCCAGGGCGGCGACGAGTGCGCCGCCCGCGATCAGGCCGATGTCGGGACCGCTGCCCGGGTCGTCGCCCGAGCTGCCCGGGTTTCCGGAGCCCCCGGGGCCGGTCGAGTTGGCGGAGCCGGCAGAGCCGCCCGGCGCGGTGGCCGAGCTGCCGGTGCTGCCGCCCGCTCCGCCGCCCCCGAGCTGGTCGCCGCACCCGGCCCTCGGGTAGCCGGCGATGGCGCAGAGCAGTCCGTTGGTGTCGTAGCGCAGCGGCGGGGCGACGGCGGCCAGCACCTCCGCCGAGGTGGCGGAGGTGGGTACGGTGGCGCACGCGGTACGCGGTCCGGGCGGGGCCTCGCCGGAGGGGGCGTCGGCGCCGGTGCCGAAGTCCAGCACCACGGCGACCCGCTTGCGCCCCGGCTGCCCGGGGGTGTCCGCGCAGATCGCGCCGAAGTCCCCGGTCGCCCCGGGCCGGGCGGCGTCCTGTCCGCCGTCCGGGCTGACGGCGAAGCGCCAGCCGTCCGTGCTGCCGTCCGGTGGGACGTGGACCGACGGGCCCTGCTGCTGGTACGTCCAGGTGTCGCCGGACCACTTCCAGAACGACCAGTACCGGTACCCGGCGGCCTGCGCCGGCGCCGCGCCGACCATGAACAGTCCGGCCAGCAGCCCGATGAGCACGGCCGCAACGGTCGCGCGGCCGGGCACGCGCCCGGGCACCCGGGCGGGAAGACCGGCGGGCGCACGGACGGGCACCGGGGCCACCGGCCGGGCCGCCGCACGGACCGCCCCCGCCGAAGCGCCCGCCGAAGCCCCCGGCGTCGACGCGGCCGCCCGGGAGCCGGACGGCGTGGTCACAGCTTCGCGCCGCGCTTGCGCTGGAGGCTCAGCACCAGGCCGCCGCCGATGCCGATCAGCAGCCCGACGCCGAGCAGCCAGTACTGGGAGAGGCCCCCGTCCTTCTTCTCCGCCTTCGCCGGAGCGGCGCTCGGAGCGGCACTGACCGCCTTCGGGGCCGGCCCGAGGGCGGTCAGCTGCTTCACCAGGTCGGTGCCGCCGAAGTCCGCCGGGTTGCGCTGCGCCGCCTGGGCGACCAGCAGCAGGGTCGCGGTGGCCGAGGCGTCGGTGCCGCCCTTCGTCCAGGCGCCGCCCTCCTTGGCCAGCCAGTCCACCGTGCCGCCCGCCTGCTGCGGGTGCCCGCCCTGGACCAGGCTGAGCGCCGCCCAGGCGGTGGCCGTGTAGTCGGGCGTCGGCGCCGCGCCCGGGTTGGAAAGCGACAGGTGCTGGCCGCCCGCCGCGAGCTGCGCCGTGAGGTACGCGCCGGCCGCCTCCGCGGAGTCCGCGCGCGGTACGGCCTTCTCGGTGGAGCCGTCCGCGCACGGCAGGGCCTTGGGCGCGGCGTCGGTCCGGTTGGCGTTGGCCACCGGCAGCTTCCCGCCCGCCGCCGCCAGCGCGGCCTGCCCGGTGGCCAGCGCGTTCGGGGCGAGCGCGCCAGTCGGGTCCGGCTGGAAGGCGAAGGCGCCGCGCTGGTCGGCGGGCGCGGTGCAGCCGAGCTGGAACAGCGCCAGCCCGTCGAAGGCGTTCCGGCCGGCCTTGGCGACGCCCGCCGGGTCCGTCCTGGTGGCGAACAGAGCGTTCACGGCCAGCCCGGTGGAGTTGGCGTCGCCGGGGCTGCCGGGGTTGTAGGCCCAGCTGCCGTCCGCGTTCTGGTTGGCCTTGAGCCACTGGACGCCCTTGTCCACGGAGTCCTGGTGCCCGCCGAGCGCGACCAGCGCCTGGATCGCGACGGCCGTCGCGTTGCTGTCCTCGGTCGCGGCGTCGCAGGCCGCGGCGGCGTCCGCCCGGTACGACGGCCACCCGCCGTCGGCGCACTGCTGCCCGGTCAGCCAGGAGACGGCGGAGTCGGCCGGCACCACCTTGGCGCTCGCCAGCGCGGTCAGGGCGAGCGACTGCCGCCACACCCCGTCGTAGGTCGGGTCGCCCTTGCCGTACAGGCTGTCGGGGACGGCGGCGGGCGAGGGCGCGGCGGGCGCGGGCGCGGTGGGCGCGGGGGTGTCGGCGAGGGCCGGCGAGGCGGCCGCGCCGGCCAGCAGGGCGGCGGACAGCGCGGCGGCGCCCAGACGGGCGGCGGTGAGCATGGTGGAGGTGCGCCTTTCGGTGAGCGGTGTGGTGGCCCGGGTGGGCCGTTCCGTAGACCTCGACGGTGCCGGGCGCCGGTGCGCCCGGGGTGGCCGCTCGCCTCTCTCCGGGCACTCCGACTCGCCCGGCAGCAGCGCACCGGGCTCACGGTTGCGGGGTCAGTGCCGGAATCGCACCGGCTTTCCCCGGAGGAGAAACGGATGGATTTGTCGTGCCCGTCGACTTTAGCCGCCGTACCCGCCGCACCCGACCGCGCCGCACAGGAACAGGTTCCAGTCAGGGAAGGGTGAGCAGCCGGGCCGCGGTGTACAGGTCGGCGCGCACCTCGGCGATCGAGGCGCGGCCCGACAGCCAGGCCACCAGCGCCGAGTGCCAGGTGTGCTCGATCACCCGGACGGCGGCCCGCTGGCTCTCGGAGGGCGGCCCGAACTGGCCGATCGCGTCCAGGATCAGCTGGGCGGTGGTGGTGCTCACCCGGTCGACCTCGGCGCTGACCGAGCGGTCCGCGAAGGAGAGCGCCCGCACCATCGCCTCGGCCAGCAGCGGCTCGCGCTGGAGCGCGTGGAACGCCCGGGTGAGCGTCTCGGCGACCCGCGGCGCCGGGTCCGGCCCGGTCGGCGGGTGCCGCCGTACCTGTTCCTGGAGGGCCTGCAACTGCTCCAGCATCACGGCCACCAGCAGGTGCACCTTGGAGGGGAAGTACCGGTAGAGGGTGCCGAGCGCCACCTGCGCGCCCTCCGCGACCTCCCGCATCTGCACCGCCTCGTACCCGCCCCGGGCGGCCAGCACGGTCGCGGCCCGCAGGATCCGGCGCCGGCGCTCGGTCTGCCGGGCGGTCAGCGGCGGATCGGCGGGGCGCGCCTGGTCCGACGGGCGCGCCTGGTCCGACGGGCGCACGGGGTCCGACGGGCGCGCCGGGTCCGAGGGGTCCGCGGGGGGCGCGGGGTCCGCAGGGGGCACGGGGGGCGTGGCGGGCATGGGGTTCGCGGGGGTCACGGGCGACGGCAAGGGTGCTCCCGGGGCGCGGGTGGCGGTGTGCTCCAACAGGACGGGCAGGGCGGGCCGGGCGTGCGGAGGACCGGCGGGACCGGCGTGTTCCGCAGGTGTCCGGCGTGGCGGGAATCACCAGGCCGTGGCGTGGCGTGAATCACCAGCCCTGGCTCCTGACGGCAAGCTACGGGCCGGTATCTTCGAGGTCTCTCATTGTTCACATGGTCGATGACGAGCTCCACACCACACTGAAACCTGATCTACTTTAGCGACCGGCGGCGACGATGACAGCCGAAGATCGCAGCCGTGGACCACAGTCATGGATCACAGTCATGGACAACAACCACAGATGCAGCCGAGATGGGGGCCGAGGATGACCGCGCAGCCGCTGCGGATTGCCCTGCTGTCGTACCGCGGGGACCCGTTCTGCGGCGGCCAGGGCGTGTACGTACGGCACCTCTCCCGGGAGCTGGCCCGCCTCGGCCACCACGTGGACGTGATCGGTGCCCAGCCGTACCCCGTGCTCGACGAGGTCGACGGGCCGGGCTCGGTCCGCCTGGTCGAGCTGCCGAGCCTGGACCTCTACCGGAGCGACGACCCGTTCCGCACCCCGGCCGTGGGCGAGTACCGGGGCCTGGTGGACGTGCTGGAGTACGCCACCATGCGCACCGGCGGCTTCCCCGAGCCGCTGACCTTCTCGCTGCGCGCCCGCCAGTACCTCGCCCTGCACAAGGGCCGCTACGACGTGGTGCACGACAACCAGACCCTGGGCTACGGGCTGCTCGGCCTGGCCCGGCACGGGTTCCCGCTGGTCACCACGATCCACCACCCGATCACCGTGGACCGGCGGCTGGAGCTCGCCGCCGCCCCCACCCCGCTGCGGCGGCTCTCGCTGCGCCGCTGGTACGCCTTCACCCGGATGCAGCGCCGGGTCGCCGCCCGGCTGGACCACATCATCACCGTCTCCGGCAGCTCCAAGACCGAGATCGCCGAACACCTGGGCGCCGCGCCCGGCAGCATCTCGGTGGTCCCGATCGGCGCCGACACCCGGCTGTGGTCCCCCTCCGCGGAGATCGCCCGGGTGCCCGGACGGATCGTCACCACCTCCAGCGCGGACGTGCCGCTCAAGGGCCTGGTCCACCTGGTCGAGGCGCTGGCCAAGGTCCGTACCGAGCGGGACGCCCACCTGGTGGTGGTCGGTAAGCCGCAGAAGGAGGCCGGGCCGGTCGCCGAGGCGGTGCGCCGGTTCGGACTGGAGCGGCACATCGAGTTCCGCAGCGGCCTGACCGACCGGGAGCTCGTCGACCTGTACCGCTCGGCGGAGGTGGCCTGCGTGCCGTCCCTGTACGAGGGCTTCTCGCTGCCCGCCGCCGAGGCGATGGCCACCGGCACCCCGCTGGTCGCCACCACCGGCGGGGCGATCCCCGAGGTGGCCGGCCCGGACGGTGAGACCTGTCTCGCGGTACCGCCCGGTGACGCGGACGCCCTGGCGTCGGCGCTCGGACGGCTGCTGGACGACCCGGAACTGCGGTCGGAGCTCGGTGCGGCCGGCCGGGAGCGGGTGCTCGCGCGGTTCACCTGGGAGCGGGCGGCCGAGCTGACCGCGGAGGGGTACCGGGCGGCCATCGCCACCGGGGTCGGGCGGCGGGCCCGCTCCGGACCGGGCTGGCGCTACGTCCCCTGAGCCGCCACCGGTCGGCGCCGGATGCCCGTCCGGGCCGCCGCCGACAGCGCCGTACGCTCGTCCGGCGCAGCGTCACAAACGTCTGGTACCAAAGGAATGGGAGCCCGCAGTGCTGACCGTCGATTTCTCGCGCTTCCCGCTCGCCCCCGGCGACCGGGTGCTCGACCTGGGCTGCGGCGGGGGCCGGCACGCGTTCGAGTGCTACCGGCGCGGGGCCAACGTGATCGCCCTCGACCAGAACACCGAGGAGATCGCCGAGGTCAGGAAGTGGTTCGCCGCCATGGAGCAGGCCGGTGAGGCCCCCGAGGGCGCGTCGGCGGTCGCGATGGAGGGCAACGCGCTGGCCCTGCCGTTCGAGGACGAGTACTTCGACAAGATCATCATCTCCGAGGTGATGGAGCACATCCCCGACGACAAGGGCGTGCTCAACGAGATGTTCCGGGTGCTCAAGCCCGGCGGCCTGCTCGCCGTGACCGTGCCGCGCTGGCTGCCGGAGAAGATCTGCTGGGCGCTCTCCGACGAGTACCACGAGGTCGAGGGCGGCCACATCCGGATCTACCGGGGCGACGAACTGCTCGACCGGCTCAAGGAGGCCGGGCTGGAGCCGTACGGCACCCACCACGCGCACGCGCTGCACTCGCCCTACTGGTGGATCAAGTGCGCGGTCGGCGTGGACAACGACAAGGCGCTGCCGGTCAAGGCCTACCACCAGCTGCTGGTCTGGGACATCGTCGGCACCCCGGTGATCAGCACCCTCACCAAGGCCGCCGAGAAGGCCCTCAACCCCGTCATCGGCAAGAGCTTCGTCGCCTACGCCTCCAAGCCGAACCGCGCACCGGGCGGGGTGGCGTGACCGCCGCCGTCCCCGAGGTGCTGCTGCTCGACGGGGTGCTCGACGCCGAGCAGGCGGCCGGGACCGTCCGCAGCATCCTCGCCGAGCAGCGCGCCGACGGCGCCATACCGTGGTTCACCGGCCACCACCTCGACCCGTGGGACCACACCGAGGCCGCGATGGCCCTGGACACCGCCGGCGAGCACGCCGCCGCCGAGGCCGCGTACCGCTGGCTGGCCGGCAACCAGAACCCCGACGGCTCCTGGTACGCCGGCTACACCGACGGGGAGGTCTCCAACGCGTCCAAGGAGACCAACTTCTGCGCGTACATAGCCGTCGGCGTCTGGCACCACCACCTCAGCACCGGCGACGACGCCTTCCTGGAGTGGGTCTGGCCCGTCGTCAGGCGCGCGCTGGACTTCATCGTCGGCCTGCGGCTGCCCGGCGGCCCGATCTCCTGGCGGCTGGACGAGCACGGCGGCGCGCCCGACGAGGCGCTGCTCACCGGCTCCTCCAGCATCCTGCACGCGTTGCGCTGCGGTCTGGCCATCGCCGATTACCTGGAGGAGCCGCAGCCCGACTGGGAGCTGGCGGCCGGCCGGCTGCGGCACGCCGTCGCGCACCACCCCGAGCGGTTCCTCGACAAGGACCGCTACTCGATGGACTGGTACTACCCGGTGCTCGGCACCGCGCTGCGCGGCCCGGCCGCGCTGGCGCGGATCGAACGGGACTGGGACCGCTTCGTCGTCCCCGGCCTGGGCGTGCGCTGCGTGAGCGACCGCCCCTGGGTCACCGGCGGGGAGAGCGCCGAACTGGCCATGGCGCTCTGGGCGATCGGCGAGTCCGACCGGGCGGTGGAGATCCTGCGCTGGATCCAGCGGCTGCGGCACACCGACGGCTCGTACTGGACCGGGTACGTCTTCGAGGACGATGCCATCTGGCCCGAGGAGCGCACCACCTGGACGGCCGGGGCGCTGCTGCTGGCGGTCGCCGCGCTCGGCGGGGACCCGGCCACCGTCGCGGTCTTCGGCGGCGAGCAGCTGCCGGCCGGCCTGGTGGTCCAGGACTGCTGCTGAGCGCTCCCGCCGGGGGCGCACACGGCGAAGGGGCGGGACCGGAGTGATCCGGTCCCGCCCCTTCGCCGTGCAGCCGTGCAGGGAGCGGGTTGTCAGCCGCGCTGGATGCCGGAGGTGTCGGCCAGCACGCCCTGGGTGCCGTCCTGCAGCTGGGCGACCAGCGCGGTGCCGCGCTGCTCGACCGCCAGGTACCAGGTGCCGGGGACCAGCTCGCCGACCGGGCCGCCGACCGGGTTGTCCTTCGGGGCCAGCTGGCGCGGCGAGGGGACGGCGAACCAGAACGGCGCGAAGTCGGCCGCCGGGGCCGGAGCCGGCACCGGGGCGGCCTGGGCCTGGGCGGGAGCCTGGGCCTGCTGGGCGGCCTGGGCCGCCTGGTGGGCCTGGTGGGCCGCCTGCTGGGCCGCGGCGTCCTGCTGCTGGCCGGCCGCCGGGTAGCCGTAGCCGCCGGGCTGTCCGCCGAAGGCCGGGGCCTGGTGCTGCTCCTGGCCGGGGGCCGGGTAGCCGTACTGGCCGGGCTGGCCCGGCTGGCCGACCTGCGGGTTCGGGTAGCCGCCCGGGTAGCCCTGCGGGGCGGCCGGCTTGTCGGTCACCAGCGGGGCCTGCAGCGCGGGCACCAGCGGGCCGGCCGCGGCGGCACCCGAGAGGAGGAGCAGCGCGATGACGGCGAGCCAGGCGCCGAAGCCGTGGTCGAGGCCCTTCGGGCCGCCGCCCAGCGCCCAGACCGAGGTCCAGAGCGCGGCGACGGCGAAGGCGATGCCCCACTGGTCCAGCCGCAGGCCGAGCACCTGGCGGTTGGCCGCGGCGGCGCCCTGGAAGCGCTGCACCAGAATCAGCACGGCGGCAAGGATGCCGAGCAGGAAGACCGAGGGCAGGACGGGGAACAGGATGCTGTCCCA
Source organism: Kitasatospora sp. NPDC058170 (assembly GCF_042883905.1). Classification (NCBI taxonomy): domain Bacteria; kingdom Bacillati; phylum Actinomycetota; class Actinomycetes; order Kitasatosporales; family Streptomycetaceae; genus Kitasatospora; species Kitasatospora sp. NPDC058170. The sequence goes on from NZ_JBHVUV010000001.1 coordinate 330,063, forward strand.
GGCGTTCTGCGAGGTGTCGCCGCAGTACTTGCCGCTGCAGTCCACGGTCCAGTACGGCAGGAATGAAGCGATGAAGAGCAGGACGGCCGCACCTGCGACGGCGGCGTCTCCCCTGGTGAGAGCGCGCAGATTCACTAACGTTCCCCTCGTTGGTGTGTCGTGGTCGGCGGTTTTCGCGGTCGGCAGACCGGCCGGGAAACTCCCGAACGGACCAAGAGCCTAGGGCCAACCGCCCCGTCGGTGCACAGCGGGCTCGGGAATGGGGCGAAGTCGTTGCAAACTGCGCGGTCCTGACCCCTTTGCCGGGCCGTCTACCGCGTGGTCAGAAACGACGTCAGCGCGTCCGCGATTCCCTGGGCCGCCTGCTGGCGCCACTGAGGGTCCGTCATCCGTCTGGCATCCGCGGAATTGCGCATGTTACCGCACTCGATGAACACCTTGGGGACCGCCGACAGGTTCAGTCCGCCGAGGTCGGAGCGGGTGTCCAGGCCCTGGCTGGCGACGTAGTCGGCGTACGGCTCGCCGGTGGCCGTGTGGAAGCTGTCGCGCAGCAGCAGCCCGAGGCGGTGCGAGGGCGCGACGATCGCGGAGGTGTCCGCCTTACCCGCGACCACCTTGGCGGGCATGATCACGTGGAAGCCGCTGCCGCCGGGCGGGCCGCCGTCCGCGTGCACGGAGAGCGCGACGTCGGCGTGCGCGGCGGCCCCGGCCCGGGCCCGCTCGTCGATGCACGGACCCCACGCCTTGTCGGCGTCCTGGGCCAGGACCACGGTGGCGCCCCGGGCGATCAGGATCTCCCGGGCCCGGCGGGTGACGTCGAGGGTGTACTCGGCCTCGGTGTAGCCGGAGTTGGTGGAGGTGCCGGTGGTGTCGCACTCCTTGCGGGCGTTGCCGATGTCGACCAGGCGGTTGATCTCGGTGGTGTGCTTGAAGTTGCCCGGGTTGTGGCCGGGGTCGAGCAGCACGGTGCGGCCGGTGAGGGCGGTGGCGGCCACGGGCTGCCCACCGGGGGTGGCCGGGGTGCCGGGAGTGGTGGGCGCGGCCGAGGTGCCGGGGGTGCCGGGCGCGGCCGGGGTGGCCGCCTCCGGCGTGGCCGCCTCCGGCGTGGCCGGCGGAGCGGTGGGCGGCGTCGTCGGCGGGGTGGTGCCGGGGGTGGCGGCCGAGGACGCGGTGGCCGAGCCGGCCGGTGGGGCGGCGGCCTCGGCCGGGCGGGTCGTCGGAGCGGCGGAGGGGCCGCTGTCGCTGACGGCCTGCCAGCCGAGCCAGCCGACCAGGCAGAGCGGTACCAGGGCGCCCGCCACGGTGGTGGCGCGCAGCAGGGCGGAGCGGCGGGGTGGTTCGTCGGCCCGGCGGGTGGGGCCGGCGGGGCCTTGGGTGGTGCGGGTCACTGGTGGTTCAGATCCTGTCCTGGGTGCGCGGGGTCAGGCTGTACGTGCTCGCCATCGCGTTCCACTTCGCGACGAAGTCCTTCTTCGCCTGGGTGGCCTGCGGGTTGAGCTCGTCCGCGTGCTTCTTGTCGGCGGTGTTCGGGGCCGCCCCGGAGCAGCCCTGGCCGGCCACCGTGCGCGCCCAACTGGCGTACGCCCGGTCGATGTCGGCGGACAGCTGCCAGGCGGACTTCAGCGACTGCACCGCGTCGGCGCCGCCGGGCAGGTCGGTGACGGTGAGTTTGCCGAGGTCGGCGAGGAGCTGGTCGCGCTGCTTGGCGCCGGTGTCGAAGACCTGCGCCGCGCTCTCGATGTCGGCCTTGGACGGGCAGCTGTTGACCTTGGCGACCGCGCTGCCGATCGGTGCCTTCGCGCCCTCGCCCCGGGTCAGCAGCTCGTCCAGCGACTTGGCCTGGGCCTGGGCGCCCGGTCCGGGTGCGCCGGCGGACGGGCTGGCGCTCGGACTCGCCGAGGCGGGGTCGGTGGCGGCCGTGCTGGGGGCGGCGTCCGAACCGCTCGGGACGGGGGCGGGCTGCGGGGTCCCGCCTGCCGTGGTGTCGGTGGCCGAGGGGGTGGGGCCGGCGGCCTTGTCGGACGAGGAGCCGCTGTCCTGCTTCGCCCAGAGGACGCCGCCGCCGAGGGCGACGACGATCAGCAGGGCGAACGCGATCAGCAGCGGGGCCCGCTTGCTGCCGCGCCGGTCCTCGTCGTCGTCGAGGTCCTCGTAGCCGGCCGGGTAGTCGGGCTGGCCGGGGTACTGGCCGTAGCCTCCCGGGGCCTGGGGGTAGCCGCCGGGGGACTGGGCGTACAGGTCCGGGGCAGGGCCGCCGGGCCCACCAGGGCCGCCTTGACCGCCTTGGCCGTACGGCGCGGCCTGGGGGTACGGCGCGGCGTGCGGGTTCGGCGCGCCGTACCCGGGCTGCGAAGGGGCGGGGCGGGCCGGGGCGGGCGGCTGCGGGTAGCCGTAGCCGCCCTGGCCCTGGCTCTGCGGGGTGGCGTGGCTCGGGAAGCCCTGGCCGGGCGGCGCGGCCGCGGGTGCGGGTGCGGAGGGCGCCGGCGGTGCGGCCCGGGGGAAGGCGGGGGCCGTCGGGGCGTCGTACCCCGGAGCGGCGGCCAGGTAGGGGCGGGCGCCCAGCGGCGGGCCCTGGTCGCCGATGCCGCCGGCCGGGGCCTGCTGCGGGGCGGGAGGGGGCGTCGGGGCGGCGGCCGGGGGAACCGGCTGCTGCTGTTGCTGGGGCTGCTGCTGGGGCTGAGCCGGCGGTTGGGGTTGAGCCGGAGGCTGGGGCTGGGCGGGGGCAGCGCCCTGCGGGCCGCGCACCCAGCCGCCCGCCCCACCGCGCGCGGTGGGGTCCCAGACCGCCGGAGCGGTGTTGTGCTGGTCCGTCATTGCGCTAGCCCCCACCGTCTGCCCGATGCTCTGCCTGGTGCTGTGCCGCTGTCGCCGGCTCCTGGCGCCCGCCGCGATGCCGCAGCGGTGCCGGTCGCGGCGCCGCCGTGATGGCCGACGCGCCGCGCGGACACCGTACCGTTCGAGCCCCCGCCCCACAGCCCCGGCACGACGTTAGAGCATCCGTGATCGCCTGTGGGCCGGTCCGTGGATCTCGTGGACCGGCCCGGGACCGCGCGGACCGGAACGGGGAGGACCGGCAGGGGTGGGGTGGGGAGTCGGGCAGGGGTGGCGGCTCAGCCGGCGGTGCGGCGCAGCACCCGCAGCGAGCCCGTCACCGAGACCTCCTCGAACCCCTCGGCGAGTGCCCGCAGGTACACCCGGTAGGGCGCCTGTCCGCCGTCCGCCGGGTCGGGGAAGACGTCGTGCACCACCAGCAGGCCCTCCGGCGCGAGGTGCGGCGCCCAGCCCTCGTAGTCGGCGGTGGCGTGCTCGTCGGTGTGGCCGCCGTCGATGAAGACCAGGCCGACCTGTCCGCCCCACAGCGCCGCGATCTGCGGCGAGCGGCCGACCAGCGCGACCACGAAGTCCTCCAGGCCGGCCGCGTGCAGGGTGCGGCGGAACCGGGGGAGGGTGTCCATCCGCCCGACCTCCGGGTCCACCAGGGTCGTGTCGTGGTACTCCCAGCCGGGCTGCTGCTCCTCGGAGCCCCGGTGGTGGTCCACGGTCAGCGCCACCGTGCCGGCCTCCCGGGCCGCGGCGGCCAACAGGATCGCGGACCGGCCGCAGTACGTGCCGATCTCCAGCACCGGCCGCCCGGTGCGGCGGGCGGACTCCAGCGCCGCCGCGTAGAGCGCCAGGCCCTCGTCCACGGGCATGAACCCGGTCGCGGCCTCGAACGCCGCCAGCACCTCGGGTGCGGGGCGCGTGTTCTGCAGGAGGTCGGACATGGTGCTGCTCCTCGCCGGGGCGGTGGACGGTGTGGGATCCCGGGTGTTCCGGATGCTCCAGGGGTTCCGGGTGTCCTGGTGTTCCGGGTATCCGGATGTTCCGGTGGGCGGTGCTACCGCTCGCCGTCGGACCCTACTCGACGGTATGCCCGGCCGTCCCGTGGGTGCCTCCCCCTGGTCGGCTCGTGGGTCGGTCGGCAGGTCTGCAGGCCAGCAGGTCGATCAGCCAGCCAGCAGGTCAGTCGGTCAGCAGGGCGCGGGCTTCGAGCGGGGCCGGGGACGGCCGGGCAGCTGGGTGGAACGTGTTCTACTCCGGGTGGGCGTGGCGTGCCAGAATCGGGCCCGACCACCGATCAAGGAACCCGGGAGCAACGCCATGCGCGCAGCCATCCTGCACAAGACCGGCCAGGACACGCTCGACGTCCGCGACGACGTGGTGGCGGTGGGCTTCGGCCCCGGCAAGGTGCGGGTGCGCCTGCGGGCGGCGAGCCTCTGCCACTCCGACCTCTCGGCGATGGGCGGTGTGCTGCCGCAGCCCGCGCCCTTCGTCCCCGGCCACGAGGGATCCGGGGACGTGGTGGAGGTCGGTGAAGGCGTGACCGGCGTCGCGGTCGGCGACCGGGTGGTGCTCTGCTGGATGGCCCCCTGCGGCCGGTGCGTCCACTGCGAGCGGGGGCGCGGGCACCTGTGCGTGGCCAGCCTCCGCCGACTCGGCGCACCGGGCTTCCGGTTCGGCCCCGGACCGGACGGCGCGGCCGTGGAGGCCTCCGGCTTCTACGGGACCGGGGCTTTCGCCGAGGAGGTGGTGGTCGACCGCAGTGCCGTCATCAAGGTCCCCGCCGACCTGCCGTACGAGCTCGCCGCGCTGATCGGCTGCGGGGTGACCACCGGCATCGGCGCGGCGGTCAACACCGCGAAGGTCGAACCCGGTGCCTCCGTCGCCGTGATCGGCGCGGGCGGCGTGGGCGTGGCGACGGTGCAGGGCGCCCGGGTCTGCGGCGCCGGGCGGATCACCGTGGTCGACCCGGTCGCCTCGCGGCGGGAGCGGGCCCTGGCCTTCGGTGCCACCGACGCCGTCGCGCCCGAGGACCTGAAGGCCATCGCCAAGGGTCTGCCGGGCGGCGGCTACGACTACGTCTTCGAGGCGGTCGGCCGCGCGGCCACGGTGCGGGCCGGGTACGACGCGGCCCGGCGCGGGGGTGCGGTGGTGGTGATCGGCGCCGGGGCGCAGGACGACCTCGCGCAGTTCACCATGGGCGAGCTGTTCTTCAACGAGAAGCGGCTGCTGCCCTCGCTGTACGGCGGCGCGGACGTGGCGCGGACCATCGCGCTGGTGGTCGAGCTGTGGCGGGCCGGGCGGATCGACCTGGCCGGGATGATCACGCACCGGGTCGCGCTGGCCGACGTCAACGAGGCCGTCGCGCAGATGCGGAGCGGCGAGGCGCTGCGGACGGTCGTGACGCTGGACGTGTGAGGGGTGGCAGATGCGTGATGCGTGATGCGGGGTGCGGCTTTCCGCTGACCGCGGCAGACGGAAGGGCCCGCCGGTGCGGCGGGCCCTTCCGGGGTTCTGCGGGGGTTCTCTCAGTTCAGGCCGGCGAGGGTGCCGAGCCGGTGCCGGCCGTGCGGGTCGGCCTCCGGCGCGTCGTCGGCGGCGGAACCGCCCCGGTGGCGACCGTGCGACGAGGTGTCCTCGGCCGTGGTCTCGTCGGCGTCGGGCCCGGTGGTCGCGGGACCGGTGGTGTCGGTGAGGGTGTCGGACATCAGAATCGTCTTTTCCGTGCGAGGGTGCAGGTGCTTCGGCGCCCGGGCGGTACCACGGGCGCGGGGCGGGCGTTGATCGGGTGCCCGGTGCAGGAGCCCGACAACAGGATCCCGGGTTCAGGTGCCTGACCGGACGCCTGGTCTCGGATGCCTGATCAGGGGACCGGTCGGAGAACCGACCGGAGATCCGATCGGGCGCTCCGTGGTGCGCCACAGCCGGTGATCGCGGCCCTTGCCCCGGCCACCATAACGGCCGGAACGGGCGAGATCCTATCGAGATCACCATGTGCGCCCTGCGACCGGCACGGCATCGGGCGACCCGCTCCCCGGCGCCCGCGTCGAGATGGCAGGACTCCCCTCGGGGTGGGTCGGTCGATCGGCGGCGCGGTGGGCGGGCCGGGACGGGCGGGCGTGCCGTGGGAACGCGCAGTCCCCGCCTGTCCGGACAGGCGGGGACGGCACCGGCGGGCAGCCGCCGACCGGTCGACTAGCTGGTCGACTAGCTGATCGTGAAGATCAGACAGGTCAGGATCAGACAGGTGTACTGGCAGCCGCCGCCGTGGCCGGTCAGCTCCACGGACTCGGTCTCGGGCAGCTCCTGCAGGGCCGCGAGGTCGGTCTCGAAGTCCACCATGTTCTCCATGATCGGATTCCTCCCCTGGTGCTTCCGCCCGCCGCGATCTGCGGTACGGGCGCTGGGTTTTGCCCCCGCGGAGGTCTCCATCCACCGCCGCGGGTACCACCCCGGGCCGCAGGGCCCGGGAGTCTGAGGGGCGCGGGAACCAGCCCGATCGCCCTGCTGTCGTACGGCCGCCCGGGCCGGGCCCCGGCCGGGGCCCGGCCCTCCGGGGCCGACTCGGCCGGCCCGACTCGGCAGGGCCCGGGCCTAGCCCGGCCGGCCGGTGCGCAGGAAGGCGGCCAGCAGTTCGTGGAGCACCGCGGCGCCCTCCTCGGCGAGCACCTCGTGCCCGGCGCCGGCCGCCTCCACGTAGCGGAAGTCGGCCCCCTCGGTGCGGCCGATCCGCAGCAACTCGTGCCGCAGCGAACGGGACTGGCTCACCGGGACGACCTCGTCCCGGTCCCCGTGCACGACCAGCAGCGGTGCGCTCAGCCGGTGCGCGAGCTGGAGGACGTCGCGGGGGCCGCGGGCGTCCGCGATCGGCTCGCCGCCGCCGAGCCGCGTCGTCAACGCCCTCACCGGAGGAGATGCTTCGGCCAGGAGGCGGGCGCCGGACAGGAACGGTGCGACCACCGCGCAGCGCGCGACGTGGTCGGCGGGTGCGTGCGCCGCCGCCAGCAGGGCCAGGAACGCGCCGTAGCTGACCCCGAACAGGGCCGGTGGCTCCAGGCCGAGCGCGGCGCGCTGGCCCGCGATGCCGTCCAGGAGGTACAGGACGTCGTCCAGGTCCGGCCCGCCCCAGGCGCCCCGGATGGCCATCGCGTGCGCCAACCCGTAGCCGGTGGAGCCGCGTTGGTTGGGGGCGATCACGGCCAGTCCCTCGGCGGCCATCCGCTGGAGCGCCGGGTCGAACTCCAGCCGCCAGGCGTCCGCCGGGCCGCCGTGCAGGGCGAGCACCAGGTGCGGGCTGCTCAACCAGGCGTCCCCGCCGTACACCACCGCCTCCAACGGACCGGCCGGGCCCGCGAGTTCGAGGCTCTGGGCGGGGTGCCAGCGGCCGCCGTCCCCGGGCGGGGTGCTGCCGTCGAGCTGCCAACCGGGCGGCGCGGCAGGGGAGGTGCGCGGGGTGCCGGGCTGCCACGGGAGGACGGTGTCCCGCCACGGCCCGGGCAGGCCGGAGCCGAGCGGCGCCAGTTGCAGGGGCAGCGGTACCGGCCCGGTCGTCGCGGCGGCCGGACCGTGGTCGAGCAGCGCGTCCACGTCCAGGGTGGCCAGCGCGGCCGGGTGGTCGGGGGAGGAGTACGGCATCCGCAGTCCGGCCTCCGACCAGTGTCCGACCGCGCCCAGCCGGCCGGGCGGCACGGCCAGCGGATCCAGCCGCCCCGCGGCGGGCCGCCACAGGGCGAGTGCCGAGCCGGCACCGTGGTCGACCTGGACGGCCACGCGGGGCCCGTCCGGCGCGGGGCGCAGCGCGACGGGCCGCAGGAACATGCCCGCCATGTGCAGGCATTCCGGGAACCGCAGGGGTTCCCCGCCGCCCAGCACGCCCCAGCCGAGCCGGTCGGTGGCGGGGGCGTCGCTGCGCACCATCGCGAAGCGGCTGTCCGGATCGAACAGCACCAACCGGTCGTTGCTGCGCTCGCCGATCTCCAGCAGCGGGGTGACGTCGCCGCTGCGCAGGTCCAGGACGACCGTGCGGACGACCCCTGAGTTCACCCGGTCGAGCGCCAGCAGGGCGCCGGTGTGGTCGAGCCAGACCCCGCCGCCGTGCAACCCGGGGATCTCGGCGACCTGTTCGGGCTCGCTGCCGTCGGTGCGCAGCAGCCAGGCGGTGGTGGCCGGCCGGGTGTCGGTACCGAGCGCGAGCGCGACCGGTGCCCGGGAGGCTTCGCCCGCGCGGGGAGCGCCGCCGGGCGGCAGGGGCAGCGGCAGCAGTCGCAGACCTGGCATCCGCAGCGTGGCCAACTGCTGTTCGCAGGTGACCGGTTCGCGCCCGGGGCCGGGATCGGACAGCAGTACCAGATCGTGCCGCTCGCCGTCGTGCCGGCAGACCAGCACCGAGCCGTCCGGCAGTGCGATCAGCTGCGAGCGCAGGTTCTCCGAGCGGTTCCCGGGCAGCGGCAGCGCGGTCGGCGTGGCGGGCCCGGTCGGGGGCAGCCGCCAACTCTCCACGTACCAGCCGCCGTCGGCGGCGGAGGCCAGGCTGGCGGCGTGGCTGCCGTCGGTCGCGAAGGTGAAGCTGAGGCGGCGCAGCGCATGCGTCGCCGCGCGGGTGGCCACGTTCATTTCGCACCACTCGTCTCGGGTTTGCCCGCGGGGGGCCGGCGGCCGGCGGCGGGTGGCACGGGATCCACCCAGAGCCGGGGTCCGCCGTGCCGCAGCCGCAGCAGGAAGGCCAGCGCTCCCGCGGTGCCGGTGCCGTACGCGGCGGCGCAGCCCGTGCCGGTTTCGTCCGGCAGGACGAGCAGCCCGTCGCGCAGCGCCGACCTGGCGATCGCCAGGTGTGCCAACTCCTCGGCAGCGGAGCGGAATTCGTCGTCACCGGTGGCGTCGGCAAGGTCGATCAGGTACTCGCCGTTGCCGGCCAGCCCGTGGCAGGCGCCGATGCCGCTGTGCCAGCGCCCGGCCGGCACCGCCCGTCCGGCGGCGAGGGCGAGTTCATGTGCGGCGGCATCGCCGGTGACCTGCCAGAGCCGGACCAGGAAGCTGCCCGCGCCGGAGGATCCGCTGCACCAGTGCGCCAGTCGGACGTGCTCGGGGTCGCCGGCGCTCTGCGGCCACCAGGCCGTGTCCTGGCCGCCGCTGCGCTCCCGGCGGGCGGTCGCGGCGAGGGTCCGCCCGGCCTCGGCGGCGCCGGCCAGCAGGTCCTGGTCGCCGGTGGCCTCGGCCGCGGCCAGCAGGAAGGCCCCGACGCCCGCGACGCCGTGGGCGAAGCCGAGGTGGGTGATCCCGGCGAGCGCCGAGTCGAAGTCCTTCGGCACCGGCCACACCGTGCCGTACGGCGCGCGGTGGGCGGCGGCGAGCAGCCCGTGGCCGCACCGGGCGGCCCGGGCCAGGAACTCCCGGTCGGAGTCGTCACCCAGACCGGCGGCTGCGAAGCGGAGTTGCAGGAAGCCGGAGCCGGCCGCGCCGTGGCAGACGTCCGGGTTGGGCCACTCGACGGTTATCCGGCGGGCCAACTCCGCGGCGCGCCCGGCGAGTCGGGGGTCGGACAGCACCTCAGCGGTGTCCAGCAGGGCCCAGGCGGCACCGGATCGGCCGAAGTGCAGTCCGGGCAGGACGACCGGCTCGGCGGCGCAGCGGCGTTCGACCCACTCGGCGGCGGTCCGGGTCGTCCGGAGGGCCTCCGCGCGGACCTCCTCCGGCAGGCCCGCCGCGAGCGCGGCCCGGGCGAGCAGCGCGAGCACCCCGGCGGCGCCGTGCTGCACATTGCACGGGTCGGACCGCTCTCCGGCGGGCACGGTCGGCCAGAGTCGGTCGCGTCGCAGCGGCGTGGCGGTCAGGGCCAGGTGCCGCAGCCCGTCGTGCAGGACCCGGTCGACGACGGAGTCGGGCGAGGCGGCCCGCAGACCGGAGGCGGCGACGGACGCGGAGGCGGCGGCCACAGCGGCGGCCGGGGACGCGGTGGTGACGGAGCCGGCGTCGACAGAAGGACCGGAGCCCACGGAAGGACCCGGCGCCGCGGCGGGCACGAGTGCCTCCCGGGCCCGGCCCAGGCTCCAGCGCCGACCGGGCTCCTCCGCCCGCAACCCGAGGACGAGCGGGGCGAGCCGGCGCGCGGTGTCGCCGTCGCGGGCGGCGAGGGCGAGCCAGCGGCCCAGCCGGTCGGCGACCGGACGGGCCCGCGGCAGGTCCTCGGGCAGCAGCGGGTCGTGGCCGGTGGCGAGCAGGAAGAGCAGCCCGCCCAGCGCATAGAGGTCGGCGGCGGGCTCGGCCGGACAGACTCCCGCGTCGCCCGTCACCAGGGTGAGCCGCCCCTGCTCGGGGGCCCGGTACCCGGGGGTGCCGGCCGTGCCGACCCGGCGACCGGCCTCGGCGACGAGCTCCAGGTCGACCAGTCGCAGTCCGCCGTCCGGCAGCACCATGACGTTGCCAGGGGAGAGGTCGCGCAGCACCAGCCCCTGCTCGTGCACCCGCTCGACCAGGTCGAGCAGGGCGTGGGCGAGCGGTCCGGCCTCGGCCCAGTCGACGTCGGGGCTGCCGTCGCGGCGCAGCCGTGCGGCGACCCAGCCACCGAGCGGCTGCCCGGAGATTCGTTCCTGCACAAGGAAGAGCGAGTCGTCCTGCTCGATCAGCTCGATCGGACGCGGCGCCAGCGGCTGTCGCCCGCCCACCCCGCCCGGCTCACCTGCCGCACCTGGCGCCGCCGCCGAGCCCGGCTCCGCCACCTCACCCGGCTCCGCCATCGCGGAGAGCCGGGTCAGCATCGCCGCCTCGTGCCGCAGCGCCGTCCGCGCATCCGTGCCGGAGCGGTCCACCTCGATGTGCGCGCGGGCCTGCTTGACCACCACCTCCGCGCCGCTGTCCGTGTCCCGCCCGAGGAAGACCCCTCCCTTGGCGCCGTGCCGCACGGCCGCGGTGAGCGCGTACCGCCCGGCGAGCAGCACACCGCCGCGCTTTGCCGGCACCACCGGCTTCGGCGCACCCGGCGCACCCGGCCCACCCGTCACACCCGAAACGCCTGCAGCGCCCGGCCCCGCCGCACCCGCCAGCGGGTCCCGCGCCCACGGCGGGCAGCGGTACGCCGCCGCCCGTACGTCCTCGACGCGCTCGCCGTCCGGCCCGCGCAGCATCGACCGGTACCCGCCGTCGTTGCCCAGCTCGGCCCGGCCCGCGATCGCGCCGTACCGGTAGTGCACCCGGCTCCCGCGCTCGTACGGGCGGTCGGAGAGCACCACCGGGCCCGGCTGTCCCGCGGTCGCCCGGTGCAGCCCGGCGGCCAGCCGCCGGAACTGCTCGTCGTCGACGGGGTACACCGTGATGAACTTCCCCGCCGAACCCCGGTCGCTGTTACGGGAGTTGATCTCGTGGAGCCGCTCCGGCCCGGCGGCGAACTTGAAGGTGCAGGGGTCGTCCGCGAGCACCCCGACGACCGCCGCCAGCACCTCGCTCCCGACCGCCGAGGCCGCGCTCACATGGATCTTCCAGCCCTCCTCGGCCAGCTCCCGCGAGGCGGACTCCGGCGCGCCGGGCTCCAGCGAGGCCGATCCCCCCGGGCCGAGCAGCTCGCCCGGGCCGACCGGCCCCGTCGCGGCCGGCCTGGCCGTGCACCAGAAGCCCTCGACGGCGACCTCCCAGCCTCCACCGCCACCGCCGCCTCGGCCGCCACCGCCGCCCCGGCCCCCGGAGTCGGTCAGCGCGGCCCGCGTCGCCTCCGGCCACGGGCCGGCCGCATCCGGCCCGTGGCCCGCCGATCCCCGCGCCCCGGCCGCCCGCAGTGATGTGCCCGCCCCCATCTGCATCCACATCCCTTCGTCTCGGTCGGCGCCCGGCGGTGCCCACTGCTCCGGCACCCGGGCGCACGGCCGTGGCCTGAACCGGTTCCTCGGAAGTGCGGGAGTGCCGCCCCGGCCGCGTCCGCCCGGGCCCTGTCGCCGTCCGGACCGCATACCGGATACCGGCGGAGCGCCTTCCCGACCCCCCGGTCGGGGCAACTGTCGGGGCAACTCCCGTTCGCAGGACTGAAGTTACTTTCGAGGCCGGGGCGGTTCAACGCGAATCCGGTCACTTCACTCGTAAGGGTGATCTGGTTTGTGTTTCGAATATGTACGAGCGGGTCGGTGTGGGCAGAGCCCGCCGGGCAGATCGCGGCGGGTGGGAGCCGGGGCGCCGACGCGACCCGGCGGCCCCCGGGTTGACGTGCATCCGTACGCCCGGCGCTCACCTGTACGGCCCGCCGTGCGCCCCGCGCGCACCGGCCCCGGGACGGGCGGCGGCCCGGACGCCCCCGCGCGCACGGTAGTCTCGACAGGTGCCGAAACTGTCCGACGTCATCACCGCGCTCGAAGAGGTCTACCCGCCCCAGTGGGCGGAGTCCTGGGACGCCGTCGGCCTGGTCTGCGGGGACCCTCAGGCCGAGGTCCGCCGGGTGCTCTTCGCCGTGGACCCCGTGCAGGCCGTCGTCGACGAGGCCGTCGAGTGGGGTGCCGACCTGGTGGTCACCCACCACCCCCTCTATCTGCGCGGCACCACCAGCGTCGCCGCCACCGGCTTCAAGGGCCGGGTCGTGCACACGCTGATCGGCAACGGCATCGCGCTGCACGTGGCCCACACCAACGCCGACCACGCCGACCCGGGTGTCTCCGACGCCCTCGCCGAGGCGGTCGGGGTCCAGGTCACCGGCCCGCTGGTCGCGGACCCGACCGACCCGCTCGGCCGGCGCGGCAGTGGCCGGATCGGCCTGCTGGAGCCCCCGCTGACCCTCGCCGCCTTCGCCGCGCAGGTCGCCCTGGGCCTGCCGGCCACCGCCGCCGGCGTCCGGGTCTCCGGCGACCCGGACCGGCTGATCGGCCGCGTCGCGGTCTGCGGCGGCTCGGGCGACAGCTTCCTCGCCGAGGCGCGGGCGGCCGGTGTCGACGCGTACCTCACCGCAGACCTGCGCCACCACCCGGCGTCCGAGGCCGTCGAGGCGGCGCCGGTCGCCCTGGTCGACGCCGCGCACTGGGCCACCGAGTGGCCCTGGCTCACCCTGGCCGAGCGGGCTCTCCACAGCGCCGCCGAGAAGCGCGGCTGGGCCGTCGAGACCAAGGTCTCCCACAAGGTCACCGACCCGTGGACCGCGCACGCCCCCATGTCCTTCACCGCCTGACCCGATTCACAGGAGCTCTCCGCTTGAACGCCGCGCCCGCCGACCAGATCCGCCTGCTCGACCTCCAGGCCATCGACTCGAAGCTCGACCAGCTGGCCCACCGGCGGCGCAGCCTGCCCGAGCACGCCGAGATCGACAAGGCCACCGCCGACCACACCGCGCTCAAGGACCTCGTGGTGGCCGCCCAGGCCCAGCACGGCGACACCACCCGTGAGCTGACCAAGGCCGAGCAGGACGTCGAGCAGGTCCGCGCCCGGGCCGCCCGCAACCAGCAGCGGCTGGACTCCGGCACGATCACCTCGCCGAAGGACCTGGAGAACCTCCAGCACGAGATCGGCTCGCTGGCCAAGCGCCAGGGGGACCTGGAGGACGTCGTCCTGGAGATCATGGAGCGGCTGGAGTCCGCCCAGACCCGGGTCACCGAGCTGACCGCCCGCCTCGAGCACTCCACGGTCGTGCTGACGGAGGCCGAGTCCCGCCGGGACGCCGCCTTCGCCGAGATCGACGGCGAGGCCGAGAAGGTCAAGCGCGACCGCGAGGCCGTCGTCGCCGTCGTCCCGGCCGACCTGCTGAAGCTCTACACCCGCCTGCGCGAGCAGCAGGGCGGCGTCGGCGCGGCCCGCCTCTTCCAGCGCCGCTGCGAGGGCTGCCGGGTCGAGTTCGCCGTCTCCGACCTGAACGCCATCAAGGCCGAGCCCAAGGACGCGGTCGTCCGCTGCGACAACTGCGGCCGCATCCTGGTGCGCACCGCCGACTCGGGCATCTGACCCGGTGGCGGGGCGCAGGTTCATCGTCGAGGCCGACGGCGGTTCCCGGGGCAACCCGGGGCCGGCCGGTTACGGCGCGGTGGTGCGGGACGGCGACACCGGCCAGATCATCGCCGAGGACGCCGAGTTCATCGGCCACGCCACCAACAACGTGGCCGAGTACAAGGGCCTGATCGCCGGCCTGAAGGCGGCCCGGCAGATCGACCCCGACGCCTCGGTGGACGTCCGGATGGACTCCAAGCTGGTCGTCGAGCAGATGTCCGGGCGCTGGAAGATCAAGCACCCCGACATGCAGCCGCTCGCCGCCGAGGCCCGCACCGTCCTCCCGCGCGGCCAGGTCAAGTACACCTGGATCCCGCGCGAGCGGAACAAGGACGCCGACCGGCTGGCGAACGAGGCGATGGACGCGGGCAAGGCCGGCCGGCCGTGGGAGCCCAAGGCCCGCGCCGTTCCCGCGGCGCCGGCCGCACCGGTCGCCGAGCCCCCGCTGGAGAAGGCCGCGCCGAAGGCCGGCTGGGCGGCCGCGGCCGACCTCGGCACGCCGACCACCTTCGTCCTGCTGCGCCACGGCGAGACCGACCTCACCCCGCAGAAGCGCTTCTCCGGGAGCGGGGGCAGCGATCCGGAGCTCTCCGAGAAGGGTCGCTGGCAGGCCGAGCGCGCCGCCGAGGCGCTGGTCGCGCGCGGCAGCATCCAGGCCGTGGTCAGCTCCCCGATGCGCCGCACCCGGCAGACCGCCGAGACCGTCGCCACCCGGCTCGGCCTGGAGGTCCGGTACGAGGACGGGCTGCGGGAGGTCGACTTCGGGGACTGGGAGGGCCTGACCTTCGCCGAGGTCCAGGAGCGCCACCCGGAGGACCTCAACGCCTGGCTCGGCTCCGCCAAGGCCAAGCCGACCGGCAGCAGCGAGAGCTTCACCACGCTGACCCACCGGGCCGGGGTCGCCCGCGACAAGATCCTCGCCCGCTACCCGGGGAAGACCGTGCTGGTCGTCTCGCACGTCAGCCCGATCAAGACACTGGTCCGGCTGGCGCTCGGCGCCCCGCCGGACTCGCTGTACCGGATGGAGCTGTCGGCCGCCTCGCTCTGCGCCGTCCAGTACTACGCGGACGGCAACGCCTCGCTGCGGCTGCTCAACGACACCGGGCACCTGCGCTGAGACACCTGCGCTGAGACACCGGCGGCGGGCCCCCGGCCCGCCGCCGCCCCCGGTGCACCTGTACCTCTCGGCTCAGCGCACCCCAGCTCGGTACACCTCGGCTCAGTGCACCTCGGTGACCACCACGTCGAGCTGCCACGGCTTGCGTGCGGTGCCCTCGGCCGCGACCTCCACCCGGTGGCCCAGCGCCGACAGCGCGTCCACCAGCTCGCCGGGCGTCTTCGGCTCGGCGCCCGCCACCAGCAGGTCGCGCACCAGCCGCCCCTTGGTGGCCTTGTTGAAGTGGCTCACCACGGACCGCTTCCCGTCACGCTCCTGCAGCACCCGCACGGTGGCCGTCCGGGACACCACCTCACCGGCCGGCCGCCAGGCCGCCGCGTACGCCGAACTGCGCAGGTCCAGCACCAGGCCGTCCGCCACCTCCGGCAGCACGGACGCCATCGTGCTCCGCCAGAACGCCCCGAGCGCCCCCGGGCCGGGGAGTTTCACGCCCATCGAGCAGCGGTACGGCGGGATGCGGTCGCCGATCCGGACCGCGCCCCAGAGCCCGGAGAACACCAGCAGCGAGCGCTCGGCCCGGTCGTACGCGGCCTCGTCGAGGGTGGCCAGGCCGAGGTTGTCGAAGAGCACGCCGGTGTACACCTCGCCGGCCGGCAGCGCACCGGCCGTCGGCAGGCCGGCGTTCCGGGCGACCTCGCCGCGCAGGCCCGGGCTCAGTCCGAGCACCCCGGCGGCGGCCTCCTCGTCACCCCGGCAGAGGCCGACCAGGGCGTCCAGCACCTGTGCGCGCGCCGCCGTCAGCCCGGGCAGCGACAGCCCGTCGAGCGCCACCGGGGTCCCGTCCCCGGACGCGGCCTTGCCCTCCGAAGGCGGCAACAGCACCAGCACAGCGGACTCCTCAACATTTTGTGGCGGACGAACCCCGCCACCCTACGCAACCCGGCCCGGCGGCGGGTAACCCCGCCGACCCCGCTACGCGCCCGGAGCCGCGCCCGCGTCCGCGTCCGGATCCACGCCCCCGCCCCGGCCCGCCGCCGCGACCACGGCCGCCCCGGCGCCGAGCGCCAGGCAGAGCGGCGAGTAGTACCGCAGGTTCAGCCGCCTGAACCGCTCGGTCCGCTCGGTCAGCCCGCCGAACAGCAGCGGCCCGGCGGCTCCGCGCGTCAGCAGCACCCCCGCCACCGTCCGCACGCCCGCCCGGCGCACCCGCTCCGCCCCGGCCGCCGGCAGCACCCCGGCCTCCGCGCCCACCAGGTACGCGGCCGTCCCCAGCAGTCCCGCCACCGCGAGGCAGGCCGCCACCGGCGGCACCCCGTCGCCGGTGCCGACCACCGTGTCCGCGAACTCCTCCGGTGTCCGCGCCGGCCACGGCGTCACCGCCCACACCGCGTGCAGCGCCCCCGTCGCCGCCAGCACCCCGGCCACCGCCGCCCCTGTCACCCGTACCGCGCCCATCGACGAGCCCCCTTCGCGTCCGACACCTGGGGACCACCCTAGGAGTCCTTACGGGGACCAGCGGGCCCCGGCCGGTCCCCGGCGACGACGCCTCCGCCGCCCCCGCCGCCAAGGACCTCCGCCCCCTCCTCGTCCGCTGAAACCGGCCCGAACCCGGCCGCCGGTCGGCGCGCCCGCCGCCGCCGACCTCCGCCCGGAATCACCCGATTCGCCCTACGCTGCCTCCATGCCACGCCGAAAACTGCGGGTCAAGGCCGCCGACTCCGCCCGGATCAACGCCGAACTGGCCGACCTGCGCACCCGCCTGGAGATCCGCACCGAGTGGCCGGAGGCCGTGCTGGCGGAGGCCGAACAGGCCGCCGAGTCCCCGCGCCTGCCGGAGTACGACGCCACCGAGCTCCCGCTCTTCACCGTCGACCCGCCCGGCTCCCGCGACCTCGACCAGGCCATGCACCTCGCGCACCGCCCCGGCGGCGGCTACCGGGTGCACTACGCGATCGCCGACGTCGCCGCCTTCGTCCGCCCCGGCGGGGAGATCGACGCCGAGGCCCGCCGCCGCGTCGAGACCCTCTACTTCCCCGACCGCCGGGTCCCGCTGCACCCCGCCCGGCTCTCCGAGGACGCCGCCAGCCTGCTGCCGGGGGAGACCCGCCCCGCCCTGCTCTGGCAGCTCGACCTCGACGCCGACGGCGCCGTCGTCCTCGCCGACCTGCGCCGCGCCCTGGTCCGCTCGCACCGCCGGCTCGACTACACCGAGGTCCAGCGCGCCGTGGACGCCGGCGGCGCCGACGAACCGCTCGCCCTGCTCGCCACCGTCGGCCGGCTGCGCGAGGAGCAGGAGCGCGCCCGCGGCGGGATCAGCCTGCCCGTCCCCGAGCAGGAGATCGAGGAGACCCCGCGCGGCTACCTCCTCGGCTACCGCGCACCCGGCCCCGCCGACGGCTGGAACGCGCAGATCTCCCTGCTCACCGGCATGTGCGCGGCCGAGCTGATGCTGGACGCCGGCGTCGGCCTGCTGCGCACCCTGCCCGCCGCACCCGCCGCCGCGTACCAGCGGCTGCGCCGGGTCGCCGCCGCGCTCGACGTCGACTGGCCGGAGACCGTCCCCTATCCGGAGCTGATCCGCTCCCTCGACCCCGGTGCCCCGCTGCACGCGGCCTTCCTCAACGAGTGCACCGGGCTGCTGCGCGGCGCCGGCTACCGGGCCTTCGACGAGACCCAGGGCCTGCCCGCCCCGGCCGACCCCGGGCACGCCGCGCTCGCCGCCCCGTACGCGCACTGCACCGCGCCGCTGCGCCGCCTCGCCGACCGCTTCGCCCAGGAGGTCTGCGCGGCCGTCGCCGCCGGTGAGGACGTCCCGGACTGGGCCCGGGAGGCGCTGCCGGCCGTGCCCGCGCTGATGGCGGGCGGGGACCGCCGCGCGGCCGAGGTCGAGCGGGCCTGCGTGGACCTGGTCGAGGCGGAGCTGCTGGCCGGCCGGGAGGGCGAGGACTTCGCCGCGGTGGTCGTCGACGTGGACGAGAAGCGCCCCGCCTACGGCACCGTCCAGCTGCGCGAACCCGCCGTCCGGGCCCGCTGCGACGGGGAGCCCGGCCATCCGGGGCTGCCGCTCGGCGAGGAGATCCGGGTCCGGCTGACGGCGGCCGACCCCGCCACCCGTACGGTCCGCTTCGCACCGGCCTGAGCCCGACCGCGTGCGAGGATCGGATCGTGCCCGATCCCACCCTCCCCGCAGCGGCCGGCCGGCGCCGTCGACTGCTGATCCTGGCGATCTGCTGCCTCAGCCTGTTCATCGTGGGCCTCGACAACACCGTGGTGAACGTCGCCCTCCCGGCGATCCAGAAGGACCTCGACGCCCCGGCCTCCGGGCTCCAGTGGATCATCGACGCCTACACCCTGGTGCTGGCCTCGCTGCTGATGCTGTTCGGCTCGGTGGCCGACCGCTTCGGGCGCCGCCGGGTGTTCCAGGCCGGACTGCTGCTCTTCGTCCTCGGCTCGCTGCTCTGCAGCCTGGCGCCCAGCCTGGAGTGGCTGGTGGTGTTCCGCGCGGTGCAGGCCGTCGGCGGCTCGATGCTCAACCCGGTGGCGATGTCGATCATCACCAACACCTTCACCGAACCCCGGGAGCGGGCCCAGGCGATCGGCGTCTGGGGCGGGGTGGTCGGCATCTCGATGGCGCTCGGCCCGCTGCTCGGCGGCTTCCTGGTGGACGGCGCGGGCTGGCCGTCGATCTTCCTGATCAACGTCCCGATCGGGCTGGTCGCCTGCCTGCTGACGGCCCGGTACGTCCCCGAGTCGCGCGCGCCGCGGCCCCGGCGACTGGACCCGGTCGGGCAGCTGCTGATGGTGGTGCTGCTCGGCAGCGGTACCGCCGCGATCATCGAGGGCCCCGAGCACGGCTGGACCTCCCCGCTGATCCTCACCCTCGCCGCGGCCGCGCTGGCGGCGCTGGTGGCCTTCCCGCTCTGGGAGCGGCGGGTGGCCGAACCGCTGGTGGACCCGCGCTTCTTCGGCAGCGTGCCGTTCACCGGCGCCACCGTGACGGCGGTCTGCGCGTTCGCCGCGCTCGGCGGCTTCCTCTTCCTCAACACCCTCTACCTGCAGGACGTCCGCGACTACAGCCCGGTCGAGGCGGGCCTGTGGACCCTGCCGATGGCCGGGATGATGCTGGTCTGCGCACCGCTGTCCGGCCGGATCGTCGGCGTCCGCGGCCCGCGCGGTCCGCTGGTCGCGGCCGGTCTCGGACTCGCCGCCAGCGGGCTGCTGCTCACCCGGCTGACCGCGGACTCCCCGCCCGCCCTGCTGCTGGCCGCGTACGCGCTGTTCGGCTTCGGCTTCGGCATGGTCAACGCCCCGATCACCAACGCGGCCGTCTCCGGCATGCCGCGCGCCCAGGCGGGCGTGGCCGCCGCGGTCGCCTCCACCAGCCGCCAGGTCGGGCAGTCGCTCGGCGTCGCCGTGATCGGCACCGTGGTCACCTCGGCGGTCGTCGGCCCGGTCGTGACCGGCTTCGCCCCGGCCAGCCACGCCGGCTGGTGGATCGTGGTCGGCCTCGGCGGCGTGATCCTCGTCCTGGGCCTGGTCTCCACCACCGGCTGGGCCGTCGGCACCGCCACCCGGGTGGCGGCCCGCTTCGGCTCCGAGGCGCCCGCGCCCCGGCCCGGCGTACGGGAGGCCCCGCCCGAGCGGCTACGATGACCACTACGGCGGAAGAGTCGGCCGGGCGGTCGCGACGGGTCCTCACGGGCCCGCCGAGGAACGTCCGGGCTCCACAGAGCAGGGTGGTGGGTAACGCCCACCCGGGGTGACCCGCGGGACAGTGCCACAGAAAACAGACCGCCCGTCGCTTCGGTGACGGGTAAGGGTGAAACGGTGGTGTAAGAGACCACCAGCGACCGGGGTGACCCGGACGGCTAGGTAAACCCCACCTGGAGCAAGGTCAAGATCGGTGCCCTCGGGCGCCGTGCGCGGATGACCGAGGGCTGCTCGCCCGAGTCCGCGGGTAGACCGCACGAGGCTGTCGGCAACGGCAGCCCTAGATGGATGGCCGCCTCCCCGGCCCGCGCGAGCGGACCGGGAGACAGAACCCGGCGTACAGGCCGACTCTTCCGCCCCCCTTCGCCCCCGTGCCGGTCAGGCCGGGTGGGCGCCCACCGCGTCGCGGATCTGGTCGCCGAGGCCGCCGTTGAGGCGGGCGCAGTTGGCGCAGCAGAAGAAGCGGCCGGAGACCTCGACGCCGTGGCCGACGATCCGGACCTGGCACTGCTCGCAGCGCGGCGCGAGCTTCTCCATCGCGCACTCGAAGCTGTCGAAGGTGTACGTGTCGCCGGTGATGGTCTTGATCTCGAAGGCCAGCCAGTAGTCGTTGTGACAGACGTCGCAGACCGCCATGGGGCCGTCTCCCTTTCGGTGGGGGGCTGACCGACCGGGCGGGCGCTCAGCGCTTCCCAGTGTCGGAGCCCCCCGGGGCGGCGGCCACTCGGCGCACCCGGTCAGGCGGACCTGGTCGACAGCCGGGCCAGGGCGTGGAGTGCCCGGTCTGCGTCGTCGGCGCCGACGAACAGGTGGTCGTGGTGGAAGCCGGCCACCACGTTGCAGCTGATCCCCTCCTCCGCGAGCCGGGTCGCCACGGCGGCGGTCAGGCCGACGGCCTCCAGCGCCGAGTGGATCTGCAGGGTGATCCAGGCCGCCACGTACTCGTAGCGCAGGCCGAGTGCGTCCGCCTCCTCCTGGGCCACCACCACCGTCACCCCCTCGGGCTCGGCGACCGTCACCACCGGTCGCATCCCGGCGGGCACCTTCGCGGGCAGGGTGCAGTACACGTACCGCCCCGGATTGAGCACCGGGCGCATGTCGCTCAGCAGGGTCGCAAGGTCTCGTTCACCGGCCATGCCCGCCACCGTAGCGGCTGGGGCCGGATCCGGCGGCCCGCCACCCGTGGGGGTGGCGGCGAAGTCCGAATCGGGCGGGTTCAGGCACCGCCGCGCTCGGTGCGCCGGCGGACCAGCTCCTCGACCGCGCTGGGGAGGGTCGCCCGCCTTCGCGCAGACTGCTCGGCTACGGGAGGACCTGGTCAATGAGGCCGTTCAGGTGGCCCTCCAGCGCGGCGAGGTCGAAGCACGTGGTGATCGGCAGGGTGGGGTGCGGTCGGCAGCCGGCCCTGAGGGTGTCGGGCAGGCCGTCGAAGGTGAGGACTCTTTCGTGGGCGGCCCGGTAGAGCGCGTACTCGGAGCCGTCGATCTCCTCGATGGGAAGGTCGCCCTCCCAGGCGTCCTCGTACCACCTGCCGGAGATACGGGAGATGAAGAGGAGCGCGCGTTGGCCCGGGGCGAGTGACCGCTGGCCCCAGTGCGTCGGTTTGCCGACGAAGCGGATCTCCGATCCCACGCCGGCCTTGAAGACCCGTGCCGAGTACACCTCTTCGACGATCGCGGTGAAGTGCTGCGCGGCCGGCGAACCGGTGATCGCCACCCTGATCAGATCGTTCCGCTCCACCTTCTCCTGCAGAAAACTCATGGGCCGATTGTCACCCTTGCGGATGGCCGGCGAAAGGATCACCCGAGGGCCGGCATTGTGCCGCAGACAGGTCGGCCGGACGTGTCGGCAACCGTTGACGAGCGACAGTCACCGATATATCGTCGAGTTATCGAGACAGTGACGTGACTGTCCGAACGAACAGCATGGGAGGTGGGCGCGATGCGCTCGACCAGGCGATTTCGAGAGGAGGGCCCGCGCGGCGGACGGCGTCGTGGAGCGGGTCCGGAGTTCGGGGGGATCCCCGGTGAGGGGTTCGAGGGCCGGGGCGCGTTCGGGGCCTTCGGGCCGCCGTTCGGCCCGCCCGGACGCCCGATGGGCGGGCCGTTCGGCCAGGGCTTCGGCGGGCACGGCGGGCGCGGACACGGTCCGCGCGGCCGGCGCGGCGGGCGGGCCCGGCGCGGGGACGTGCGGGCGTCGCTGCTGGCGCTGCTCAAGGAGCGGCCGATGCACGGCTACGAGATGATCGCGGAGATCACCGAGCGGACCGGCGGGGCCTGGCGGCCCAGTCCGGGCTCGATCTACCCGAACCTCCAGCTGATGGAGGAGGAGGGCCTGATCACCGCCGAGGAGGTGGGCGGCAAGCGGCTGAACTCGCTGACCGAGGCCGGTCGGGCGGTGGCCGAGGCCGGGGAGGCCGAGCCGTGGGCGGAGGCCGGCCGGGAGGTCGACTGGGAGGCCGTCCAGGAGGTCGGCCAGGCGCTCGGCGCGGTCGACCAGGCGATCCGGCAGGTCATGACGACGGGCACCGAGGCGCAGCGCGCCAAGGGCCTGGCCATCCTCACCGAGGCGCGCAAGAAGCTCTACCTGGTCCTCGCCGAGGATGACTGACCGGCCAGGGGGGGTCGGGCCGCAACGGGCGGTGCGGCTGCTCAGAGGCGGATGGCGAACAGCGTCACGCAGGCGAGTAGCAGCACCGCCCAACCGAACCAGAGCCACCCGTTGGCCCCGAGCACCGCGCTGTAGACGCTGATCACCACGAGCAGTCCGGCGGTGACCGCGGCCACCTGCCGGTTGTGGTGCGCCGCGGCCTGCGGCCGCGTCCTGGGGTGCCGTGCGGTCCTGGCCATCGCGGTCCTCCCGGGGGGAGCGACCGTCACCCGGAGGCGCGGGCGGTGGCCGCCTCGTCGTACTCGTAGCGCCAGTACCAGCGGAGACCCCGCTGCTGCTTGGCCCGGACGTACACCAGTGTGCGCGCCGCGACGTCCCCGTGCGCGGGGACCGGCACCTTGTAGGTCTTCGGTACGCCGTACATGGGCCCCAGCGGGATCGGCAGGATCCGGCCGTCCAGGGGGCCGCCGACGAATTCGGTGTCCGCGCTCTTCACCCCACCAGGGTCTCACCCCGGCGCGGCCGACCGGCCGCCGAGGTCGGGACCGGGGAGCGCGAGGGGGAGGCGCTGTGAGGGCCGGGTGCCGGGAGTGTGACCGGAGAGGCACCGCCCCCGGTCATCCGAAGGCGCCGCGCACCCTTATCCTTCCTGTTACGCCCTCGGGGTTCACCCGGGTCAGCGGGCCCGTACGGGCCGGGCGAGGCGCATGTCGCCGCGCCCGCCGAGCCGCATCCTGCGTGCTGCCGCGACTCCGTACCGTGACCCGGGCGTCGGCCGTCCGGCAACCCCGGCTCCGGTCGGCAGGGCGCGGACCGCAGGGCCGAGCAGCACCCCGGGAAGCAGCGGGGGGCGCTGTGCGTTGCGTCGGAGTGGTACGTCGAATGCTGTGTCACACCAGGCACGGCAGTGCGCGGAGAGGGGCCCGATGGAATCCGGCAGTAGGTGGACGACCTGGTGGCAGAAGCGTGACCGCCAGCGGGCCCGGTCGACGGAAGCGGACAGTCCCGCCGTCCGGCTCGATCAGCTGCTGGGCGCCGTCCGCGCCGGCTTCCCGCTCGCGCCCGCGGCCCATCCGGCCGGCTACCGGTGTTCCTGTGACCGGGTCGCGTGTCCGGCTCCGGCCCAGCACCCGGTCTCCTTCGCCTGGCAGAGCCAGGCCACCACCGACCCCGAGCAGGTCGCCCGCTGGCTCTCCCGGGATCCGCGGGCCAACTTCATCACCGCCACCGGCCGCGCCCACGACGTGCTGGACGTGCCCGCCGAGGCCGGCCGGCTGGCCCTGGAGCGGCTCACCGCGCTGGGCGTCGGGGGCCCGGTCGCCGCCGTCGGCGAGGACCGCTACCTCTTCTTCACCGCCACCCGCGGTACCCCGGTGGACGAGGACGAGTGGTGGCCGAGCGCGCTGGACTCCACCCCGGACACCATGTCCGAGCACCCCGGGCTGCGCTGGCACTGCCGGGGCTCCTACACCCTGCTGCCGCCGGCCGCGCTGCCGGACGGCTCCGAGGTGCGCTGGCTGAGCGGGCCCGAGCAGCCGCTGCCGGACCCGCTGCGCGTGCTGGACGTGCTGACCGACGCCTGCACCGAGGTGGGCGCGGTCGCCGAGGAGCAGTGGCTGATCGGCTGACCGCGCCGAAGGCCGTGCCGATGGCCGCCGGGCCGCGCCCGGCGGACCCGGCGGACCGGCCTACGGCAGGGTGAGGACCTCCGCGCCGTCGGCGGTCACCACGAGGGTGTGCTCGAACTGCGCGGTGCGCTTGCGGTCCTTGGTGACGACGGTCCAGCCGTCCGCCCAGACCTCGTAGTCGTAGGTGCCCAGGGTCAGCATCGGCTCGATGGTGAAGGTCATCCCGGGCTTGATCACCTCGGTGGCCCGCTCGCTGTCGTAGTGCGGGATGATCAGGCCGGAGTGGAACGACGTGTTGATGCCGTGCCCGGTGAAGTCCCGCACCACGCCGTAGTCGAAGCGCTTGGCGTAGGACTCGATGACCCGGCCGATCACGTTGATCTGGCGGCCCGGCTTGACCGCCTTGATCGCCCGGTTCAGCGACTCCCGGGTGCGCTCCACCAGCAGCCTGGACTCCTCGTCCACGTCGCCGCACAGGTAGGTGGCGTTGAGGTCGCCGTGCACCCCGTGGATGTAGGCGGTGGCGTCGATGTTGACGATGTCGCCGTCCTGGAGCACCGTCGAGTCCGGGATCCCGTGGCAGATCACCTCGTTGACCGAGGTGCAGATCGACTTGGGGAAGCCGCGGTAGCCCAGGTCCGACGGGTACGCGCCGTGGTCGCACATGTACGTGTGCGCGACGGCGTCCAGCGCGTCGGTGGTGACACCGGGCGCGATCAGCTTCGCGGCCTCCTCCATCGCCTGGGCGGCGATCCGGCTCGCGATCCGCATCTTCTCGATCGTCTCGGCGGTCTGCACCTCGGGCCCGGTGTACGGCGCCGGTGCGGGCCGGCCGACGTACTCGGGGCGGGCGATGTGCGCCGGGACCTTGCGGGTGGGGGACTGGATGCCGGGTACGAGAGCCATGGCCGCGAGTCTAGAGCGTGTCCGACGGTTCCCGCCGGGCGCCCGAACCGGCGGACCGGACCCGGCCGTCGGCCCCGCCCGGCGGCGCGGTGTGCGCGGGGGCCCGGCCGGGGGAATCATCGGTACGAACACGACGACGACCGACGGGAGACAGCGCCATGCCCCTGGGATTCCACCGCAAGCCGACCGGCAAGCCCGGTGAGTGGTTCTACTGCATCAAGCACGCCAAGGTCGAGGAGGGCCCGGAGTGCCCCGCCAAGGACCGCCTCGGCCCCTACGCCAGCAGGGAGGAGGCCTCCCACGCGCTGGCGCTCGCCGACGAGCGCAACCGCGAGTGGAAGAACGATCCGAACTGGAGCGACCGCCCGGCCGGCGACGATCCGCGGTAGGGCCCGCGGCAGGGCCCGGGCCCGCGGTCGCGGCGGGCCGGGTGTCCGCGCGCGGCGGGCGCGGGCCGGGCCGTCGAGGGGCCGTCAGCGCTCGTGCGGGTCCAGGTACTTCGCGCTGGTCAGCGGTGCGAGCACCTGCCAGCCGAGCGAGGTGTACAGCGCGTGCCCGTCCGGGGTGCCGGCCAGCACGCCGGTCTGGGCCCCCTGGTCGTGCGCGGCGGTCGCCAGCACCCGCATGACCAGGCTGCCGAGGCCCTTGCGGCGGTGCTCGGCGGAGGTCTCGATCTGGTCGGCGACGGCGGTCGCGCCGACGACGGCGATCTGGCCGCGGGCCGCCAGCGCGCCGTCGGCGGCGGTGACCATGGTGCGGACGACGCCGCCGCGGGACCAGCTGCGCAGGCGGTAGCCGTCGGGGGCGGTCAGCAGGTGGGCGGGCGCGGGGGCCAGCGGGACGGTCATCAGGTAGCCGGGCTCGTCGTCTATCCACCACTCGGGCCCGAGCCAGGGCGCGGTGAGCGCCGGGTCCGCGAAGATCTTGAGCCACGTCCCGCCGGTGCGCACCGCGCCGGCCACCTTGCGCACGTCGGCCTCCCGCACGGCGCCACCCGTGGCGTCGAAGACGTGGCGGGTCACATGGCCGGCGATGCCCACGTCGACGGTGTACCCCCAGGACTCGACCGTGGGCGGCGCTGCCATCCGCGACGCGATCCACCCGTCGACCCAGCTGCGGACGACGTTCTCCGTCGTGGTCTCCAGCATGGCCACCCCTCCGTTCGACAGACCTGAACAGAGGTGAGGGTAATAGGCCAAGTGGCGACCTGTCACTTACTTTGAGGAGGAGTGTGCCGGACCGGCATCAGCCGACGGCCTCCCGCTGCGCCTCGGACCGCTCGTGCTCCGCGCGGACGGCCACGGCGTTCGGGTCGGTCCGGCTGTCGTAGGAGAGCAGGCTCGGCAGGGCGGCGGCCAGGGCGAGGACCCCGACCACACAGGCCGCGCCGCCGGCCCAGACCGAGGCGCGGACGCCGACCAGGCCGGCCATGCCGCCGGCCCTGACCTGGCCGAGCTGGGGGCCGAGCGAGTAGCTGAGCAGCTCCACGCCGGCCATCCGCCCGCGGACCTCGTCGGGGATGGACTGGTTCCACATGGTGGAGCGGGCGATGCCGCTGATCTGGTCGGCGCCGCCGGCCAGGGCCAGGCAGAACAGCACCAGCCAGACACTGCCGGACAGCCCGGCGAGGGTCATCGCCGCGCCCCAGCCGAGGGCGGCGACCACCAGCATCCGGCCCTGCCGGTGGATGGCGGAGGTCCACCCGCTGGTCGCCGAGACGGCCAGCGCGCCGACCGCCGAGGCGGCGTACATCGGGCCGAGCGCCCAGTCGGCGTGCAGCTCCGAGGCGAGGAAGGGGAAGATCGCCACCGGGAAGGCGAACAGCATCGCGCAGGTGTCGATGGCGTACGTGCCCAGCAGGTCCTTGCGGCTCCAGGCGTACCGGACCCCGGCGACGACGGCCCGCAGCGAGGGCTTCTCGGCGCCGGTGGGCGGCGGTACCGCGCGCATCCGGGCGAGCAGCAGCAGCGAGGCGGCGAAGGTCAGCACGTCCAGCGCGTACGCCGTCTGCACCCCGGCGAAGGCCACGATGATCCCGGCCAGGGCCGGGCCGGCCACCGAACCGGCGTTCCGGTACAGGGAGTTGAGTGCGAAGGCCGCGGTCAGCTGGTCGTGCGGGACGATCCGCGGGGTGAGCGAGTCCAGCGCCGGGCGCTGCAGGCCGTCGGTGGCGGCGACCAGCGCGGCCACCAGGTAGATCGGCCACAGCACCGGGGTCGGCAGCAGCGCGTTGAGCAGCAGCAGGCCGGTGAGCAGACCGAGGCCGGCCTCCGAGAACAGCACCAGCTTGCGGCGGTCCAGCGCGTCGGCGAGGGCGCCGCCCCAGAGGCCGAAGACCACCAGCGGCACCAGTTCGAAGGCGCCGACCAGGCCGACCGCGAAGGACGAGCCGGTCAGCTCCTTGATCTGCATCGGCACGGCGACGTACGTCAGAAAGCTGCCCAGGCTGGTGACGCACCCGGAGAGCCAGAGCAGCCGGAAGTCCCGTGAGGAGTGCCAGGGGGTCAGGTCGGGGCGCAGGGAGCGCAGTAGCGCCCGTGGTCCCCTGGTCGGCGGTGGTTCGGCGTCGGTCACGGAGGACCATCCTCGGCGGCCCGCGGCCGCCCCCGCAACGGGTTTTCCGCCGGCCGCCCGCAGGTCGGGCCCGCCGCCGCCCGCCTACCAGCGGCTGATCGCCGGCCCCGCGGTGAGCCACCCGGCGAGGTCGGCCAGCCGGTCGAGCGCGGAGCGGCGCCCCGGTCGCCGCCCGGCGGCGGCGCTCACCAGGTGCTGGGCGAGGTCGAACGGCTCCTCCTCCGCGGTGCCGACGGCCAGCCGCTCGTGCGCGAGCCCTGCCAGGTCGCCGCCGCCGGAGCCGAACCGGCCGCCGGAGCCGGCACCCGCCCCGCCGCCGTCCACGGCGAGCACCGTGGCGCCGGACCGGCGGGCGTCCTGCACCCGCTCCAGCAGCGCCTCCCCGGCCGCCGCCGGGGCCACCACCAGCACGGTCGCCCCGCGCCCGGCCCCGGTCAGCCGCCGCAGGCCGTGCGCCAGATGCTCCGGGGCCTGCTCGGGCACCCGGTGCCGCAGCAGCGTGGGGGCCAGCCGGGGGACGTCCGACCAGGCGGCCTCGTCCTCCAGGTGGGCGGCCAGGTGCCAGGGCTCGTACGCCTCGGTGCCCACCAGCAGTAGGCCGCCCGCGCCCCGCCGGGTGACCGAGTGCCGCAGCGCGCCGGCGAAGCCGCCGACCGCCTCCAACCAGCCCGTGCCCGCCAGGTGCTCACGGAGTGCCGAAACTCTCACCGCGTCCATGCGCCCCAGAATGTCGCGGCGGGGCGGCCGTTTGGCAGGATCGGCCCATGACTTCCCTCGAATCAGCGACAAACCCGGCCCACGAGCTGCCGGACGTCTCGCAGCTCGTGGTCGGTGTCCTCGGCGGCACCGGAGACCAGGGGCGCGGGCTGGCCTACCGGTTGGCCAAGGCCGGCCAGCAGGTGATCATCGGTTCGCGCGACGCGGCCCGCGCCGAGGCCTCGGCGGCCCAGCTCGGCCTCGGCGTGCGCGGCGCCGACAACGCGGCGACCGCGCGGGACAGCGACATCGTGATCGTCGCGGTGCCGTGGGACGGGCACGCCGCCACGCTCTCCGCCCTGCGCGAGGAGCTGACCGGCAAGATCGTGGTGGACTGCGTCAACCCGCTGGGCTTCGACAAGCAGGGCGCCTACGCCCTGGTGCCGGAGGAGGGCAGCGCCGCCCAGCAGGCGGCCGCCCTGCTGCCGGACTCCCGGGTCACCGCCGCCTTCCACCACCTGTCGGCGGTGCTGCTCCAGGACGAGTCCGTCGAGTCGATCGACACCGACGTCATGGTGCTCGGCGAGGAGCGCGCCGCCACCGACGTCGTCCAGGCGCTGGCCGGGCGGATCCCCGGGATGCGCGGCATCTTCGCGGGCCGGCTGCGCAACGCCCACCAGGTGGAGTCGCTGGTCGCCAACCTGATCTCGGTCAACCGCCGCTACAAGGCGCACGCGGGTCTGCGGATCACGGACGTCTGACCGGTCCGCGCGGCCCACGCCCACCGGCCCGCGAACGCGCCGACCTCACCCCTGGACCCGGTCCGGCGGTGAGGTCGGCGACAATGGGGGCCGACCGCACCCGCCCTGAGGAGCCCCCCGCCATGCCCCGCACGTCCCTCTTCGCCCTGATCGTCGTCGTCCTCGCGATGACCGCCGCCGTGGTCGCCCTGGTGCAGGGCAACTGGGTGGGCCTGATCTGGATCCCGCTGGCCGGTGTGGCGAGCAACGTGCTCTGG
Source organism: Kitasatospora sp. NPDC058170 (assembly GCF_042883905.1). Taxonomy (NCBI): domain Bacteria; kingdom Bacillati; phylum Actinomycetota; class Actinomycetes; order Kitasatosporales; family Streptomycetaceae; genus Kitasatospora; species Kitasatospora sp. NPDC058170. The sequence continues at coordinate 359,086 of NZ_JBHVUV010000001.1, forward strand.
CTCAACCTGCGCCGCGCCAGGCTGGCGAAGGCCGCCGCCGAACGGGGCTGAGCACCTCCCGACGGGACGAGCGCCGCCCGCCCCGTTCGGGCCCCTGCCCCGGGCCGGTCTAGCCCTTCCAGAAGGTGAAGAGCTCCCGGCCGAACAGCGCGTACGCCTCGTCGACCCCGAAGAGGTCCATCAGGCCGTACACGGTGTCGAAGAAGAACCGGTTCACCTCGGGCTGCCACAGCAGCGCGAAGACCGCCAGCATCCCGTACGGGGCGAACGGCTCGACGGCGCGGCGGGCCCGGTACGACAGCCAGGGCTCGATGACGCCGTAGCCGTCCAGCCCCGGCACCGGGAGCAGGTTCAGCAGGGCCGCGCTGAGCTGCAGCATGCCGAGGAAGCCCAGGGCCAGGGCGAGCGGCGAGACGACCAGCTCCTGGCCGCGCCAGACGGCGTGCACGGACGGGTCGTCCAGCCAGCCCGCGCCGATCGGGACCAGCAGCAGGGCCGCGCAGACCAGGTTCACCAGCGGGCCGGCCGCCGAGATCAGGCTGTGCTTGAGCCGCCCGTTGATCCGGTGCCGCTCGATCCAGACCGAGCCGCCGGGCAGGCCGATCCCGCCGAGGATCACGAAGACGATCGGCAGGACGAAGCTCATCAGGATGTTCGCGTACTTGAGCGGGTTGAGCGTCAGGTAGCCCTTGGCGCCGACGGTGAGGTCGCCGCCGTGCAGCGCCGTCCGGGCGTGCGCGTACTCGTGCAGGCAGAGCGAGACCATCCAGCCCGCCACCACGAACAGGAACACCCCGAACGAGGCGTTGCCGTACCCCGCGTACACCGCCCAGCCGGAGGTGCCGAGTATCGCGAGCAGCACCCAGAAGACCGGGCTGATCCGGCGGTCCTCGCTGCGCGAACGCTGCGTTGCGGCGAAGGTCATGACGTGGGTGCTCCGAGGGGGTCTGGGGTGCGGGCGGGACCGATCATGCCCGGCCGTCCGGCGCCGGGACAAGCCGTCCAGGGTGAACGTACGGCACCCCGGTCCCGTTCCGCCCCCGTGCAAATGTGCGTGCGCACCCGCGGGCATCGACCAGAATGGGCAGGTGCACTACGGCATCCTCGGCACCACCACGGCCCATCACGACGACGGAACCCCGGTCCCGCTCGGCGGTGCCCGGCTGCGCGCACTCCTCGCCGCCCTGGTCCTGCGCCAGGGGCGGCCGGTGCCGGCCGACCTGTTGGTGGAGGAGGTCTGGGACACCGAGCCACCGCAGGACTCCTCGGCCGCGCTGCAGACCCTGGTCGGCCGGCTGCGCCGCACCATCGGCCGCGACGCGGTCGGCTCCGGCCCGGCCGGCTACTGGCTGACCGATCCGCGGACCGACCTCGGCGAGTTCCAGCGGCTCTCCGCCGAGGGCCGCCGGGCGCTGGAGACCGGCGACCACGGGCCGGCCGCCGAGCGGCTGGGCGAGGCCCTGGCGCTCTGGCGCGGCCCGGCCCTCGCCGACCTGCCCGACCGCGGCGGGCCGGCCACCCGGCTGGAGGCCCAGCGCGACGAGGCCCGCCGGCACCGGATCACCGCCGAACTCGGCCTCGGCCGGGCCGCCGGACTCGTCGCGGAGCTCGCCGAGCTCTGCGAGCGGCAGCCGCTGGACGAGCAGCTGCAGTACCTGATGGTCCGGGCGCTGAACGAGAGCGGCCGCACCGCCGAGGCGCTGCGCCACTACGAGCGGACCAGACGGGCGCTGGCCGACGAGCTCGGCGTCGATCCGGGCCGCACACTCCAGGGCCTGTACGCGGAGCTGCTGTCCCCGGCCGAGCCGGCGCCGCGCCGACCGCGGGCCGGGGCGCCGCAGGCCGACCCCGCGCAGCCCGCCGGGCCCACCGGGCCGGCCAAGGCACCCGCACCCGCACCCGCACCGACGGCGGCGCCCGAGCCGGCCGCCGCCCGGAGCACCGGCAACCTGCGCGGCCGGCTCACCAGCTTCGTCGGCCGGGAGAGCGACCTCGCGGCCCTGCGCGGCACCCTGACCGGCAGCCGGATGGTCACCCTGACCGGTCCCGGCGGCTCCGGCAAGACCAGGCTCTCGGTCGAGGCCGGCCGCGCCGAACAGGGCGCCGGGTGCTGGCCGGACGGAGTCTGGCTGGCCGAGCTGGCCCCGCTGGAGAGCCCGGACGCCGTCCCGGGCGCGGTGGTCTCCGCGCTCGGCCTGCGCGAGACCGTCCTGCACACCGGCGGCATGGTCGCCGACGTCATAGAGAGCCGTACCGAGGACCCGGTGCGGCGGCTGGTCGAGCACTGCGGCCACCGCCGGATGCTGCTGGTCCTGGACAACTGCGAGCACCTGATCCAGGCCGCCGCCGACCTCGCCGACCAGCTGCTCGCCGAGTGCCCGGGCCTGACCGTGCTCGCCACCAGCCGCGAGCCGCTCGGCGTCCCCGGCGAGACGGTCCTGCCGGTCGAGCCGCTGCCCGACCCGGTGGCGCTGCGGCTGCTCGCCGAGCGCGCCGCCGCCGCCCGCCCCGGCTTCGACCCGCAGAGCGAGCCGGAGGCCTGCGCGGAGATCTGCCGCCGCCTCGACGGCCTCCCGCTGGCCATCGAACTGGCCGCCGCCCGGCTGCGGGTGATGACGGCCCGCCAGATCGCCGACCGGCTGGACGACCGCTTCGCGCTGCTCACCGCGGGCAGCCGCACCCTGCTGCCGCGCCAGCAGACCCTGCGCGCGGTGGTCGACTGGAGCTGGGACCTCCTCGGCAAGCGCGAACGGGCCGTGCTGCGCCGGCTGTCGGTGTTCGCCGGCGGCTGGCGGCTGGAGGACGCCGAGGCGGTCTGCGCCGACCGCGAGGTGCCCCGCGAGGAGGTCGCCGACCTGCTGCTCTCGCTGGTCGACAAGTCGCTGCTGGTGGCCGACCTCGGCGGCGGGGACCTGCCGCGCTACCGGATGCTGGAGACCATCCACGAGTACGCCGCCGAGCGGCTGGCCGAGGCCGCCGAGAACGACGGGACCCAGCGGCGGCACGTCGAGCACTTCCGCACGCTGGTGGTGACCGCCGAGCCGCTCATCCACGGCCCGGAGCAGTTGCACTGGCTGGCCGTGCTGGAACGCGAGCAGGACAACATCCGGGCCGCGCTGCGCCGCGCGGTGGACCGCGGCGACGAGCAGGAGGGCCTGTCCCTCGCACTCGGCATGAGCTGGTACTGGTCGCTGCGCGCCTACAGCCTGGAGGCCCGCGGCTGGTACGACGCGGTGGGGGCGCTCGGCCCCGACCCGTTCGCCCCGGAGGCGGTGGTCGTCCCGCTGGAGCGCCCGGTGCTGGCGTACGCCCTGCCGATGCCGGAGGGGGTCGTGGCCGAGGGCCGCCGGGAGATGGCGATGTACCGGCTGGTCGGGCAGTTCGAGGGGAACCTGGAGATCCTGGGCGATCCCGAGGCGGCGCGGCTCGCGCAGCGGATCCTGGACGTCTACACCCCGGACCTGCCGCAGGCCTACCGCTTCCCGGGGCTGATGCGGGTGTTCGGGGCGTTCCTGGCCGGCCGGCTGGACGAGATGCGGGACCTGCTGGAGGACGCGGTGGACGGCTGCCGCCGGTACGGCAGCGGCACCGACCTGGCGTTCATCCTGCAGATCCGGGCCAAGATGATGAACGACTGGCCGGGCGGCACCGAGCAGGGCGTGCGGGACGGCGAGGAGTCGCTGGAGCTGTTCCGCCGGGCCGGCAACCGCTGGGGGATGTCCCAGGCGCTGGCGGCCCGCGGCGAGTCGATGGCCAACCAGGACCTCACCGACGAGGCCGTCGACGCCTACCGGCGGGCGATCGAGCTGGCCGAGGAGCTGGGCGCCCCGCAGGAGGTGCCGATGCTGCGGGTGCACCTGGGCGGTGCGCTGCTCGGCCGCGACCTGGAGGAGGGCGAGCGGCACATCCGGGAGGCGCTGGCCTCGATCCAGCCGGGGGAGAGCCAGGCGGCCAACGGCGCGCTGCTCTTCGGGCACCTGATGCTCTGCGGCCTGCACGCCCAGCGCGGTGAGTACGAGCAGGCGCTGGAGCAGCTGGACCAGCTGAGCTGGAGCAGGATCGGCGCCTTCGCCCCGGGACTGGTCGCCGGGATGCTCACCGTCACCCGGGGCTGGGTGGTCGCGCGGGCCGGCGATCCGGAGAGCGGGGCCGGGCTGGTCCGGGAGGGGCGGCGGCTGCTGCAGGTCGTCCCGGAGGCCGCGAGCGGCTTCGCCGAGCAGATGTCGGTGATGCTGGTGCCCCCGGTGGCCGGGGTGCTGCGGGCCTTCGCCGAGCGCGACGGCGATCTGGATGCGGCCCACCGGGCGGCCGTCCTGCTCGGCGCGCACCAGGGCCTGCACGGCCCGCGCGGCGGGCGGCTGGACCGCACCGAGCGCGAGGAGGCCGAGCGGAGCCTGCGGGCCCTGCTCGGCGACGGGGCCTTCGAGGCGGCCCTGGCCGAGGGCGCCGGGCTGACCGTCACCCAGGCCGGTGTGCTGCTCGACATGGTGGCCGACTGGCCGACCGGCTGACCCCCCGTCCCAGGGGTCGGCCGGCCGGCCGGACCATGGCATGCGGACCGTCAGGTCCGCTTGCGGAAGCGGGCCACCGCGAGCGGCGCGAAGACCGCGGTGATGCCCACCGACCAGCCCAGCACGATCAGCACCGGGTGGGCCACCGCGCCCTGGCCGTTGAGCAGTGCGCGGCAGGCGTCGGCGAGTGCGGAGAGCGGGTTGATCTTGGTGAAGGACTGCAGCCAGCCGGGCATGGTGCCGGTCGGCGCGAAGATCGAGCTGCCGAACTGCATCGGCATCAGGACGAGCATGGACACCCCCTGGACGGCCTGCGCGCTCTTCATCGCCATGCCGAGCAGCATCGAGATCCAGACGATCGACATGCCGAAGAGCAGCGAGAGCCCGACCGCGGCCAGGACCTCCAGCGGGCCGGTCTTCACCTCGAAGCCGAGGATCAGGGCGAACCCGATCAGGATGGTGAAGGAGACCAGGGACCGGCAGGTCTCCGCGCCGATCTTGGAGAGCAGGACGGAGGAGCGGCCGATCGGCAGCGTCCGGAACCGGTCCATCACCCCGGTCTGGAAGTCGCTGTTGAGACCGGTGCCGACGGCCATCGCCAGGGTGATCCCGGTCTGTCCGAGCAGGCCGGGGATGAGGTACTGCTTGTAGGCGTCCTGGCCGCCGGAGATCGCGCCGCCGAAGACGTAGACGAACAGCACGATGAAGATGATCGGCATCAGGACCGCGTCGAACATCGACTCGGGGTCGGCCTTGATCCGCATCAGGTTGCGGCGGGTCAGCGCGCCGATGTGCCGCAGGTGGCCGGAGAGCCCGATCCGGGAGTCCTCCACCTTGGCCGGGCTGAGCGTGGCGGTGGTCATGCGACGGGCTCCTTGACGAGGCTCTGGACGGGCGCCGCGTCGTCCGCGGGCTTGCCGGTGATGGTGAGGAAGACCTCGTCGAGGCTGGGCACCTTGGTGTCGATGTCGCTGATGGCGAAGCCGCGGGTGCCGAGCACCCCGACCACGGCGGTCAGCTGCTCGTCGCCGGTGATCGGCACCGAGAGCAGCCCGGTGTCGGCGGAGAAGGTGGCCGCGCCGATGCCGGTCTCGTGCAGGCAACGGGCCATCTCGGGCAGCTCGGCCGCGCGGGCCGGGCGGACCTGCAGGGTCCGGCCGCCGACCTGGGCCTTGAGCTCGGCCACTCCGCCGGAGGCGATGACCCGGCCGCGGTCGATCACGGTCAGCTCGTGGGCGAGCTGCTCGGCCTCCTCCATGTACTGGGTGGTGAGCAGCACGGTGGAGCCCTCGGCGACCATCCGCTGCACCTCGTCCCAGACCTCGTTGCGGGTGCGCGGGTCCAGGCCGGTGGTGGGCTCGTCCAAGTAGAGCACCCGGGGGCGGCCGATCATGCTGGCGGCCAGGTCGAGGCGGCGGCGCATGCCGCCGGAGTAGGTCTTGGCGACGCGCTTGCCGGCCTCGGTGAGCGAGAAGCGCTCCAGCAGCTCGGCGGCGCGGTCCTTGGCCTCCTTGCGGGAGAGGTCGAGGAGGCGGCCGATCAGGTAGAGGTTCTCGTAGCCGGAGAGCATCTCGTCCACGGAGGCGTACTGGCCGGTGAGGCCGATCGTGCGGCGCAGCTGCTTCGGCTGGCGCAGGACGTCGTAGCCGCCGACGACGGCGGTGCCGGCGTCGGGCTTGATCAGCGTGGACAGGATGCGGACCAGCGTGGTCTTGCCGGCGCCGTTCGGGCCGAGGACGCCGAGCACGGTGCCCTCGCGGACGGTGAGGTCGACCCCGTCGAGGGCCTTGGTGCTGCCGTAGTGCTTGACGATGCCGCGGACCTCGACGGCGTTGCCAGCGGCGGGTCCCCGGTCGTTCGGGGCGGTGGCGATTCGTGTCATGCCCCCAGGCTGTCCCCTCGGGCTGTCAGCGGGCTGTCACCGCCGGCCCGGGCCGGGCGGCCCGCTGTCATCACACTGTCGCGGCACTGTCAGCACGGCGGGAGGGCCCCCGCACCCCGGTGGGTGCGGGGGCCCTCCCGGTCCGGCCGACCGGTCAGTGGAAGGTGTGCTCCGGTGCCGGGAAGGTGCCGGCCGAGACGTCGGCGGCGAACTCGCGGGCGGCCTCGCCGAGGACGGCCCGCAGGTTGGCGTACTGCTTGACGAACTTGGGCACCCGGCCGGCGGTCATGCCGGCCATGTCGGTCCAGACCAGGACCTGGGCGTCGCAGTCGACGCCGGCGCCGATGCCGACGGTCGGGACCGACAGCTGCTCGGTGACCTGGGCGGCCAGCTCGGCGGGCACGGCCTCCAGGACGACGGCGAAGGCGCCGGCTTGCTGGACGGCCTTGGCGTCGCGCAGCAGCTGGTGCGCCGCCTCGTCGCCGCGGCCCTGGACCGGGTAGCCGCCGAAGGCGTGCACGGACTGCGGGGTGAGGCCGATGTGCGCCATCACCGGGATGCCGGCCTCGACCAGCAGCTCGATCGAGCGGGCGCTGCGCTCGCCGCCCTCCAGCTTGACCGCGCCGACCCCGGCCTCCTTCATCAGCCGGGCGGCGTTGTGCATGGCCTGGGCGGGCGACTCCTGGTACGACCCGAACGGCAGGTCGGCGACGATCATCGCCCGCTTGGTGCCCCGGACGACGGCGGCGGAGAGCATCACCATCTGATCCATGGTCACCGGCACGGTGGTCTCGTAGCCGAGGTGGCAGTTGCCGGCGGAGTCGCCGACCAGCAGGACGGGGGTGCCGGCCTCGTCGAAGACGCCCGCGGTCAGGGCGTCGTAGGCGGTGAGCATCGACCACTTCTCGCCGCGCTGCTTGGCGGCGGCGAGGTCGCGGACGGTGACGCGGCGGTTGGTGACCCCGCCGTAGAGGCTGGCGGTCGACGCCTGGTTCTGGGCAGGCGAAGGCGAAGAAGCGTTCATCGAACAGGCTCCTGAAGGGTTGTCGTCTCGTGGCGCCGTGCGGCGTCCCCGGATCACCTCCATGCTTGCACGCCCGCGCGCGGGCGCAAAGAGGGGTGCATCCCCTCCGTTGCGATCTGTGGCACACCGCCCGCGCGGGCCGGGCCTTTGCCCAAACTTTATGAAACGGAGTCGTCTCGTATCGAAAATCGAGCTACGCTGCTCCAGGGGGTTACGAGACGCCGTCGGCTCGAAAAGACGGCGTGGACAGGCCCGCCAGTGCCACGCCACCACGGACGGGAACTCCAATGACCACCGCAGCCGCGCCACCCCGTGTGCCGGAAGCCATCCACCGCCGCCGCTGGGCGATCCTGGGCACCCTGGTGCTCGCCCTGCTCGTCGTCGTGCTCGACAACTCGATCCTCAACGTCGCGATGAAGACCATCGCGTCCCCGGCGCCCACCGGCCTCGGCGCCAGCCAGAGCGACCTGGAATGGTCGATCAACTCCTACACCCTGGTGTTCGCCGGACTGCTGTTCACCTCAGGCCTGCTCGGCGACCGCTTCGGCCGCAAGCGCGCGCTGCTGGCGGGCATGGTGGTCTTCGGCCTCGCCTCGCTGCTCTCGGCGCTGGCCGCCTCACCGGGTGAACTCATCGGCTACCGCGCCCTGATGGGCGTCGGCGGCGCTCTCGCGATGCCCGCGACGCTCGCCATCATCATGAACGTCTTCGAGCGCGCCGAGCAGCCCAAGGCGATCGGCATCTGGGCCGGCGCGGTCGGCCTGGCCATCGCGATCGGCCCGATCACCGGCGGTCTGCTGATCGAGCACTTCTGGTGGGGCTCGGTCTTCCTGATCAACGTCCCGATCGTGATCGTCGCCGTCGTCATGATGGTGCTGCTGGTGCCCGAGTCCAAGGACCCCAACCCGGGCCGGCTCGACCCGATCGGCGTACTGCTCTCGATCATCGGCCTGGTCGCGCTGATCTACGGCATCATCAAGGGCGGCGAGCTCGCCGACTTCACCGCCGTCGGCGCCTGGGTGCCGATGCTGGTCGGTGTGCTGGCCCTGGTCGGCTTCGTCTGGTTCGAGCGCCGTACCGCCCACCCCGCGCTGGACGTCACCTGGTTCCGCAACAAGGTGTTCAGCGCCTCCGTGGTCGTCGTCGGCGTGGTCTTCTTCGCGCTGATGGGCGTCTCCTTCTTCGGCGTCTTCTACATCCAGAGCGTGCGCGGCTACAGCGCCCTGCAGGCCGGTGTGCTGATGCTGCCGCTGGCCGTCGCCCAGCTGCTGTTCGCCCCCCGGGCCCGGCTGGTGGTCGACCGCTTCGGCATCCGCGCCACCTGCGCCGGCGGCATGGTGCTGATCGCGCTCGGCTTCCTCGGCTACCTGCTGCTGAACGCCACCACGCCGATCTGGGTGCTGGTCGTGCTCGGCCTGCTGATGGGCACCGGCATGGCGCACGTGATGCCGCCGGTCACCGTCGCGATCATGGCCTCGCTGCCGCGCGAGAAGGCCGGCGCCGGTTCGGCGATCAACAACACCTTCCGCCAGGTGGGCGGCTCGCTCGGGGTCGCCGTGCTCGGCGCGGTGCTCTCCACCGTCTACCGGGACGGCATCTCGGACAAGTTGGACCAGCTGCCGACCGAGGCGCTGCGGGAGAAGGCGGGCGAGTCCCTGGAGGCCACCCTGGCCGTCGCCGGGCGGCTCGGCCAGCAGGGCGCCGACCTGGTCGGCCCGGCCAACGAGTCGTTCATCAACGCCATGCACGTGGTGGCGGGCCTGTCCGCCGGCATCACCGCCTTCGGCGCGCTGCTGGCCTGGGTGCTGCTCCCCGGCCGGATCGCGGCCGGCGGGCCCGGCGCCCCCGGTGGCGCCCCCGGTGCTCCCGGTGGTGCCCCCGGCGCCTCCCGGCCCGGCGAGCAGCAGCCCGATCTGTCCGGACCGGCCCGCGAGCCGGAGGCCGCGGGAGCCTGACCGGCGAGCGCGACGGGTGAGAATAGGGGGCCCCGCCTCCCCGGGCGTACCGGGAGGGCGGGGCCGCCGTCCGTGCCGGGCTTCCACCGGGCCGTGGCCACGGACGACAATCGAAGAGGACGGCGCCGCGCGCCCGCGCGCACCCAGGAGGAAAGAGCGGGGATGAAGACGGACACCACGGTCGTCGCGGCCTATCCCGGGCCGCGCCGGGGCCGCCCCCGCAGCGAGGCGGCCGAGCAGGCGATCTTCGCCGCGGTCGAGGAGCTGATGGCGGGGGGTACGGCCCTGGCCGAACTGACCATCGAGGGCATCGCCACCGCCGCCGGCGTCGGCAAGGCCACCATCTACCGGCGCTGGCCCAACAAGGAGGCCCTGCTGGTGGACATGGTCAGCCGGCTGGAGGCCCCGGTGCCCGAGCCGACCGGCGGCTCCGTCCGGGACGACCTGGTCGCGATGATCGAGTACATGCGCATCCGCGGCCTCACCAAGCGCTCCCGCTGGGTCCTCAAGGCCGCCCTCGGCCAGATGCACAGCTGGCCCGAGCTGCGCACCGCCTACCGCGACCGGGTGATCATGCCGCGCCGGCAGGCGGCCTACGAGCTGATCCGTCGGGGGATCCTCCAGGGCGAGCTGCGGGCCGACCTCGACGAGGACCTGCTCGGCGACCTGCTGATGGGGCCGATCCTGGCCCGCAGCATCCTGTGGGACGACTCCGACCTGGACGACCCCGGGCTGGCCGCCCGGATGGTCGACGCCCTGCTCCAGGGGCTCGGCCCGGTCCCGCACCCGGCGGTCCGGGACCTCCCCGGGGGCGACCTGTAGCGGGACTGTGACCTGCGGCGTGGCCTGCCTCACCAATCCCGGCCACGCCGGAACCCGCTCCGCGGAGCCCGCGTCTGTCCCGGCATAGGCTGAGCCGGGAATCCGATCAAACCGGCACCAGTCCGGCACACCGTCCGCCCACCCGGCGGCCACGGCATCGGACCGGCAGGCGGCACGAACGACGGGAGCCACGGCATGGCACAGGCGGACAGGGCGGATCGCGCGGCGGTACCGGCGGAGGGCGGCAGCGGGCCGGCCACCGCCGGGAGCGCCTCCGAGGGATCCCGTCCGGGCCGCGGCTTCCTGGGCCTGCGGCAGTGGGGCCGCGACGCCCGGGGCGCCACCACCTGGCGGCGCGGCCTGGTCCTCGCCGTGCTCGCCCTGCTCACCACCGCCCTGCTGGTCTTCCACGCCGACGTCCCGAACTCCGTCGGCAACCTCGGCAGCCTGCTGGAGACCTTCCTGCCCTGGCTGGGCCTGGCCGTCCCGGTCCTGCTGCTGCCCGCCCTGCTGCGGCGCTCCGCCACCGCGCTGATCGCGCTGCTGGCGCTCACCCTGGTCTGGCTCAACCTGTTCGGCGGGCTGCTCAGCGACAAGGGCGGCGGCGCCGGCGACTGGACGGTGGTCAGCCACAACGTCGCCGCGGCCAACGCCGACCCGCAGCGCACGGTGCAGCTGCTGAAGGACTCCGGCGCCCAGATCGTCGCCCTCCAGGAGCTGGCCGGCAAGGCGCTGCGCAGCTACGAGAGCGGGCTGGCCGACGCCTACCCGTACCACGCGGTGGAGGGCACGGTCGGCCTCTGGTCGAAGTACCCGATCAGCGGAGTGTCCGTGGTGGACATCAAGATGGGCTGGACCAGGGCGTTCCGCGCCCAGGTCGCCACGCCGCAGGGCCCGGTGGCGGTGTACGTCGCGCACCTGCCGTCCGTCCGGCTGAAGGCCGAGGGCGGCTTCACCGTCGACCAGCGGGACGCCAGCGCGCAGGCGCTCGGCGACGCCGTCGAGGCCGAGCCGCTGAAGAAGGTCCTGCTGCTCGGCGACCTCAACGGCACCATGAACGACCGCAGCCTGGCGCCGATCACCTCGCAGATGCGCTCGGCCCAGGGCGCGGCGGGGGACGGCTTCGGCTTCAGCTGGCCGGCCTCGTTCCCGATGGCCCGGATCGACCAGATCATGAGCAAGGGCGGCCTCCGGCCCACCGACTCCCGCACCTTGGGCCAGGACGGCAGCGACCACCTCGCGATCGCCGCCGACTACCGGTACTGACCGCCGGTACCGGGGGGCGGGCCCCCCGGCGGCCGGGGGTCAGCCGCGGCGCCAGCGGTTGGTGATCGGCAGCCGGCGGTCCCGTCCGAAGCCCTTGACCGAGATCTTCGGGCCCGGCGGGTACTGTCGGCGCTTGTACTCGGCGGTGTCGACCAGCCGGACGATCCGGTCGACCACGGCCGGGTCGAAACCGGCCGCGACGATGGCGTCCCGGCCCTGGTCTCCCTCGACGTAGAGGTCGAGCACGGTGTCCAGCAGGTCGTAGTCCGGCAGCGAGTCGGTGTCCACCTGGTCCGGCCGCAGCTCGGCGGACGGCGGCTTGTCGATGGTGTTCGGCGGGATCGGCGGCTGCTCGCCGCGCCGCTCGGCCTCCTCGTTGCGCCAGCGGGCGAGCCGGAAGACCAGCGACTTGTAGACGTCCTTGATCGGCCCGTACGCGCCGACCGAGTCGCCGTACAGCGTGGAGTAGCCGACCGCCAGCTCGCTCTTGTTGCCGGGGGCGAGCACCAGGTGCCCCTCCTGGTTGGAGATCGCCATCAGCAGCGTGCCGCGCAGCCGGGACTGCAGGTTCTCCTCGGCCAGTCCGGTCAGCTCGGTGGCCGCCAGGTAGGCGTCGAACATCGGGGCGATCGACACGGTCCGGAAGTGCAGCCCGGTGCGGCGGGCCAGCTCGGCGGCGTCGTCCCTGGAGTGCTGCGAGGAGTAGCGGCTCGGCATCGAGACGCAGTGGACGTTCCCGGCGCCGACCGCGTCCACCGCGATGGCCGCCACCAGGGCCGAGTCGATGCCGCCGGAGAGGCCGATCAGCACGGACCCGAAGCCGTTCTTGGTGACGTACGCCCGGGTGCCGGAGACCAGCGCGGCCCAGATCTCCGCCTCGTCCGGGATCCGGGGGGCCACCTCGGCGGTCAGCGGCACGGCGGGCGCCGGCCCGGGGTCGCCGCCCAGCTCGGTGCGGACCAGGTGCAGCCCGTCGCCGAGCAGCAGGCCGTCGGTGTGGTCGCTGCTCGCGGCCGGCAGGTCGAGGTCGAGGACCATCAGGTGCTCCTCGAACTGGGGGGAGCGGGCCAGCACCGCGCCGTCCGGGGCGACCACGATCGAGTCGCCGTCGAAGACCAGCTCGTCCTGGGCGCCCACCATGTTGACGTAGGCCAGCGGGCAGCCCGCCTCGGCGGCGCGGCGGCGGACCAGCTCCAGCCGGGCGTCGTCCTTGTTCCGCTCGTACGGCGAGCCGTTGACCACCAGCAGCAGGCCGGCCCCGGCCTCGCGGGCGGCCGTGACCCGGCCGCCGTCCTGCCAGATGTCCTCGCAGATCGCCAGGGCGACGTCCACCCCGTGCAGCCGCAGCACCGGAAGCTGGTCGCCGGGGACGAACCAGCGGTACTCGTCGAACACGCCGTAGTTGGGCAGGTGGTGCTTGGCGAAGCGGGTGACCACCTCGCCCCGGTGCAGCACCGCCGCGCAGTTCTGCGGGGAGCCGGCCGGCCGCCCGAACCGCGGCGCGGCGTGCTCGGAGCGCCCGAGGTATCCGACCACCACCGGCAGGGATCCCAGGCCCTCGTCGGCCAGCCGCTCCGCCAGCCCGGCCAGCGCGGACCGGGACGCCTCGACGAACGACCCGCGCAGGGCGAGGTCCTCGACCGGGTACCCGGTCAGGGCCATCTCGGGGAACGCGACCAGCTGGGCGCCGGCCTCGAAGGCCTGCCTGGTCCAGCGCACCACCTCATCGCCGTTGCGTGCGATGTCACCGACCCAGGGGTCGGTCTGGCTCAGGGCGAGACGGAGATTGGGCATGTCCCGAGTCTAATCGTCGATCTGACGCGATGTCGTTCGGCCGGGGTCGCCACTGCCCTGGGGGCCGGTGATCCGCCATGATGGGGGCAGTCGCTTTCGGGTGGTTTCCGGGCGTAACACGAACGTAAAGAGCAGAGGTGAGACTGTCCCCATGGGCAAGCAGCAGGAGTTCGTGCTCCGGACGCTCGAAGAGCGTGACATCCGTTTCGTCCGGCTGTGGTTCACCGACGTGCTCGGGTTCCTCAAGTCGGTCGCGGTGGCTCCGGCGGAGCTGGAGCAGGCCTTCGAGGAGGGCATCGGCTTCGACGGGTCGGCGATCGAGGGATTCGCCCGGGTCTACGAGTCGGACATGATCGCCAAGCCGGACCCGACCACCTTCCAGATCCTGCCGTGGCGCTCGGAGACCCCGGGGACGGCCCGGATGTTCTGCGACATCCTGATGCCGGACGGCTCGCCGTCCTACGCCGACCCCCGGTTCGTGCTCAAGCGGACCCTGGAGAAGGCCTCCGCCCTCGGGTTCACCTTCTACACCCACCCCGAGATCGAGTTCTTCCTGCTGAAGAACCTGCCGGGCGACGGCACCGCGCCGATCCCCGCGGACCAGTCCGGCTACTTCGACCACACCCCGCGCGGCGTGGGCCACGACTTCCGCCGCCAGGCGATCACCATGCTGGAGTCGATGGGCATCTCGGTGGAGTTCTCCCACCACGAGGGTGCCCCCGGGCAGCAGGAGATCGACCTGCGGTACGCCGACGCGCTCTCCACCGCCGACAACATCATGACGTTCCGCCTGGTCATGAAGGAGGTCGCACTGGAGCAGGGCGTGCACGCCAGCTTCATGCCCAAGCCCTTCTCCGACCACCCGGGCTCCGGGATGCACACCCACCTCTCGCTCTTCGAGGGCGACCGCAACGCCTTCCACGAGTCCGGCGCCGAGTACCAGCTGTCCAAGGTGGGCCGCTCCTTCATCGCCGGCCTGCTCCGGCACGCCGCCGAGACGGCCGCCGTCACCAACCAGTGGGTCAACTCCTACAAGCGGATCTGGGGCGGCTCGCAGCGCACCGCGGGCGCCGGCGGCGAGGCACCGTCGTACATCTGCTGGGGCCACAACAACCGCTCCGCGCTGATCCGCGTCCCGATGTACAAGCCCGGCAAGCAGGGCTCCACCCGGGTCGAGGTCCGCTCGCTGGACACCGGCTGCAACCCCTACCTCGCCTACGCCGTCACCCTGGCCGCCGGCCTGAAGGGCATCGAGGAGGGCTACGAGCTCCCGGCCGGCGCCGACGACGACGTCTGGGCGCTGTCCGACGCCGAGCGGCGGGCGATGGGCATCCAGCCGATGCCGCAGAACCTCGGCGAGGCGATCGACCTGATGCAGCGCAGCGAGCTGGTCGCCGAGACCCTCGGCGAGCACGTGTTCGACTTCTTTCTCCGCAACAAGCGCCAGGAGTGGGAGGAGTACCGCTCCGAGGTCACCCCCTTCGAGCTGCGCAAGAACCTCCAGGTGCTGTAGCCGCAGGGCTCCGCTGACGCCCGGTCAAGTACCGGAGGGCCCGTCGTCATTCGAATGGATGACGGCGGGCCCTCCGTTTGGGTTGGCGCGCTCACCGATGGCGGTATGTGAGGGGATTGTGACGTTGGGTTGTGATCCGATAAGCGTGATCCACCCCTCCTCACCTGGAAGGACCCCATGCCCTCCTCCACCGTCAGCCGCGCCGCCGCCGCCCGTCTGCTCGCCCGCCGGATCGGGATCGCGGGGGCGGCCTTCGCCGCCGTCGCCGGTCAGCTGCTGGTCAGCCCCGTCGCCGACGCCCGCGGGTCCGGGCCCAAGCAGCCCGAACTGCGCGCCGACACCATCGCCTCGAACCCGATCCCGTTCACGACGCGGTTCCAGGGCGACTTCCACGGGTCGGTGACCCGGATCAGCAACTCGCTGATGACCTGTGACGAGACCCAGCCGCCGGTCGACCCGGCGCAGCCGGCGTGCGTGGACGCCCGGACCGGCGCGGGCAGCCGCCCGATCAACAACAACTACCAGATGAAGTACATCAACATCGATCCGGGCAGCATCGGCCCGCTCGGCGACCCGATCTACTCCGCCAGCTCGGCCGACCTCAACCTGCTGGAGGGCTCCGAGATCAAGTACGCCCGCCTGTACTGGGGCGGGACCCGCGGCATCGGCGACACCGTGCTGCCGGAGAGCCAGATCGACGAGATCTACCTGAAGTTCCCCGGCGAGAACCAGTACCGCAACATCGCCAACGACCAGCCCTCGATCGGCTACATCACCACCAGCGAGGAGAGCAGCTACCAGGCCTCCGCCGACATCACCGACCTGGTGAAGCAGTCCGGCAACGGCACCTACACCGCGGCCAACATGGACTCCGTGGTCAAGCCGCACAGCTGGGGCGGCTGGACGATCGTGGTGGCGTACGAGAACCCGTGCAAGCCGCTGCGCCACGTCCACGTGTGGGACGGCTTCCAGGTCGAGCTGCCGGACAGCCCGCCGCGCGAGTTCACCCTCGACGGGCTGCAGACGCCGGCCACCGGCCCGGTCGCGGGCAAGCTCGGCTTCGTGGTCTACGACGGCGACCTGAAGTGGACCGGCGACACCCTCGCCATGAAGTCCACCAACGGCCCGCTGACGCCCTTCCAGGACGTGAACCACGCGGTCAACGACTCGTTCAACTCCACCATCGAGGAGCTGTCCCCGGCCGACCAGTTCGCCCGCAACCCGTACAACCGCAACAACTTCGGCTACGACTCCAACCGGTGGGACATCTCGCCCTACCTGCGCAACGGGGACACCGACATCTCCATCCGGTTCGACACCGACAAGGACGGTTACGACCTGGGCGTCTTCTACGCCTACGTCAACCTGGACGGCTCCCTGGAGGGCTGACCGGGCGCCACCGCCCGGCGCCGCTGCCGCAGCACCCGCAGGCCGGGGTGCGGCAGCGGCGCCGCCGTGTGCGCGGGGCGCCCGCGCAGGGCGCGCTCGCACGGCCGCTCCACCCACCGGTACAGTCCGCCCGCCACCAGCAGGCTCCCGGCGGCCAGCAGCAGCCAGACGACCGGCAGCGCCGCGCCGGGCGCCGGGCGGCCCGCGGTGCCCAGCCAGCAGCGGATGCCGATCTCGTGCACCAGGTACCAGGCGTAGGACCACTCGCCGAGCCGTACCGCCACCGGGCCCGCCAGCAGCCGCGGCCCGGCCCCGGCGCCGTCCCGCTGGGCGGCCGCCACCAGCAGCGCGGCGAACAGCGGCGCCGCCATCAGCTGGGACGCGCTGTAGGGGCCCCACCAGGCGGAGTCCGGGGCGGCCGCGTGCCACGGCACCAGCAGCAGGTGCCAGCCGGCCACGGCCGCCGCGGCGCCGGCGAGCGGGACGCGGGGGAGCCGCCCGTGCCGGACGGCCAGCCCGGTGGCCACACCGAGGACGAACTGCGGGGTGCGGGTCAGCGGCAGGTAGTCCAGCAGCCAGCCGCGCACCGCCGGGTCGTCCGGCAGCAGCGCGCCCGCCGCCCAGAGCGCCGGGCCGAGTGCCGCACAGAGCAGGGCGAGCGGCAGCCAGGACCGCCGGCGCGGCGCCAGCGTGCGCAGCAGGAGAGGGAAGAGCAGGTAGAACCAGGCCTCCGCGCCCAGCGACCAGGAGGCCGGGTTGCCGCCGAAGACCGTCTCCCGGGCCCACGGGTGCACCAGCGGCAGCGACCAGAGCGCCGCCGCCAGCGGCAGCGCCGCGCCGATCGCGGCGTCCGCGCCGAGCGACACCGCCGTGGTCAGCGCGTGCAGCGGCCAGATCCGGGCGAACCGGCGGCGGGCGAAGCGCCCCGCGGTGGTCGGCGCCCCGTCGTACGTCCAGGCCAGGACGAAGCCGGAGAGCACGAAGAAGAACGTCACGCCGCTGCGGCCGTACCAGGCGAGCGGGCCCAGCAGCGGCACCTCGCCCACCTTGCGGGCGAGGTGGTAGAGCACCACCAGCAGCGCGGCCCAGAACCGCAGCCCGGTGAGCGACGGCAGTCGGGCGGGCATCGGCGCTCCGGGGGCGGGACGAGGCGGGGGAAGGCGGGGGAAGGCGGGGCCGGACGGGTCGGCTCCGGTCCAACGAGCCGGGGCCGGCCGAGGACACGCCACCGGACCCGCGTGATCGTTCCCGCCGGGCGGCCGGCGCCGGGGCGCGCGGCGCGGAGCGCGGCCGCGTACCCTGCTGGAGGCGGCTCGGACCGGTCGGGCGCGGGCCGCGCGGGCCGGAAGCCGGAGGGGCGATGTCGGTGGAGGATCAGCGGGCCGGGAGCCGGGTCAGCCGGCCGGAGATCAGGCTGGTGCGGCGCGGATTCACCGATCCGGCGCAGGCCGTCCGGCTGCTCGCCGGGCCCGGCCTGGAGGGGCTGGCCGACGACCCCGTCCTGCTGGACGCGCTCGGCGCGACCGCCGACCCGGACCTCGCCCTGCTCGGCCTCGCCCGACTGCTGGAGGCCGCCGACGAGCAGGACCGGCACACCCTGCGCGACACCCTCACCACCTCCAAGCCGCTGCGCGACCGCCTGCTCGGCGTGCTCGGCGCGTCCGCCGCGCTCGCCGACCACCTGGCCCGGCACCCGCACGACTGGCACGCCCTGGTCACCTTCGAGCTGCGCGACATGCACCCAGGCCCGGACGACTTCCGGCGCGCGCTCGACCAGGGCGTTCGGGGCCACGGCGTGCCCGACCGTCCGGACGCCCTGCGGGTCGCCTACCGCCGCTGCCTGCTGGCCATCGCCGCCCGCGACCTCACCGGCACCACCGACCTCGCCCAGACCGCCGCCGAGCTCGCCGACCTGGCCGGCGCCACCCTGCAGACCGCCCTCGACATCGCCGCCGAGCAGGACCCGGAGGCCGCCCGGTCCTGCCGCCTCGCCGTCATCGGCATGGGCAAGTGCGGCGGGCGCGAACTCAACTACGTCTCCGACGTCGACGTCATCTTCGTCGCCGAGCCGCAGGAGGGCGTCGACGAGCACGAGGCCGTCAAGGGCGCCACCCGGCTCGCCGCCGCCCTCACCCGGATCTGCTCCGACACCACCGGCGAGGGCACCATCTGGCCGGTGGACGCCAACCTGCGCCCCGAGGGCCGCAACGGCCCGCTGGTCCGCACCCTGGCCAGCCACCTCGCCTACTACCAGCGCTGGGCCAAGACCTGGGAGTTCCAGGCCCTGCTCAAGGCCCGCCCGGTCGCCGGGGACGCCGAACTCGGCGCCGCCTACCTGGACGCGCTCGCCCCGATGGTCTGGCAGGCCGCCGCCCGGGAGAACTTCGTCGCCGACGTGCAGCAGATGCGCCGCCGGGTGATCGACTCCATCCCCGCCACCGAGCTGGACCGCCAGCTCAAGCTCGGCCCGGGCGGCCTGCGCGACGTCGAGTTCTCCGTCCAACTGCTCCAGCTGGTGCACGGCCGCACCGACCCGGCGCTGCGCAGCGGCAACACCCTGGAGGCGCTCGCCGCGCTCTCCCGCGGCGGCTACGTCGGCCGGGCCGACGCCGTCTCGCTGGACACCGCCTACCGCTTCCTGCGCTCGCTGGAGCACCGCATCCAGCTGCACCGGCTGCGCCGCACCCATCTGATGCCCAAGGCCGAGGGCGACCAGCGCCGGCTCGCCCGCTCGCTCGCGCCGCTGATCAACGACGACACCCGCGCCGACCCGGTCGCCGCCCTCCAGCGCGAGTGGCGGCGGCACTCCGTCGAGGTCCGCCGACTGCACGAGAAGCTGTTCTACCGGCCGCTGCTGGACGCCGTCGCCGAGCTGCCGACCGGCGCCGCCGGCCTCACCCCGGACGCCGCCCGCGCCCGGCTGGAGGCGCTCGGCTACGCCGACCCGGCCGCCGCGCTGCGCCACCTCAGCGCGCTCGCCTCGGGCGTCAGCCGCAAGGCCGCCATCCAGCGCACCCTGCTGCCGGTGCTGCTCGGCTGGTTCGCCGACTCCGCCGACCCGGACGCCGGGCTGCTCAACTTCCGCCAGGTCTCCGACGCGCTCGGCCGCACCCCCTGGTACCTGCGGCTGCTGCGCGACGAGAGCGCCGCCGCCGAGCAGCTGGCCCGGGTCCTGTCGGCCGGCCGGCTCGCCCCCGACCTGCTGCTGCGCGCCCCGGAGGCGGTCGCCATGCTCGGCGACCCGCAGGGCCTGGCGCCGCGCGGCCGACCCGCCCTGGAGCAGGAGATACTGGCCGCCGTCGGCCGGGCCGACACCGCCGCCACCGCCGTTGCCGCGGCCCGCTCGGTGCGCCGCAGGGAGCTGTTCCGGACCGCCGCCGCCGACGTCCTCGGCCGGCTCGGCGACGACCCCGCCGAGGCGCTGGACGCCGCGGGGGAGGCGCTCACCGCGCTGAACGCCGCGACCCTCCAGGGCGCGCTGCGCGCCTGCACCGCCGGCTGGGAGGCCCGGCACGGCGAGCTGCCGACCCGGATCGCGGTGATCGCGATGGGCCGCTTCGGCGGGCGCGAGCTCGGCTACGGCTCCGACGCGGACGTGCTCTTCGTCCACGAGCCGCTGCTGGGCTCGCTGGACCAGGACGCCGCCCGGGCCGCCCAGGCGGTCTGCCACGAGCTGCGCACCCTGCTGGGCGCGCCCTCCACCGAACCGCCGCTGCTGGTCGACGCCGACCTGCGCCCCGAGGGCCGCAACGGCCCGCTGGTGCGCACCCTCGCCTCGTACGCCGCGTACTACCGGCGCTGGTCGCACGCCTGGGAGAGCCAGGCGCTGCTGCGCGCCGAGCCGGTGGCCGGGGACGCCGAGCTGGGGGAGCGGTTCCGGCAGCTGATCGACCCGTTGCGCTACCCGGGGACGGGCGTGCCGGAGCGGGACGTGGTGGAGATCCGCCGGATCAAGGCCAGGATCGAGGCCGAGCGGCTGCCGCGCGGCGCCGACCCGACCACCCACACCAAGATCGGCCGGGGCGGCCTGGCGGACGTGGAGTGGACGGTCCAGCTGCTCCAGCTCCGGCACGGGCACGAGCTGCCGGCCCTGCGCACCACCCGGACCAGGGCGGCCCTGGCCGCGGCCGTCGGGGCCGGACTGGTCGGGGCCGAGGACGCGGCCGTGCTGGACGCCGCCTGGGTGCTGGCCTCGCGGGTGCGCTCCGCGGTGATGCTGGTGCGCGGCCGGCCGGGCGACAGCTTCCCCGCGGAGGCGCGGGAGCTGTCCGGGGTGGCCCGCTACCTCGGCTACGGCACCGGGCACAGCGGCGAGCTGGTGGACGACTACCGGCGCACCACCCGGCGGGCCCGGGCGGTGGTGGACCGGCTGTTCTACGACGGCTGAGGGGCCGCGCCGGCCGGTCCGGCGCCCCGGTGTACGCCGAGGGCCCCGCAGACCAGGTCTGCGGGGCCCTTCGGGTCGGCGGGGTCAGCGCTGCCCGGCGCCGACCGCGGGCTCGCTCCACTGCTCGGGGACGGTGATCGGCTCGTCCCGCGCCTCCCGGGCCGGTACCCGGGGCAGTCGGTAGGGCCAGGAGTGGTAGATCCAGCGGGCCGCGAGGAAGCCGACCAGGAGGCAGAGCTCACCGCCGACGGCGTCCATCCAGAAGTGGTTGGCGGTCGAGACGATCACCACCAGGGTGGCCAGCGGGTACAGCAGTCCGAGCACCCGCACCCAGGCCCGGCGGGCCAGGAAGAAGATCGCCAGACCGCACCACATCGACCAGCCGATGTGCATCGAGGGCATCGCCGCGTACTGGTTGGAGACGTGCGTCGCGGGCCCGGAGGCCATCGAACCCCAGGTGTTGTGGACCTTCAGGGTGTCGATGAACCCGCCGTCGGTCATCAGCCGGGGCGGTGCCAGCGGGAAGAAGTAGAAGCCGACCAGCGCGATGCCGGTGGTCACGAACAGCACCGTGCGGGCGGCGGCGTAGCGGCCCGGATGGCGGCGGTAGAGCCAGACCAGCACGCCGATGGTCACGATGAAGTGCAGCGTCGCGTAGTAGTAGTTCATCCCGACGATCAGCCACGAGGCCTTGTCGACCGCGTGGTTGACCGAGCGCTCGATCGCGACGCCCAGGCTCTGCTCGAAGTCCCAGATCCAGGAGGCGTGCTTCTGGGCTATCGCCTCCTGCTCGGGCACGGCGTTGCGCACGAGCGAGTACACCCAGTAGCTGATCCCGATCAGGGCGAGCTCGAACCAGATCCGCGGCCGGGCCGGCGAGCGGCGCTGGTCGCGGACGCGGCTGCGCAGCGCCGCCGAACGGGACTGGGCGACACGGGTGGCTCCGTCGGGCATCCGGCCGGGCTCGGCCGGGCCTGCTCCGGAACCGCCACCGTGCGCCGCGCCGGCGCGATCGGCGCCGGTCTGCTGGATCTCGGTCGGTTCCCCCATGGACGAGAAGTCTGCCAGACGTCCCGTAGCCGTCTGCTCATCCTCTGGAAGTGGATTCTTCACCGGATGTCCCCCTTGAGGGTTAGGGGGCGACTCCCACCGGGGTAGGGGGTGCTGTCGGGTCTGGTATGAACCGGTGGGACGGGCATATGTCCCATTGTCACGCCGAGTCGATCGGCCGGCGCAAGCGGGGGGTCGGGCGGCGCTGCGGGGGGTCCGGGGTTTCCCCGCACGAAACGGTTTCTGCATCTTGCTGAAACATATTGCAGCCCGCTAGCGTCCTGGAAACCCGATCCCCCTTCCCTCGCAAGGGAGCCCTCAGTGGCCGATCTCCCGCCCCGCCGCCCGCGGAGCACCACCCCCCTGCGCAGACCGGGCCGCGCGGCCGTGCTGCTCGCCGCCGCACTGACCGCCGCCACCCTCGGCACCACCCCCGCGGCCCTCGCCGCCGCTCCGCCCGCCCCGCCCTCGGACGCCGCGCTCGCCGCGACCGCCGGGCGGCACGACCTCACCCGCGAGCAGTTCTACTTCGTCCTGCCGGACCGCTTCGCCAACGGCGACCGCGGCAACGACAGCGGCGGCATCACCGGCAGCCGGCTGGAGAACGGCCTCGACCCGGCCGACAAGGGCTTCTACCACGGCGGCGACCTCGCGGGCCTGATCCAGCGGCTCGACTACGTCCAGGACCTCGGCACCACCGCGATCTGGATGGCCCCGATCTTCCGGAACAAGCCCGTGCAGGGCACCGGGGAGAACGCCTCGGCCGGCTACCACGGCTACTGGATCACCGACTTCACCCAGGTCGACCCGCACTTCGGCACCAACGACCAGCTCAAGGAGCTGATAGCCAAGGCGCACGCCCGGGGCATCAAGGTCTTCTTCGACGTCATCACCAACCACACCGCCGACGTCATCGACTACCAGCAGAAGCAGTACGGCTACCGCTCCACCGGCGCCTACCCGGTGCTGGACGCGGACGGACGGCCGGTCGACGAGACCGCCGTCGCCGACGCGGGCACGGCCTGGCCGAGGACCGGCCGGGACTCCTTCCCCTACAGCCCGGTCTTCCGGAACCCCGCCGACGCCACCGCCAAGACCCCGGCCTGGCTCAACGACCCCTCGCTCTACCACAACCGGGGCGACTCCACCTTCGCCGGCGAGTCCGCCACCGAGGGCGACTTCTCCGGCCTGGACGACCTCGACACCCAGAACCCCCGGGTGGTCCAGGGCTTCGAGAAGGTCTACCAGCAGTGGGTCAAGGACGCCGGCGTGGACGGCTTCCGGATCGACACCGTCAAGCACGTCAACATGGCGTTCTGGCAGCAGTGGGCGCCCGCGCTCAAGGACTTCGCGGCCAAGCAGGGCAACAGGAAGTTCTTCATGTTCGGCGAGGTCTACTCCGGCGACCCGGCCGTCACCTCGCCCTACGTCACCAAGGGCAGGCTGCAGGCCACGCTGGACTTCCCGTTCCAGAACGCCGCCCGCTCCTACGCCTCCCAGGGCGGCCCGGCCGCGGGCCTCGCCGACGTGTACGGCCAGGACTACCGCTACACCACCGCCGACACCGACGCCTACGAGCTGCCGACCTTCCTCGGCAACCACGACATGGGCCGCTTCGGCTCCTTCCTGCTGGCCGACAACCCGGGTGCCGACGAGGCCACCCTGCTGCGCAAGGACCGGCTCGCCAACGAGCTGCAGTTCCTCACCCGCGGCCAGCCCGTCGTCTACTACGGCGACGAGCAGGGCTTCACCGGCGCGGGCGGCGACAAGGACGCCCGGCAGGACCTGTTCGCCTCGAAGACCCCGTCGTACAACAGCGACCGGGTGCTCGGCGGCGCCACCGGCCCGGCCGACCGCTACGAGCAGGGCGGCGAGCTGTACCGGGGCATCGCCGGCCTGGCCGCGCTGCGCCGGGACCACCCGGCGCTCGCCGACGGCGCCCAGATCCAGCGGTACGCCGCCGACGGCGCGGGCGTGTACGCCTTCTCCCGGATCGACGCCGGACAGCAGGTCGAGTACCTGGTCGCGGTCAACAACGCCACCGAGGCGAAGACCGTCACCCTGGACACCTTCTCGGCCGGGCAGGGCTTCGACCGGATCTACCCGGCGGCCGGGGAGCGGCTCGCCAGCGGTGCGGACCGCAAGGTCACCGTCACCGTGCCGGCGCTCTCCTCGGTGGTGTTCAAGGCCGCCGGGCGGCTGGCGCCGGTGCCCGCCGCTCCGCAGCTCGCGCTGAGGACCCCCGCCGACGGCTCGACCGGCACCGTCACCATCGGCGCGCAGGTCGACGGCGGCGGCTTCGACCGGGTCTCCTTCGCCGCGCAGATCGGCACCGCCGGCTGGCAGGTGCTCGGCACCTCGGACACCGGCTCGTACCGGGTCACCCAGGACCTCGGCGGTGTCCCGCCCGGCACGGTCGTCCGCTACAAGGCCGTCGTCCAGGACTCCTCCGGCCACCTGCGCTCGGCCACCGGCTCCTTCACCACCGGAACCCCCGCGCCGAAGCCGGTGCCCAGCGCCACCGCCCGCCCGTACGCGGTCGTGCACTACCAGCGCAAGGACAACGCCTACGACGGCTGGAACCTCTACGCCTGGGGCGACCTCGCCGACGGCGAGTCCACCCAGTGGCCCGCCGGGCACGGCTTCACCGGCCGCGACGCGTACGGCGCCTTCGCGTACGTGAAGCTGAAGGCCGGGGCCTCCGACGTCGGGTTCGTCGTGGAGAAGGACGGCGTCAAGGACGTGGACGCCGACCGCCACATCGACGTCGGCGCGACCGGCGAGATCTGGCTCGCCGAGGGCGACCCGACCGTCCGCACCGCCAACCCCGGCCCGGTCGCCGCCCCGCCCGCCGGCACCGCCGTCATCCACTACAACCGGGCCGACGGCGACTACGACGGCTGGGGCCTGCACGACTGGACCGGCGCGGCCGCGCCCACCGACTGGGGCAGCCCGCTGACGCCGGTCCGCCGGGACGCCTTCGGCGCCGTCTTCGAGGTGCCGCTCGCGCCCGGCGCGACCAGCCTCAGCTACATCCTGCACAGGGGCAACGACAAGGACCTGCCGAACGACCAGTCGCTGGACCTCGCCGTCAACGGCCGCGAGGTCTGGATCCTGGGCGGCAGGGAGGGCTACCTGCTGCCGCAGAACGCCGCCGCCTCCGCGCAGGTGGACCTCGGCTCGGCCAAGGCCCAGTGGATCGACGCCCGGACGGTGGTCGTCCCCGCGGCGTACGGAGCCAACGACGCGGCCCTGGCCGGCGGGACCAGCGCCCAGCTGGTGTACGACCCGGCGGGTGCGATCACCGCGGACCGGGGAGTGCTCTCCAAGCCCGGCCAGTGGATCCGGCTGGAGCCCGCCCCCGGCGGCCTGACCGCCGCGCAGAAGGCCGCGTACCCGCACCTGGCGGGCTACCGCGCCTTCACGGTGGACGCCCGGGACGCGGGCCGCGTCGCCCAGGCGCTCCGCGGCCAGCTGCTGTTCACCGAGCACCTGCCGAGCGGCGCCGTGCTCGCCGCCACCGGCGTGCAGATCCCCGGCGTCCTGGACGACCTGTACGCGCGCCGCACCGGCAAGGTCGACTTCGGTCCGGCCTACTACCGCGGCAAGGTGGCGCTGTCCCTGTGGGCGCCGACCGCCCAGGAGGTGTCCGTCCAGGTCTTCGACGGCCCGGCCGGCGGCACCCCGAGGACGCTTCCGCTGAAGCTGGACGACGAGACCGGCGTCTGGGAACTCGTCCGCGACAAGGCGGAGCTGGACGGCAAGTACTACCTGTACCAGGTGAAGGTCTGGGCGCCGGACGTCCGGCGGGTGGTGACCAACGCCGTCACCGACCCGTACTCGGTCGCGCTCTCCACCGACTCCGCGCGGAGCCTGGTGGCCGACCTCTCCGCCGGGGAGCTCAAGCCCCCGGGCTGGGAGGAGCACGCCGTCCCCGGGGCCGTCCCGCCCGGTCGCCAGCAGATCCAGGAACTGCACGTCCGGGACTTCTCGGTGGAGGACACCACCGTGCCGGCCGCCGAGCGCGGCACCTACCTGGCCTTCACCGAGTCGAAGTCGGCCGGTATGCAGCACCTGCGGGACCTGGCCAGGGCCGGGGTGACCACCGTCCACCTGCTGCCGACCTTCGACATCGCCACCATCCGGGAGAACCGGGCGGACCAGAAGCTGCCCGCCTGCGACCTCAAGGCCCTTGCCGCGGACAGCGAGAAGCAGCAGGAGTGCGTGGCCGCGGTCGCCGCCGAGGACGCCTACAACTGGGGCTACGACCCGCTGCACTACACCGTGCCGGAGGGCTCGTACGCCACCGACCCGCAGGGCACCGCCCGCACGGTGCAGTTCCGGCAGATGGTGCAGGCGCTCCACGAGGCCGGGCTGCGCGTGGTGCTGGACGTGGTCTACAACCACACCGCCGCCAGCGGGCAGGCCGAGCACTCGGTGCTGGACCGGGTCGTCCCCGGGTACTACCAGCGGCTCGACGCCAACGGCAAGGTGACGACCGACAGTTGCTGCGCGGACACCGCGCCCGAGCACGCCATGATGAACCGCCTGGTGGTGGACTCCGTCACCACCTGGGCCCGCGAGTACAAGGTGGACGGCTTCCGCTTCGACCTGATGGGCCTGGACCCGAAGTCCACCATGCTGGACGTGCAGGCGGCGCTGCGGCGGATGACGCCGGACTCGGACGGCGTGGACGGCAGGAACATCTTCCTCTACGGCGAGGGCTGGAACTTCGGGGTCGTCGCCGACAACGCCCGCTTCGAGCAGGCCACCCAGCTCACCATGGCCGGAACCGGCATCGCCACCTTCGACGACCGGATCCGCGACGCGGCACGGGGCGGCAACTTCCAGCTGTCCTCCGCCCCGCAGCAGGGCTTCGCCTCGGGCCTGTACACCGACCCGAACGGCTCGGCGGACAACGGCACCCCGGAGCAGCAGAAGGCCCGGCTGCTGAAGCAGATGGACCAGTTGAAGGTGGCGCTCACCGGCAACCTGGCCGGCTACACCTTCACCGACAGCTCCGGGCGGACGGTCACCGGCGCGGGGGTCGACTACAACGGCGCCCCGACCGGCTACGCGGCCAGGCCCGGCGAGTCGGTGGAGTACGTGGACGCGCACGACAACGCCGGCCTGTTCGACGCACTGGCCTTCAAGCTCCCCGCGGGCACCGCTCCCGCCGACCGGGCCAGGATGCAGGCGCTCGCGCTCTCGCTGACCGCCCTGACCCAGGGCCCGGGCTTCGCCCAGGCCGGCAGCGACCTGCTGCGCTCGAAGTCGCTGGACGCCAACTCCTACGACTCCGGTGACTGGTTCAACGCCATCCACTGGGATCCGGCCCAGGGCAACGGCTGGGGCCGGGGCGTGCCGATGGCGGCCGACAACAAGGGGATGTGGCCGCTGTCCGCGTCCCTGCTGGCCAACCCGGGGCTGAAGGTCGGCGCGACGCAGATCGCGGCGACGACCGCGCAGTACCAGCAGTTCCTGCGGATCAAGCAGTCCTCGCCGCTGTTCGCCCTGCCCACCCTGGCCGAGGTGCAGCGGCGGCTCTCCTACCCGCTCTCCGGCACGCCCGGCGAGGCGCCCGGGGTGATCACGCTGCACCTGGACGGCACCGGACTGCCGGGCGCGGAGAAGGGCCTGACCGTGGTGTTCAACGCGACGCCGACCGCGCAGAGCCAGACCGTGGCCGCCCTGAAGGGGACGGCCCAGGGCCTGCACCCGGTGCAGGCGGGCGGCGCGGACCCGGTGGTCGGGCGGTCCGGCTTCGACACCGCGACCGGCACCTTCACCGTGCCGGGCCGCACCGTGGCGGTGTTCGTCCAGCACTGACGGTCCGCCGGGTCCGGCCCCGCACCGCCCTCACGGCGGTGCGGGGCCGTTCCGTTCCGGTTCCCTTCACAGCCGTTCCATTCGGTGATTGGCCGGAAACCGACGCTGGCACGGCCGGAAAGGTGACGTGCCGCGCCGACCGGGCGCTGTCGTCCGGGTTTCGGGCCGGTCGCGGCCCCGGCGTGCTGGTCAGTGACCGCCGGGTGTGGTCAAACCTTCCGGCGTTATTGAAAACCGTGTCCAGAACTTCGTGCGGCTGTAACACAGTTGGCGGCCCTGCGGATGAACGGTCGCTGGTGCGAATCGGCCAATCCATGGCATGCATCTGTCATTCACGACTCGTTTGCTGCCACGATTCCTCCGGCTGCAGACGTGGGGGCCCCACCCCCCGGTGCAGCTGCCCCAGGTCAGGTACAGCGCACCCCCTCGGCAAAGCAACAAGCTCCGCACACCGCACCCGCGCCGCACACCGGCGGCGGGGGCCCCCACTGTGCCGCAACCCCGCGGTCCAGGTTCTCTCCACCGCACGCGAACCCCGCGCCGGTCGGAAAAGGAGTCCGCATGTCCCGTTACACCCAGGCTCGGAAGGCAGCGGTTGTCATGGCCGCCACCACCGCGCTGCTGGTGACCGGCATCCCCGTCATCGCGCAGGCAGCCACCGCTGACGCTCCGGCGGCCGTCGCGGCCCAGCAGACGAGCCGCGCCCAGCTGATCGCCTCCGCGACCCAGCAGACCGCCACCCTCGCCCAGACCCTGGGCCTGGGCAGCGAGGAGAAGCTGGTCACCAAGGACGTCGTCCAGGACGCCAACGGCGCCCGCCACCTGCGCTACGAGCGCACCTACGCCGGACTCCCGGTGCTCGGCGGCGACCTGATCGTCCACCAGGACGCCACCGGCGCCACCCAGGGTGTGACCAAGGCCACCGAGGCCGCTCTGACCGGCGTGAACACCACGCCGAAGCTCGCCGCGCCGGCCGCGCAGTCGGCCGCGCTGGCCGCCGAGTCCGGCTCCTCGCTGGAGAACGCGCCCCGCCTGGTGGTCTGGGCCGCCGACGGCAGCCCGCGGCTCGCCTGGGAGACGGTCGTCTCCTCCACCGAGTCGGACGGCACCCCGAGCAAGCTGCACGTGGTCACCGACGCGACCTCCGGCCAGGTCATCCTGAAGTTCGAGGGCGTCAAGACCGGCACCGGCAAGGGCGTCTTCGTCGGCAACGTGACCGTCGGCACGACGCAGTCGGGCTCGACGTTCCAGCTCAAGGACGGCACCCGCGGTGGGATGTACACCACCAACCTGAACCACGGGACCAGCGGCACCGGCACCCTGTACACCAAGTCGACCGACAGCTGGGGCGACGGCACCGTCGCCAACAGCGAGTCCGCCGCGGTCGACGCCCACTTCGGCGTCTCGGCCACCTGGGACTACTACAAGAACACCTTCGGCCGCAACGGCATCCGCAACGACGGTGCCGGCGCCTACAGCCGCGTCCACTACGGCCAGAACTACGTGAACGCGTTCTGGGACGACGACTGCTTCTGCATGACCTACGGCGACGGTGACGGCAACACCCACCCGCTGACCGAGCTCGACGTCGCGGGCCACGAGATGAGCCACGGCGTCACCGCCGCCACGGCGAACCTCACCTACTCGGGTGAGTCCGGCGGCCTGAACGAGGCCACCTCGGACATCTTCGGCACCATGGTCGAGTTCTACGCCAACATCCCGACCGACAACCCCGACTACCTCATCGGCGAGTTGATCAACATCAACGGGGACGGCACCCCGCTGCGCTACATGGACAAGCCCTCCAAGGACGGCGGCTCCGCCGACTACTGGTCCTCCACGGTCGGCAACAAGGACGTCCACTACTCCTCGGGCGTCGCCAACCACTTCTTCTACCTGCTGTCCGAGGGCAGCGGCGCGAAGGTCATCAACGGCGTCAACTACAACTCGCCGACCCAGGGCAACATCACCGTCACCGGCATCGGCCGGGACAAGGCGGCGGCGATCTGGTACAAGGCGCTGACCACCTACATGACCTCCAACACCGACTACGCCGCGGCGCGCGTCGCGACGGAGAAGGCGGCCACCGACCTCTACGGCGCGGGCAGCGCCGAGCTCCTCGCGGTCGGCACCGCCTGGGCGGGCGTCAACGTCGGCACCGTGCCCCAGAACCCGGGTGGCGTCACCGTCACCAGCCCGGGCAACCAGAGCACCAAGGTCGGCACCGCGGTCAGCCTGAGCATCAAGGCCAACGGCGGCACCGCCCCGCTGACCTACTCGGCCACCGGCCTGCCGGCCGGCCTGTCGATCAACGCCTCCACCGGCCTGATCTCCGGCACCCCGAGCGCCGTCGGCACGTCCAACGTGACCGTCACGGCGAAGGACTCCGCCAACAAGACCGGGACCGCCAGCTTCACCTGGACGGTCACCGACGTGAACACCACCTGCACCCCGGCGCAGCTGCTGGGCAACGCGGGCTTCGAGACCGGCACCGCCGCCCCCTGGACCTCCTCCAGCGGCGTCGTCGACTCCAGCTCGTCGCAGGCCGCCCACGGCGGTACCTGGAAGGCCTGGCTGAACGGCTACGGCTCCGCCCACACGGACACCCTCTCGCAGACGGTGACCATCCCGGCGGGCTGCAAGGCCTCGCTCAGCTTCTACCTGCACATCGACACCGCCGAGACCGGCAGCACGGTGTACGACAAGCTGGCGGTCACGGTCAACGGCACCGCGCTGAAGACCTACTCCAACGTGGACAAGGCCACCGGCTACCAGCTGCGCACCTTCGACCTCTCGGCCTACGCGGGCCAGACGGTCACCCTGAAGTTCACCGGCACCGAGGACTCCTCGCTGCAGACGAGCTTCGTGATCGACGACACCGCGATCACCACCAGCTGACCCTGATCCACGGTCAGTAGAACCAGGTAAGACAGGGAGCAGGGCCCGGCAGCCACGGCTGCCGGGCCCTGCGTCGTCGGTGAGGTTCCGGAAACCCGTCGGCAACCGCCGGGCAACGGTCGGGCAACACGAAACACGGCCGAAACGTGTCCGTCCGCAACAAGAAATCCGTCCCCGCGAAACTCTCCCAACCGACCTGCGACCCCGCCCACCCGTACCCGCCACCACCCTCCCCGGGGCGTGCCGGGTGGGGCACCCCTGTCCGCGCAGGCCTCTGGGAAGGCACGCCCATGTTCCTGGCTGACCCGTCACCCGGCCTCGACACCGGTGACACCGCCTGGCTGCTGGCCAGCACCGCGCTCGTCCTGTTGATGACCCCCGGCCTGGCCCTGTTCTACGGCGGCATGGTGCGCACCAAGAGCGTGCTCAACATGCTGATGATGAGCTTCGTCTCGATCGCCGTGGTCACCGTGGTCTGGCTGCTGGCCGGCTACTCGCTCGCGTTCGGCGCGGACGCCGGCGGCTGGGGCCTGATCGGGGGCCTGGACCACCTCGGGATGGCCGGAATCACCCCCTCCTCGCTCACCGGCCACGTCCCGACCGTGCTGTTCGCCACCTTCCAGCTGACCTTCGCGATCATCACCGCCGCGCTGATCAGCGGCGCCATCGCGGACCGCGCGAAGTTCGGTGCCTGGGTGGCCTTCACCGCCGTCTGGACGCTGCTGGTGTACGTCCCGGTGGCGCACTGGGTGTTCGCGCCCGGCGGCTGGATCCTGTCGAAGCTCGGTGCGCTGGACTTCGCCGGCGGCACGGTGGTCGAGGTCAACTGCGGGGCGAGCGGCCTCGCCCTGGCCCTGCTGCTCGGGCCGCGGATCGGCTTCGGCAAGGAGGCGATGCGCCCGCACAGCCTGCCGCTGGTGCTGCTCGGCGCCGGACTGCTCTGGTTCGGCTGGTTCGGCTTCAACGCGGGCTCGGCGCTGGGCGCCAACGGCCTGGCGGCGTCCGCGCTGCTCAACACCCAGGCGGCGGGCTGCACCGGGCTGCTCGGCTGGCTGCTGGTGGAGAAGCGCCGGGACGGCCACGCGACCACGCTCGGCGCGGCCTCCGGCGCGGTGGCCGGGCTGGTCGCGATCACCCCGTCCTGCGGCAGCGTCGACCTGCCGGGCGCCCTGGTGATCGGGCTGCTGGCGGGCGTGGTCTGCTCGTACGCGGTGAGCTGGAAGTTCCGCTTCGGCTACGACGACTCGCTGGACGTGGTGGGCGTGCACTTCGTGGCCGGTGTCATCGGCACCGCGCTGATCGGCCTGTTCGCCACCACCGCGATGACCGGCGGCCCGGCCGGGCTGCTGCACGGCGGGGGGCTGGGACAACTCGGCCGGCAACTGGCGGCGGTGGCGGCGGTGGCGGTGTACGCCTTCGCCATGACGTACGGGATCGGCCGGGTGATCGACCGGCTGATGGGCTTCCGCGCCGACGAGGAGCAGGAACTCGCCGGTCTGGACCTCGCCGTGCACGCCGAGACCGCGTACGATCACGGCGTCCTGGGCCACGGTACGACGGCCCACGCCACGGTGGCCCGGGCCACCGCCACCTCCGTGCTCACGCACTCCTCCGACAGGACCCCCTCCGCATGAAGCTGATCACCGCGATCGTCAAGCCGTTCAAGCTGGACGAGGTCAAGAACGCGCTGCAGGCCGTCGGCGTGCACGGACTGACCGTCACCGAGGCCAGTGGGTACGGGCGCCAGCACGGCCACACCGAGGTCTACCGGGGGGCCGAGTACCGGATCGACCTGGTGCCCAAGGCCCGGATCGAGGTCGTGGTGGAGGACGCGGACGCCGAGCGGGTGATGGAGGAGATCGTCCGGGCCGCCCGCACCGGGAAGATCGGCGACGGCAAGGTCTGGTCGGTCCCGGTGGAGGACATCGTCCGGGTCCGCACCGGCGAGCGCGGGCCCGACGCGGTCTGACGCGGCATCGCCGCGCCGGCCCCTCCGCGGGGCCGGCGCCTCACCCGGTGACTTCACCCGGGGGCTTCACCCGGTGACTTCACCCGATGGCTCCTGCGCGGGCCTCCGCGCCCTTTGCCGACCCATGGGTTCGTGTGCGACCTGTCCCGAGCTGCGGAAACGTTCCTCCTCGACTCTTGACGACCCCTGCGGGCGGCTCTAGGTTCAGCGCTGCAAGTTTCCGGCAAGTTACTGAAATTCGCTGCAAGCTCGCCCCGGCTGCCCCACCCCAGCCCCCAGGAGACATCGTGGTCACCACCGCCCCCACCCGCCGGTCCGCCCGCGCGGCCGGCGCGCTCACCGCCTCGGCGGCACTCGCGCTCTCGCTCACCGCGGCGTTCGGCGCCGCGCCCACCGCCCAGGCCTCCCCACCCGGCGCGAAGGACGTCACGGCGACGCTCTTCGAGTGGCGCTTCGACTCGGTCGCCAAGGCCTGTACCGACACGCTCGGCCCGAAGGGGTACGGCTTCGTCGAGGTCTCCCCGCCCCAGGAGCACATCCAGGGCGGCCAGTGGTGGACCTCCTACCAGCCGGTCTCGTACAAGATAGCCGGGCGGCTCGGCGACCGGACGTCCTTCAAGAACATGATCGACACCTGCCACGCGGCGGGGGTCAAGGTGGTCGCCGACTCGGTGATCAACCACATGTCGGCCGGTTCCGGGACGGGCACCGGCGGCACCGCCTACGCCAAGTACACCTACCCCGGGTACTACCAGGACCAGGACTTCCACTCCTGCCGCACCGCGATCAGCAACTACGCCGACCGCTCCAACGTGCAGAACTGCGAGCTGGTCAACCTCTCCGACCTGAACACCGGCAGCGCGTACGTCCAGCAGACCATCGCCGGCTACCTGAACGACCTGGCCTCGCTCGGCGTCGACGGCTACCGGATCGACGCGGCCAAGCACATCGCCGCCGCCGACCTCGCCGCGATCAAGGCCAGGACGGCCAACCCCAACGCCTACTGGGTGCAGGAGGTCATCTACGGCGCGGGCGAGCCGATCCAGCCCTCCGAGTACACCGGCACCGGCGACGTGGACGAGTTCCGCTCCGGCACCTGGCTGAAGAGCGCCTTCCAGGGCGGCCGG
This sequence comes from Kitasatospora sp. NPDC058170, assembly GCF_042883905.1. Taxonomy (NCBI): domain Bacteria; kingdom Bacillati; phylum Actinomycetota; class Actinomycetes; order Kitasatosporales; family Streptomycetaceae; genus Kitasatospora; species Kitasatospora sp. NPDC058170. The sequence goes on from NZ_JBHVUV010000001.1 coordinate 392,502, forward strand.
CTGGCCGACCTCTCCGGCTGGGGCTCCGGACTGCTGGCGAGCGCCAAGGCCCGCACCTTCGTCGACAACTGGGACACCGAGCGCAACGGCTCCACCCTGACCTACAAGGACGGCAGCGCCTACACCCTGGCCAACGTCTTCATGCTGGCCAACCCCTACGGCTCGCCCAACGTCTACTCCGGCTACGCCTTCTCCGGCCACGACGACGGCCCGCCGAACGGCGGCACCGTCAACGCCTGCTACAGCGACGGCTGGAACTGCACCCACGCCTGGCGGCAGGTCGCCAACATGGTGGGCTTCCGCAACGCGGTCGCGGGCACCGGGATCACCAACTGGTGGTCCAACGGCAACAACGCGATCGCGTTCGGCCGGGGCGGTAAGGGCTTCGTGGCGCTCAACCGCGAGTCGGGCCCGGTCACCCAGACCTTCCAGACCTCGCTGCCGGCCGGCTCGTACTGCGACGTCCAGCACGGCGACCCGACCGGCGGCGGCTGCAGCGGCCCCTCCTACACGGTCGGCCCGGACGGCCGGTTCACCGCCACCGTCGGCGCCGGCGACGCGGTCGCGCTGTACGTCGGTGCGGGCGGCTCGGGCGGGACGGTGCCCGCCGCCGGCGGTGCCTCCTTCGCGGTCGACGCCACCACCGTGTTCGGCCAGAACATCTACGTGGTCGGCAGCAGCGCCGCGCTCGGCGCCTGGGACACCGGAAAGGCGCTGCCGCTCTCCTCGGCCGCGTACCCGGTCTGGAAGCTGGACGTGGCGATGGCCGCCGGCACCGCCTTCGAGTACAAGTACATCCGCAAGGACGGCTCCGGGGCCGTCACCTGGGAGTCCGGTGCCAACCGCACCGCGACCGTGCCGGCCTCGGGCGGCGTGAACCTGAACGACACCTGGCGCAGCTGACCGCGCCGGGACGGCCGCCCTCCGCACGGGGGGCGGCCGTCCGCCTGCGCGGCCGCGGCCCGGGCCCGGCCGCTCACCCCCGGCCGCTCAGCCCCGGCCGATGTACGGCATGGCCGTCGCCATCACCGTCGCGAACTGCACATTGGCCTCCAGCGGCAGCCCGGCCATGTGCCGCACGGTCCGGGCGACATCGGCGACGTCCATGGTCGGCTCCACCGCGATCCGGCCGTCCGCCTGCCGCACGCCGACGCCCATCGCCGCCGTCATGTCGGTCGCGGCGTTGCCGATGTCGATCTGGCCGCAGGCGATCCGGTACGGGCGGCCGTCCAGCGAGAGCGACTTGGTCAGCCCGGTGACGGCGTGCTTGGTCGCGGTGTACGCGATCGACTGCGGCCGCGGGACGTGGGCCGAGATCGAGCCGTTGTTGATGATCCGGCCGCCCTGCGGGTCCTGGGCCTTCATCTGCCGGAACGCCGCCCGGGCGCAGAGGAACGCCCCGGTGAGGTTGAGGTCCACCACGGCCCGCCACTCGGCCACCTCCAGCTCGTCCACCGGGGTCGGCGCGCCGAACGTCCCGGCGTTGTTGAACAGCAGGTCGACCCGGCCGAAGCGCTCGACGGCCGCCGCGAAGAGCGCGTCCACCGCCGCCGGGTCGGTGACGTCGGTCGGCACCGCGGCCGCCTCGGTGCCGCTCGACCGCGCGGTCTCCCGCAGCGGCTCCTCCCGCCGCCCGGCGAGCACCAGCAGCCACCCGGCGGCGGCCAGCTCCAGCGCCACGGCGCGCCCCACCCCGCTGCCGGCTCCGGTGACGACGGCGATCTGCTGGGACATGGCGGCTCCTCGGGCGATGGTGCTGGCGAGCCGATCGTCGCCGATCCGGGGCCCGCAGTCACTGGTACGAGGGACCAAAAGGCGACCGGGCCGGCACCCGTCCGGCTGTGCTCCCTGCCGTCCGGCGGGGGGCCGCCCCCGCCGGACGGCAGGGTGCTTACAACGCTTTACCGGATCGGGAACAAACATTGGACCGCCGTCGGCCCTCGCGCAACCGGTCGCCCCCGCACCACGTCATAAGATCGCAGGACGGCGCGCCACCGCGAGGGACGGCGCACCGCCCCCGGGGGCCGCAGCACGCGTCACACCCGGGCCTGTCCGGCCCCACCCCGGGGGCCACCGCCCGGCTCCCGACAGAGCGGGCGCGACACCGGTCGGAGAGTCCTCACCGTGCAGCCGCAGTCCACCCGCATCCGCGCCGTCCTGACCGGCGCCGCCGCCTTCGCCCTGGCCGCCTCGCTGGCAGCCTGTGGCAGTACGGACGGCAGCGGGAAGGGGGACACCGCCAAGGGCGACGCCGGCAAGGCGGGCGCCGCGGGCAGCACCGCTCCCGGCACCCCGTCGGCCGCCGGCAGCAGCTCGGCCACGGGCAGCGCCTCCGCCGCGCCCACCACCGCCACCCCGGCGCCCTCCGGCAAGGTGCTGATGCCCACCGGCCCGGCCGCCGCCCTCACCAAGGCCCGGGACACCGTCGCCGGCCAGATCATGATGACGACGCTGACCGGCCCGAAGTCGGGCGTCTCCGGCAAGGTCTGGGTCTGGCTGCCGCCGGAGTACAACGACCCGAAGTTCGCCAGGACCGGGTTCCCCGTGCTCACCCTCTTCGCGGGCGGCCAGAGCAACGGCTACAACACCTGGACCGACGACCAACTGCCGATCCAGCAGGTCGACGCCGAGCTGTCGAAGGCCGGCAAGGCACACCCGTTCATCATGATCATGCCGGTGCAGAACTTCAACAGCGACGAGAAGAACGCCCTGGACTGCGCCGACATCCCGGGCCAGCCCAAGATGGGCACCTGGATGGCCGAGGACATCCCGGACTTCGTCCGCGCCAACTTCCGCACCGTGAAGGGCCGCGACGGCTGGGGCCTGATGGGTGCCTCCACCGGTGCGTTCTGCAGCGCGAAGCTCGCCCTCCAGCACCCGGACAAGTACAAGGCGGCCGTCCCGATCGACGGCTACTTCAACCCGGACTCGGGGCTCTGGAAGGGCCACGAGACCGAGCGGCAGGCCAACAGCCCGGACGCGATGGTCGCCCTGGGCAAGGCCGACGTGAAGATCCTCGCCACCGCGGGCGGTGCCAACGGGTACGAGACGAAGCTGGTCAAGGCGTGGGTCGCCAAGGCCGTGGCGCCGCTGTCCGTCGAGTACTACGAGCAGCCCGGCGGCAAGCACCTGACCACCGACTTCAAGAAGATGATCCCGGACACGCTGACGTGGCTCACCAAGAACCTGGCGGGCCCGGCCGCCGACTGAACCGGCCTCCAGCTGAACCGGCCCGGCGCCCCGGCGCCTGTTCGCCCGGCGCCCCTGCTCCACCCCGGCCCTCGACCGCCTCGCGGTCGAGGGCCGCGGCGTCGGTGCCGGGCCCCTGACCTGCACGTCAATCGGATATTGATTCGACTCTGATCGACTGTGAGCACTTTGGTGGGAGCGCGTTTCCACCAGCCCTGCCAAGTCGTGAAATGAGAGCCATGCCGAGCTACCTGCTTCCCGTAGCGTCCCCGCCCGCCGTCCCCGCCCAGTCGGGCTCCGAGCGTGAGCGGGCCGCCGGCGAGGAGCCGCAAGCCGTCCGGTTCGCCGGGCTGCGGCTGGTGCACGCCGCCCTCCGCCGCGACCTGACCCGGCTGCCGAACTCGCTGCGCCTGCTCCAGCCCGGCGAGGACGACAAGGGCGAGGCGCTGCTGCGGCACTGGACCTTCGTCACCGCGATGCTGACCTGCCACCACGAGCAGCAGGACACCCGGATCTGGCCGATCGTGCGCCGCTTCGCCCCCGAGCTGCGCCTGCTGCTCAACTGGCTGGAGGCCGACCACCACAACCTGGACCACTCCTTCACCCGGGTCACCACCCTGGTGCGGATCGCCAGCCGGGACGCGGGCAGCGCCTGGCCGGTGGCCTACGCGATGGAGGACCTGGCGGCCCGGCTGGAGACCCATCTGCGCATCGAGGAGCGGCAGTTGCTGCCCCGGATGGAGCGGGTGGTCGCCGCTGGCTCCCGGCTGGGCAGCCTGCCCGAGCTGCTGGACCTGCTGCGCTCCGCCGACGGCCCGGGCACCGCCGACGCGCTGGCCTGGCTGCTGGACGGCGTCGAGCCGGCGGTCGTCGAGCAGCTGCTGGCCGACTGCGACGACGACGTGGTCCGCAACTGGCCGCACTGGCAGGCCACCTACCAGCGCTGCACCGCTCCGCTCTGGGGCCCGGCCGACGGCTGGGGCGTCGCCCGCGAGTGACCGCGGGGTCTTTCGCGGCTCCTTGATCTACGCGCGTGGCATGTGCACGGGGCATATGCGCACCGCACGCCTCGCGTCAGCGCACCCCCAGCCGGGCCAGGTAGCCCGGCAGATCGGCCGGATCGTTGGTGGCCAGCCCCAGGTAGCCGTCCGGCCGGACGACGAACAGCCCCCGGCCGTACGCCCGCGCCGCGATCCCTCCGCCGGTGGCGGCGCCGACCCGCAGCGCGCCGACGCCCGCCGGCAGCGCCGGCAGCTCGCAGTCCACGGCGAGCACCGTGAACTGCGGCCCCCGGAACACGTCGAACAGCCGGCGCCCGGGCCCGCCCGCCACCTCCTCCCGCGACTCGTCCCACGACTCGTCCCACGACTCGTCCCGCGACTCCTCCAGGGGCGCGTCCGGAGCGCGCTCCCCGGCGCGCAGCGCGTCCTCGGCCAGTCCCGAGCGGGCCTCCACGGTCAGCGGCCCGCCCTCGTACCCGAGGCCCAGCTGCTCCGTCCGCGGCCCCCGGCGCAGTGCGCCGGCCCGGACCCCGCCCGCCCGGTACAGCTGCGTGGAGATCTCCAGCACGTCGGCGGCGACCGGCAGCCGCTCCGCCTCGTAGCTGTCCAGCAGTTCCTCGGCCGCACCGTGCCGCAGCACCTGACCGAGCTTCCACCCCAGGTTGTAGGCGTCCTGGACGCTGGTGTTGAGCCCCTGGCCGCCGGCCGGGGAGTGGATGTGCGCCGCGTCGCCGGCGAGGAACACCCGGCCCTCCCGGAACCGCTCGGCGAGTGCCGTCCGGGGCCGGAAGTCCGAGGCCCAGCGGACCTCGCCGACCGCCTCCGCGGACAGGTGGGTGCGGGCCGCGACCGTCCGGCGCACCCCTTCCGGTGAGGTGTCCGGCTCCTCGTCCTCGCCGAACTGGGCGAACAGCTGGAAGTCCGCCGTGCCCGGCAGCGGGCAGAGCAGCAGCGCGCCGCCGGGGGCGGTCGGCCAGATGTGCCAGTTCTCGCGGTCCAGCCCGGTCAGCCGCAGATCGGCGACCAGGACGGGGCGCGGGTCGACCTGCTCACCGGCCATCGGGATGCCGACCGCCCGCCGAACCGTGCTGCGGCCGCCGTCGGCGGCCACCAGGTAGCGGGCCGTGACGGTGCGCTCGATGCCGTCCGGCCCGGTGAGCCGGGCCTCGATCCGGTCGGGGTGCCGGTCCAGGCCGGTCAGCGCGGTACCGAAGGCCACCTGCCCGCCGAGCTTCCGCAGCCGGTCGTGCAGCACCTCCTGGGTGCGCCACTGCGGGAGCATCCAGATGTCCGGGTGCGGCACGGTCGGGTCGGGGGCGTTGCGCTCGATCAGGTCCCACTCGCCCTGCCGCTCACCGTCCTGCCAGGACATCATCCGCGGGTAGGGGCCGCCGGCGGCGCGGACCGCGGGCAGCACCCCGAGGTCGTCGAGGACCTCCAGGGTGCGCGGCTGGAGGCCCTTGCCGCGCGAGCCGGGGAACAGCGCCGCGGCCCGCTCCACCAGTAGGGCGGACACCCCGCGGCGGGCGAGGTCGCAGGCCAGGGTGAGCCCGGTGGGGCCCGCTCCGACGATCAGGACGTCCGGGGTGGCGGGGTGCACGGCATGCTCCATGGGAAGCTCCTTAACGGCGTTAAGTTGGCGGCTGGCCCGAGCATGGGCTTAACGGTGTTAAATTGTCAAGGCGAAGGGGACGGGGGAGTCGACACCCACAGGAAAGGCCGGTATGCCACCCAAGCTGGACCGCGCGCAGGTCGTCGGCACGGCCCTGCGCCTGCTCGACGAGACCGGGCTCGACGGCCTCACCCTGCGGCGGATCGCCACCGAACTGGACGTCAAGGCACCCGCGTTGTACTGGCACTTCGCCAACAAGCAGGCGCTGCTGGACGAGATGGCCACCGAGATGCTCCGCCGGATGACCGCCGGGCCGATCACTCCGCCGGCGTCCTGGCAGGAGGCGCTCACCACCACCTGTCGTACGCTGCGCGGCGCCCTGCTGGGCTACCGCGACGGCGCCAAGGTCTTCAGCGGCACCCGCCTCACGGACCAGGGCCACACCGAGGGCCAGCACGTGATGCTGGCCGCCTTCACCCGGGCCGGCTTCGAACTCGCCGACGCCGTGCAGGCCTACACCACCGGGTACGCGTACACCATCGGCTTCGTCATCGAGGAGCAGGCCGTCCACCCCCGGCCCGGCGAGCGCGCCCCCGGCTACGACCCCGAACAGCGCGCCGCGGGCATCGACCCCGCACACGAACTCGCCGCCGCGGCCGGACGGGACCTCTTCGGAGACTACGAGCGGCGCTTCGAGCGAGGTCTCGCCATCGTCGTGGCCGGCGTCGAGCGGGTCCTCGGGCAGTCAACGGCCTTGAACCCTTAGGGGTCCGTCTTCGAACTCCCGCCTGCTTGGCGACGCCCGGGCACGCACCTCGCCGCGTTGTCGTCAGTCGCCAATGGCCCCCAGCCTCCGGCCGGGAGGTGCCCCCACCGCAGTGGCTCCCTCCTCCGCCTTGCGATGCACGCACCCGAACGCCGCCAAGCCCGCCCTCCGGGCGAACGACGGGAGTTCGAAGACGGACCCCTAGGGGATTGGACCCACTCGCCTCGGGGTCGCGGCGGCCCGCCCGCTCCGGGCCGGGCCAGGGGGCGGGTACCGCCCGGGGCCGATGGCCCGGCGCGCACGGCCGCCTACCGTCGGTGCCATGACCACAACGACCGCTCCGCGCCCGGCCCGAGACCCGGCCGGCCCCCCTGTCCGCACCGCCCGCGCCCGGACCGCCCGCACCGCACTGCTCGCGGCCGGCGCCGTACTCCTGCTCACCACCGGGCTCGCCGCCTGCAAGGCCGGCGCCACCCTCTGCACCGAGGACGACAGCTGCGATGTCGTCGTCCGGACCGACGGTGCGGACGCCTCCAACACCGTGGAGGTCTTCGGCAGCGACCGGACCGTGAAACTGACCGTCAGTCACATCACCGACACCTCGGCCGAGGTGAAGCTCGGCGGGGAGACCAGGACCCTCACCGAGAAGACCGAGGCCACCATCGGCCAGACGAAGATCACCCTGCGCAAGGCCGTCGCGGGCGACCACTACGCCGAACTCCACGTCAGCCGCTGACCGGCCACCGCGCCCCGGCGCACCGAGGCCTCCGGCGCCGCACCGAGGTCTTCGACCGCGCCGACTCCCTGTCCGCGTACCGACTACTCCGGCAGGCGGTTGAGCCAGGTCAGCGGCGTGACGGTGATCGCCTGGCCCGGCGATCCGTCCCACTCCACCGACAGGCCGACCGCCTCCAGCGCCGCCACCACCTCGCGGCCGATCAGCACCGTCCGGAGCTCCGCCTCTGCCGTCGACTCCGCGGGCTCGCCGTCCGCCCGGAACCCGCCGTACCGCAGCGTCAGACCGCCCCCGGCGGCCGCCCGCTCGGTGTCCTGCTCATGGAAGAAGACGAAGCCGCGGGAGTCCGCGTCGGCCTCGCCGCCGATCTCCGCGTATCCGCAACCGCCGCAGCAGGTGAAGTCCATCGCCGCGACGATGTCCTGCTCCTCCAGCGCGTCGAAGGCCTCCTCCAGGCGGTCCACGTCCGTGGTCCGCGGCCAGGACGCCTGCTCGGCCAGCCGCTCCTGCCACAGCGGCGCGATGAGCCGGCCCGCCTGCTCCTCCGTCAGCCCCTGGTCGTCGAACTCGTCGGCCAGGGACTCGGCTATCTCGTCCGACTCCTGGAAGCCGCACCGGATCAACTCGCGGGCACGCTCACGGGCATCGCGCAGTACAGCGGGGGCGAGATCGGTCTCCTGGTTCATGGTCGAATCCTCGCACCCGCCACCGACAACCCCGCCACCGGCAGCCGAGCTGTCCACCGCCGCCCTCGGCCCGGGGTGAGCCGGACTTCGGGCGAGCCGGACCTCCCTCAGCCCGGGGCGAGCCGGAACTCCAGGTTGCCGAACCGCACCTGGTCGCCCGGCCGCACCCGCACCCCGCCCGCGATCCGACGGCCGTTCACATGCGTGCCGTTGGTCGACCCCAGGTCGTACAGCACCCAGCCCGCGCCCTCGTGCCGCAACTCGGCGTGCTGGCGCGACACCGAGGAATCGTGCAGCCGCAGCCCGGAGCCGGGGATCCGGCCGATCGTCAGCTTCCCCGCGCCCTCGTGCGGCAGGCTCAGCCCCGGCAGCCGCTCCGCCCGCCAGGCCCCGCGCAGCCGCACCCCGAACGCCGATACCTGACCCACCGTCCGCAGCAGGAACCGCCCGACCGGGTTCCCGGCCGGCAGGTCCGCCATCGCCGCGTCCAACTCGGCCCTGCTGTTGGCGTGCAGCACGACGTCCATCCGCCCGAGGAAGGTCTCGTGCGACAGCCGTCCGCTGCCCGCCCCCTCCCGCAGCACCCCGAGAGCCTGCTCCCGCTCGGCCTCGGACGGCCGGACCACATACGTCCGGATCTCAGGTGACGTCATGGCCTGATTGTCGGCTCACCCGCACCCGCCTGTCCAGGATCCGGTACCCGCCGGACGGCGGCGAACCCGCCGCCTGCACCGGGCCGCGGCGGCGGGTGGCGCGGAGTCAGGACTTCCTGGCGGCCGCCAGGATCTTGGCCGTGGTGTGCAGGAAGCGCGAGGTGCACTGCCCCGGGTAGGACTTGCCGAAGACGTCCGCCGGGTTGGTGTTCATCCGCCCGCCCCGCAGGTGGATCACCACGTAGGCGGTGCCGGGGTCGGCGCCGATGATCTCGAAGTCGCCCTTCTCGGATGTCCGCGGGACCGGGTAGCCGTCCGGCAGCGGCTCGGAGAGGAAGACCACCATCAGCCGGACGTCCGGCGTCGCCTCGATCCCCGCGAACGGCTCGGCCGCCAGCAGCGCCTCGACCTCGTCGGGGGTGCGCAGCATGACGGGCACCGGGAAGCCCAGCGCCTCGGCCAGGTGCCCTTCGATCCGCCGGGCGAGGGCGTCCCGGTCCGCCTCCTCGGTGGTGAAGAAGACGTTGCCGCTCTGGATGTAGGAGCGCACGCCGCCCAGGCCCAGCTCGGCGAAGAGGGCGCGCAGCCGCTCCATCCGCACCGTGCGCCCGCCGACGTTGACGGCCCGCAGGAACGCGATGTACTCGGTCGTGGTGGTCACGCGTCCAGTCTGGCACCGGGCGCCGACAACGCCCCGGCCTCACCGGGATCGCCGGTGCCCGGTGCCAGACTGGCGCCATGGCTACCTGGCAGGATTTCGAGCACGCGGCACCGGATCTGGCCCCCGCCGTACGGGCCCGTTTCGAGGCGAACAAGCACCACGTCCTGGCGACGCTGCGCAGGGACGGTTCACCGCGGGTGAGCGGCACCGAGGTCGACTTCATCGGCGCCGACCTCACCATCGGGTCGATGGAGGGGGCGATGAAGGCCCGCGACCTCCAGCGGGACGCCCGCTTCGCCCTGCACGCCCACCCGGGCGACGAGACGATGGAGGGCGGGGACTCGAAGATCTCGGGCCGGGCCGTCGAGATCACCGACGAGGTCGAACTGGCGGCCTGGGTCGCGGACCTGCCGCAGCCGCCGCCCGGCCCGTTCCACGCCTTCCGGCTGGAGCTGGAGCAGGTGGTGCACACCACCGTGGGCGACGACCACCTGTGGATCACGTCCTGGCGTCCGGGCGAGCCGGTCCGGCGGATCCGGCGACTGTGAGCCGCCGGTCCGCCGCGGCCGCCCGCAGCGGTGCTACGGCAGGACGGACTTGAGCGCCTCGGGGGTCCGGGCGACGACGGCGTGGCCGTCGTCCGCGGTGATGATCGGGCGCTGGATCAGGATCGGGTGGTCGGCCATCGCCTTGATCCAGCGGGCCCGGTCGCCCGGCTCCCGGGTCCACTTCTTCATCCCGAGGTCCTGGGCGGACTTCTCGTCCAGCCGGGTGATGTCCCACGGCTCCAGCCCGAGCCGCTCCAGGACCTGCTCCAGCTCGACGGCGGTCGGCGGGTCCTCCAGGTAGCGCCGCACGGTGTACTCGGCGCCCGCGCCCTCCAGGGCCCCGAGCGCCGTTCGGCACTTCCCGCAGCGCGGGTTGATCCAGATCTCCATGCCGCCAGGGTACCGACCCCGCCTGCCGGCGCCCCGTTTCCCCGTTCGGAGGGCGAGGGCGAGGACGGGGGCGATGGCGAGGCCGGGGACGGGGACGAGGGCGAGGGGCCGAACCTCCGGTGGTGGGGGAGCATGGAAGGACGAGCCGCTCGTCCAGGAGCCGGCCGGCCAGGAGGTTCCCACCGTGCCCGCAGCACCCCGCCCGCCGCACCCGGTGGCCGTGGAACCGAGGATGCCGGGTTGGGTCCCCTGGCTGCCCGTGGTGCTGGTGGTGCTCGACCTGGTGTCCGAGGCGGTCGTCCCGGACGCGGTGGCGGCCGGCTTCCTGCTGACGGCGCTGCCGGTGGTGGTGGCGTTCAGCTACGGCCCGGTGGTGACGGCCCTCGCGACCGGGGGCGCGCTCGGGCTCCAGCTCGCCCTGGCCGTGCGCGCCGGGCACCTCTCCGAGCAGCACCACGTCTGGGTCTACGTCTCCACCCTGCTGGCCGGGGTGATGGGCACCGCCCTGTCCTGGCAGCGGGTCCACCAGAACCGCAACCTGCTGCACGCCCGCACGGTCGCCGAGACCCTACAGCGCACGGTGCTGCGCCCGGTCCCGGAACGGGTCGGCGGACTTCGGGTGGCCGGGCTCTACCGCTCGGCGCAGGCGGAGGTGCTGGTCGGCGGGGACCTGTACGAGGTGTGCGACACCCGGTTCGGGGTGCGGGTGCTGCTCGGCGACGTCCGGGGCAAGGGCCTCGGCGCGGTCCGGACGGTCGCGGACGTGCTCGGAGCCTTCCGGGCCACCGCCCACGACACCGCCGACCTGGTCGAGATGGCCGAGCAGCTGGACCGCGCGGTGCTGCGCGACGCGGCGGACCGGGGCGACCAGGAGCTGTTCGTCACCGCCGTGCTGGTCCAGCACCGGCCCGGCTCGGACCACGTGGAGATCGTCAACCGGGGCCACGTCACCCCGCTGCTGCTCGCCGGCCGCACCGTCGCCGCGGTGGACTGCCCGGACGAGCTGCCGCTGGGCCTGGGCCACCTCACCGCAGGGGAGCCGTGCGCCCGACCGGCCCACACCGCCCTGCTGCCCGGCCACACCCTGCTGCTGTACACCGACGGCGTCAGCGAGGCCCGCGACGCCTCCGGCGCCTTCTACCCGCTGGCCCGCCGGCTGGCCGCCCTCGGCACCACCGCCCCGGACCGCGTGGTCTCCTTCCTCGCCCAGGACGTCCACGAGTACGCGGGCCTGCTCGCCGACGACCTCGCGGTCCTCGCCCTCACCCCGGCGTAGGGCTCGCCACCGGCTCCCGCGGGCCGCGCAGCGGCAGCGTCCGGCTGAGCACGAGGTTGGTGGTCGTGCTCCCGAACTGGGCCAGCGCGTCGACGAGTTCCTCCAGGTGGCCCATCGAGGTGGCCGCCACCTTCAGGACGTAGCAGTCGTCCCCGGTGGTGCGCACGCACTCCAGGATCTCGGTGCGCTCCCCGAGCAGCCGGCGCAGCGGCTCGTGCCGGGTCCCCGGGTACTTCAGCCGGACCACCGCCAGCAGCCCGTACCCGGTCCGCTCCGGATCCACCTCCGCCCGGTACCCGGTGATCACCCCGGTCGCCTCCAGCCGGCGCACCCGCTCCGTGGTGGCCGAGGCGCTCAGGTTCACCCGTCGCGCCAACTCCGTGAACGCGATCCGGCCGTCCCGCTGGAGCTCGTCCAGGATCGCCCAGTCCGTCGGGTCAAGACTCTCGGTCATCCGCCCAGATTACCGGGGGATCCACGGCCGAACCGCCTCTGAACAGGGGGGAATCCCTTCTGGCGACCGGTGTCGGCTGACTAGCCTGGGCGCTGTGAAGATCGGAGTCAACGTCCTCAATTTCGGCCCCGGCACCGACCCGGGGGTCCTGCGCGACTGGGCCCGGACCGTGGAGGGTCTGGGCTTCGACCTGCTGATGGTCTCGGACCACATCGCCATCACGCCCGATGTCGCCGAGCGCTATCCGGCACCCTTCTACGAACCTTTCACCACGCTGTCCTGGCTGGCCGGCCTCACCACCCGGATCCGGCTCGGCACGACGGTCCTCATCGCCCCCTACCGGCACCCGCTGCTCACCGCGCGGATGGCCGCCAACCTGGACCAGCTGAGCGGCGGCCGACTGGTCCTCGGGGTGGGGGTGGGCTGGGCCCGGCAGGAGTTCGCCGCCCTCGGCATCCCCTTCGAGCGGCGCGGACGGCTGACCGACGACCACTTGGCGGCGATCCGGGCGGCCTGGGCCGACACCGACGCCTACGGCGGCGGGCGGATCCCGCTGTGGGTCGGCGGCAACAGCGACGCGGGCCTGCGCCGCGCCGTCCGGCTCGGGGACGCCTGGCACCCGCTGCGCCGCACCATGCCGTGGCTGCGCGAGGCCGCCGGCCGGCTGACGGCCACCGCGGCCGAACTCGGCCTCCCCGCGCCCGCCCTGGCCCCCCGGACCGCCCTGCGGCTCAGCGCGGAGCCGGTCGACGGACCGGACCGCCTCGCCGGGGAGGGCACGATCGACCAGGTCATCGCGGACCTCGACCAACTCCGGCGGCTGGGCGCCGAGTCCGTCATCCTCGACCCCTACGGCGGCGACCCGCGCGAGACCGAGCACCCGCAGGCGGCCTGGCAGGCGCTCGCGGCGGTGGCCGCGCGCCTCGACCTGTCGTCAAGCATCCGAACGGAGCAGTCATGACCACACCCGACGACCACGCCCTCCTCCGCCGGGCCATCGCCCTCGCGGCCAGGGCCCGGGAGGGCGGCGACCCGCCGTTCGGATCGCTGCTGGCGGCACCGGACGGCACGGTCCTGGCCGAGGAGTACAACACGACCCTCACCGACCGGGACATCACCGCGCACCCGGAGCTGAAGCTGGCGAGGTGGGCCGCACGCGAGCTGGACCGGGCCACGGCGGCGCGGACCACGATGTACACCAGCTGCCGGCCCTGCACGATGTGCGAGGCGGTCATCCAGCGCGCGGGCCTGGGCCGCGTGGTCTTCGCCCTGTCCGACGAACAGCTCCTGGACATCCGCCCGGCCGCCGACCTGCCCCCCGTCCCCCAGACCGGCCCCGCCCTCCTCGCCGAGGTCCGCGCCGTCGTCGAGCCCTACTACCGCTGACCGCCCGCGCGCCCGACCCCGCCCGCGCCGGAACGCACCCCGGGCCCCGCCGCGCTCTCCCAGAGCGCGCGGCGGGGCCCAGCGGTCTCAAGCGGCCCGACGGCGCGTCAGCGCTCGCCCGTCCGACGCGGAGGTCGTGGTTCTGCTCGAACATGCCCCTGACCTGCGGAACGCGCAAACCACCGGTCAGCGGCGTGCCGGAACCCTGCGTGGTCGGGATCGAGGCCGTCTGCCCAGGCGACGACGCCGTCGGGGCGGACGAGGAGGGCGCCGCAGCCCAGCTCGTCCCTCGCCGAGCCCGACACGTACCGGATCAGGTCCTCCCGGCCGGCTGTCGCGCCGGCGAGCCGCCCACCGGGGGTGAAGTCGACGGCGATGCCGTGCCCGTCCCGCATGAGATCGCTCAGGCGCGTCCCGTCCGTGAAGTGGAAGTCGGGGGCGTTGCGGCCGACCAGGGGATGTGCGCTGCCGAGGTCGTAGCGGTGGGAGGAGCCCGAGGTCCGGTGGTAGACGTAGGTCGTTCCGTCCCGGGTGCCCAGCACGTCGCGGACCAGGGCCTGGACGGCCTGGGCGTGCGGGTCGGGCTTCATGACCGCGCTCTGGGCGCGCGTCCAGTCGAGGATCCGGGAGCCGACCGGATGGCGCTCCTGGGTGTAGGAGTCGAGCAGGTCGCCGGGGGCGTGTCCGTGGACGGTCGCGGCGAGCTTCCACCCCAGGTTGACGGCATCACCGATGCCGGTGTTGAGCCCCTGCGCGCCGAGAGGTGAGTGGATGTGTGCGGCGTCTCCGGCCAGCAGGACCCGCCCTCGGCGGTAGGAGGTAGTCTGCATCGCCCGGTCGGTGAAGGTGGAGACGAGCTGGACGCCGCTGAGCGTGACATCGGTGCCGGACACGCGGCGCAGCACCGTCTGCAGGTGTTCGCGGGTGGGCCGCTGTGACCGGTCGAAGGAGCCGCCGTCGCAGTCCAGCATGCCGATGTGCCCGGGGGTGGGCATCTGCAGGTACATACCGGTCGGCGTCAGGGTGAACCCGGGCCGCAGCTTGTCGGGGTCGGCGACGGTGGCGAGCATGGTGTAGCCGGTGAACAGCGGCTCGGTGCCGGTGAACTCGAAGCCCGCGAGGCCGCGCACCGTGCTGCGTCCGCCGTCGCAGCCGACGAGCCAGCGCGCCGCGTACTCGTCCTCTCCGGCCTGTACGAGGACGCCCTCCGCGTCCTGTCGCAGTCCCGTGACCCGCGTTCCGCGGCGGATCTCCACCCCGGCCCTGACTGCCTGCTCGGCCAGCACCGTCTCGACCGCTTCGCTGCTGGTCATCATGTCCTCCGACACGGGGCCGGGAAGCCGGTACGGCAGGGCGTCGGCATCGATGTCGGCGGGGTCGAGCATCATGCCGGCGAAGTGGCTCACACTGCGTGGCGCCGGCGCCACCCGTGCCTCGGGGTCCGCACTGCCGTAGCCGTGGGCGCCCGACGCGGTCAGGAGCGGCTGCAGCATCCCGCGGCGGTGGAACACCTCGACCGAGGCGGCGGACAGGCCCCGCATTCCGAGCGGAAGCGTCTTCCAGGAGGTGCCCGCCGCCGCCTCCTGCTCCAGGACCAGGACGTCGCAGCCCGCGAGACCGAGCTCGCAGGCCAGAAGCAGTCCGACGGGGCCTGCGCCCGCGATCACTACGTCATGCATGAGACTTTCCGTTCTTCTCCATGGTCACCGGGTGGGCGGGCGTCACTGGAACAGGGTCAGGTCGGTGGAGCCGCCCAGGGCCCGGCGGTGCCGGTGCTTCCAGTCATCGCGTCTCTCCGGCTTCGGGTGCGAGCAGTCCTGGTGTCAGCTGCGCGAACGTGGTGTCCGCCGCAGCACCCACACACTCGCCCGGGCCGCTCACAGGGGGCGCACACGGCGCTGACACCACGCCTCACACGGATCGGCCTGCGTGTGCACGGCCGTGTCAGCGCCGTGCACACGCCCGCCACCCGGCCGTGTGGCGGCTGTCCGGCGGCTGGAGCGCCACGGTGGCGGTGCCCGCATTTGGCCATCCGGCTGCGCTCGCGCAAAGATCGGCCCATGGATGGGGATGCGCGGCCTCGCATCACGTTGCTCGGTACGTTCCAGGCATCTCGGGGTGGTACCGCCCTGCCCGTGTCCGGGCCCCGCCTCCAGGGGCTGGTCGTACGTCTCGCGCTCGCCGGTGGGCGCGCCGTCACGCAGAGCACCCTCATCGACGCGATCTGGCCGGAGAACCCTCCGGCCGATCCCGCACATGCCCTGCAGGCCCTCGTGTCGCGACTTCGCCGTGCATTCGGCTCCTCCACCGCCGTCACACAGGCCGCAGGCGGCTACCGGCTGGACGTGTCCGCAGGCGACGTGGACGCGCTGCTCTTCGAGCGACTCGCCGCAGCCGGCCGGGAGCGTCTGCGCGCCGGTGACGCGCAGCACGCGGCTGCTCTGCTCGGTGAAGCCGTCGCCCTGTGGGTCGAGCAGCCCGGCGCCGAGCCTGCCACCGTCGTCGCGGTGGAACCCGCGGCCGCGACCCGCTTGGCCCACTCCTCGGTCGAGGCCACCGCCGACCTCGCCGACGCCGAGCTGGCCCTGGGCAACGCCGGGCAGGCAGCTGACCGCCTGACCGGCTTGCTGTCCCAGCACCCCGTCCATGAGCGCGCCGTCGCGCTGCTCATGGACGCACTCGCCTCCCAGGGCCGTCAGGCCGAGGCCCTGGCCCGCTACGAGGAGTTCCGCGAGACGCTGGCTCACGAGTTCGGCACCGATCCGGGCGTCGCGCTACGGGAACGGCACCTGCGTCTGCTGCGGGCCGAGCAGCCCGCACCCGCCGCCACTGCGCCCGGGGGAGCAGGTGGGACGCCGGGTAATCTGCCCATCCCGCTGACCAGCTTCATCGGTCGTGATGACGACCTGGCCCGGATCGACACCCTGCTCGCCGCGGGGCGGCTGGTCACCGTGCTCGGCCCCGGCGGCGCCGGCAAGACACGCCTGGCCGTCGAGGCCGCCCGCCGCCACCGCGACGCATATCGCGACGGCGCCTGGCTGATCGACCTTGCCTCGGTCACCGACCCCGGCAAGGTCGGCGGCGCTCTGCTGGCCGCGACCGGCCTGCGCGGCTCCGCGCTGTTCGACGCCTCCGCCAGGCTGCGCAGCGACCCCGCCGACGAACTCGACGTGCTGACCGGCCAGTTGGACGGCCGCGAGATTCTGCTCCTCGTCGACAACTGCGAGCACGTGATCAACGCGGCAGCACACCTCCTCTCGGCGCTGCTGGCCCGCTGCGCCGGACTGCGGGTCCTGGCCACCAGCCGAGAACCGCTGGCGATCGACGGTGAGGCACTGGTCCCGCTCGGCCCACTGGCGCTGCCCGACCCGGACACGGACGTCCAACAGGCCCGTCGCGCGGCATCGGTACGTCTGTTCACCGATCGGGCAGCCGCGGTGCGCCCCGGATTCGACATCGCCGAGCACAACCTGGCGGACGTCCTGCGCATCGTGCGCAGTCTGGACGGTCTGCCGCTCGCCCTGGAACTGGCCGCGGCCCGCCTGCGCACACTGACGCTGACCGATCTCGCCGACGGGCTGTCCGACCGCTTCCGGCTGCTCACCACCGGCAGCCGCACTGCCTTTCCACGCCACCGCACACTGCGCGGAGTCATCGCGTGGAGCTGGGACCTGCTCCCCGCGGGCGCACGGACCGTGGCAGAGCGGATCGCGGTCCTGCCCGGTGGCATCACGCCGGCTTCGGCCGCCGCCGTGTGCAGGGGAACCGCCGTACCGGTCCGCGACATCCCGGAGCTCCTCGCGGACCTGGTGGACCGGTCGTTGCTGCTGCTGTCACCCGACTCCGGTCGGCACCGGATGCTGGAGACGATCCGGGAATACGGCCTGGAGAGGCTGGCCGAGCAGAACACCCTGACCGGTGTGCGGAACCTGGCTGCCCACTACTGCGCCGACCTGGTGGCCCACTACGACCCGCTGACCCGTGGGCCCGGGCAGCTCCACGCCCTGCGCGTCCTGCGTGCCGAGCACGACAACGTGCTTGCCGCGCTGCGACACCTCTGCGACACCGGCAACGCCGACGGGGCGATCGCGCTTGCCCTCGACCTGACCTGGTACTGGCAGATGCTCGGCCGCCGGGACGACGCCGCCTACTGGCTCGGGCAGGCAGTCGCGCTCCCGGCCGACAGGCCCGGTGTCGAGCACGAGATCGCCGAAGCACTGCTGCTGCTCAACTCCCAAGCCGGTCAGAGCGAACTGTTCAGCGGCTCCTTCAAGGAAGGGAGCACCCGGCTGCGGGCCCTCACCGACCGTCTGCTGAGCCACCGCGAACTGCCCGGCTTCACCGGCGCGCTGGTCACCGTCAAACTCGCCCTCCCGCCCAGGAGACAGGTAGGTGAGGCGATCATCCAACGCCTGGCCGACGGGCCGGATGCGTGGCTGGCCGGGTACGCCCGCATCGCGCGCGCCCACGCCGCCGAGAACGAGGGCGACCTCGACCAGGCGCGCGCCGACGCGACCGCAGCCCTGGAATGCTTCACCCAGGTCGGCGACCACTGGGCACTGGCCACCGCACTACCGCTGCGCTCCCTGCTTCGTCAGTACGAGGGCGACCTCGACGGCGCACTCGACGACTTGAACGCGGCCAAGCGACTGGCGGGCGAATTCGGGGCGCTCAGCCCCAGCGACGAAATCTTCCTCGACCTGCGCCAGTTCGAGCTCCTGGTGCGACTCGACCGGACCGCGCAGGCGAGCGAGCTGATCGCCGTGACGCGGGAACGCGCGCTGCGTTCAACCCCGCCCGGGATGGCCGTCCTGCTCGACGCCCGCGAGGCCCGGCTGTTCGTACAGACGGGCAACCTGGACCGCGCACACCGTCTGATCGAGTCGGCCGAGTCCGGACTCTCCACCCGGCTTCCGCTCGACGGCGACCACGGTCGGGCCCTGATCGCGACCGCACGGGCCGAACTCTGCCTCCGACTCGCCGATGGGCCCGGTGCCGCGCACGCACTGACCCAGGCGTACACAGCCGCGGTCGACAGCCGGGACCTGCCGGTCGTGGCCACCGTGGCAGTGACCGTCGCCGGCCTCGCCGAACTCCACGGGCGACACCGCGACGCAGCCGTCACCCTCGGCGCGGCCGCCCGCCTCCGCGGCGCCCACGACCGCACCGACCCGCACATCCGCATGCTGAGCACCCGCGCCCGCACGGCGCTCGGTGACAGCGATTTCACCGAGGCGTACACAGCGGGGTGGCAACTGACCGTGACAGCCGCCTTCGCCCGCGCCGACCCGGCTTCTGTCACGCCCCCGCTGCCATAGACGGCGCGACGGGCGCACTCCCCTTTCGCACCGCGGGCCTCCGAACCTTCGACGCAAGCCCTCACATGCGCGTTTCCGCAGGTCAGCGAGGCGCCGACCTGCGGAAACGATGAGAGATCGACCTGCGTTCCCGCAGGTCGGAGAGCGTCCTACAGGTCGTAGTACAGCTCGAACTCGTGCGGGTGGGGGCGCAGGGCGATGGGGGCGATCTCGTTGGTGCGCTTGAAGTCGATCCAGGTCTCGATCAGGTCCGGGGTGAAGACGTTGCCCGCGAGCAGGTACTCGTGGTCGGCCTCCAGCGCCTCCAGGACGGCCGGGAGCGAGGACGGGACCTGCGGGACGTTGGCGTGCTCCTCGGGGGCCAGCTCGTACAGGTCCTTGTCGACCGGCTGCAGCGGCTCGATCTTGTTCTTGATGCCGTCGAGGCCGGCCATCAGCATCGCGGCGAAGGCGAGGTACGGGTTGGACGACGGGTCCGGTGCGCGGAACTCGATGCGCTTGGCCTTGGCGTTGGACCCGGTGATCGGGATCCGGATCGCGGCGGAGCGGTTGCGCTGCGAGTACACCAGGTTGACCGGGGCCTCGAAGCCCGGCACCAGGCGGTGGTAGGAGTTCACCGAGGGGTTGGTGAAGGCCAGCAGCGACGGCGCGTGCTTGAGCAGGCCGCCGATGTAGTAGCGGGCGGTGTCGGAGAGTCCGGCGTAGCCCTGCTCGTCGTAGAAGAGCGGCGAGCCCTCGGTCCACAGCGACTGGTGCACGTGCATGCCCGAGCCGTTGTCGCCGAAGATCGGCTTGGGCATGAAGGTGGCCGTCTTGCCGTTGCGCCAGGCGACGTTCTTGATGATGTACTTGAACAGCATCAGGTCGTCGGCCGCGTGCAGCAGCGTGTTGAACTTGTAGTTGATCTCCGCCTGGCCGGCGGTGCCGACCTCGTGGTGCTGGCGCTCCACCTCCAGGCCGGCCGCGGCCAGCTCCAGGGACATCTCGGCGCGCAGGTCCGCGAAGTGGTCGACCGGCGGGATCGGGAAGTACCCGCCCTTGTACTTGACCTTGTAGCCGCGGACGTCGCCCTCGGCGGAGCCGGAGTTCCAGGCGCCCGCCTCGGAGTCGATGTGGTAGTACGACGCGTTGGCGCTGGTGTCGAAGCGCACCGAGTCGAAGACGTAGAACTCGGCCTCGGGGCCGAAGAACGCGGTGTCGGCGATGCCGGAGGAGGCCAGGTAGGCCTCCGCCTTCTTGGCGACGTTGCGCGGGTCGCGGCTGTAGGCCTCGCCGGTGACCGGGTCCTGGATGAAGAAGTTGATGTTGAGGTGCTTTTCCTTGCGGAAAGGATCGAGCCGGGCCGTGGCCAGGTCCGGGACGAGTGCCATGTCGGACTCGTGGATGGCCTGGAAGCCGCGGATCGACGAACCGTCGAACATCAGGGTCTCGGACGGGTCGAAGGTCGCCGCGGGCACGGAGAAGTGCTGCATGACGCCCGGGAGATCGCAGAACCGGACGTCGATGAACTTCACATCGTTGTCCTGAATGAACTGCTTCACTTCGGCGGCGTTGTTGAACATCCATCCTCCTCGGCGTGCGAATGGGGCTCACCCTAGGAACGGGCCGTTTCCGACCGGTGACCCGGTCGTTTCCTGAATGTTAACCGCCGCCGTCGAACGGGCGGCAAAGACGTACGGTCTGGGACAAAAGGCCTCGCCCGCCCAGGCCGGGCCCGTTGAGTGGTCTGGACCACTGGGAGGGTCCGGGGAAAGCCCGGGCGACGCGGATTCACCCTCCGGGGGAGGCGGTGGCGGTCGGGCGGGCCCGCCCGGTTAGTGTGGATTCGTGGACACCAGAGAAGCGTTGGGATCGTGGATCGACGGCCCGAAGGCGGCCGCCGAGAAGATGGGCACCGACTTCGGCTACCGCGGCGAGCGCCTCGGCCTGCCCAAGGAGGGCTCCGGCTCGATCGCCGGCCCGGGCCGGCGGATCGGCGCCCTGTTCGTGGACGGCTGGCTGGTCTCCCTGGTCGCCTACGGGCTGATCGCCAAGGGCACCCCGGGCTCGGCCAACATGTGGACCACCCCGCTGTTCTTCGCCGTCACCGTGCTGCTGCTGGCCACCACGGGGACGACCGTCGGCAAGCGGCTGTTCGGCCTGCGGGTGATCCGGGTCGACGGTACCCGCGCCACCATCCCGCAGGTCCTGCTGCGCACGGTGCTGCTCTGCCTGGTGGTGCCGGCCCTGGTCTGGGACCGCGACACCCGGGGCCTGCACGACAAGGCGGTCGGCACCGTCGAGGTCCGGATCTAACGGAGTCGGGCCCCGCGCCGGCACCCGGCCCCGCGCCGGCGCCCGGAACCAGCCCCGAACCGGCACCCGAACGTCGAACGGCCCCGTCGCGGGATCTCCGCGGCGGGGCCGTTTCGTGTCAACGGGGAAGGGGGGTCAGCGGACCTGGCCGCCCTTGGGCATCCGGGCACCCTTGGGCATCGGGCCCTTGGGGATCGGCGCCTTGGAGAGCAGGTCTCCCAGGGCGCGCAGCCGGTCGTTGGTCTCGGTGACCTGCGCGGGGGTGATGGCGCGCGGCAGTCGCATCAGGTGGATCTGGAGCTTCTTCAGCGGGACCTCGCCCTCGCCGTCGCCCACCACGATGTCGTGCACCGGCACGTCGCCGACCACCCGGGCCATCTTCTTCTTCTCGGAGGCCAGCAGCTGGCGGACCCGGTTGGGGTTGCCCTCGCCGATCAGCGCGATGCCCGCCCGGCCCACCGCGCGGTAGACCGCGTCCTGGTTGCGGGTGACCGCGACCGGGGTGGAGCTGGCGCTCCAGCCTCGCCGGATGTTGTTCAGCACCGCGGCCACGGCGCCCGGCTGCCCCTCCATCTGCCCGAACGCCGCGCGTTCGGCCCGGCGCCCGAAGACGATCGCCATGGCCAGGAAGGCCACGATGAAGCCCAGGATGCCCAGGTAGATGGGGTGGTCGATTGCGAAGCCGATGGCGAGGAACACGCCGAAGGTCAGCAGGCCGACGCCGCCGATGATCAGGCCGATCTTGGTGTCGACCTTCTTGGTCATGGTGTAAGCCAGGCGGATCTGCTTCAGTCGCCCGGGGTTCTCGGATGTTTCCCTCGCCATAACGCTCATGGTACGTGCCGTAGGTGCGGGATATCCAAGCCCGGGTACCCGTTCGCCCCTAACCGTGACCCGGGTTGCCCCGTACGGGTACGCACGGTGTCCGTGGGCGGACCGGCGGTCAGCTTCGCCCGGCCTCCGCCGACCGGCCGGACGGCAGCGCGTCGCGCTCGCGGTCCGCCGCGTACCGCCGGTTCTCGCAGACCGCCGCCCAGGCGTTCCGCCGGGCCTGCCGCTGGCCGCCGGCCAGGAGCACGCTCTCGGCGAGCCGCAGCGCGCTTCCCACCGACCGGATGCCGACCTGCATGTCGAACAGCTCCCCTCATGGCGACCCGGAATCGAACGACTCCATCCTCACCACCCCGTGTTACCAGTCCGTGACCTGTCAGTCAAAGCCCGGTGAACCGGAAGGGGCGGAGCCGCGGCTCCGCCCCTCTGGTGGCTCAAGAATTCCGGTCCGCTCAGGCCGACGCCTTCGCCCGGTGCTCCAGGGCCTGCCGGTACAGCCGGCCGGCGCGGTACGAGGAGCGCACCAGCGGGCCCGACATGACCCCGGCGAAGCCGAGCTCCTCGGCCTCCTGCTGCAGCTCGACGAACTCGTGCGGCTTGACCCAGCGCTCCACGGGGTGGTGGCGCAGCGAGGGCCGCAGGTACTGGGTGATGGTGATCAGCTCGCAGCCCGCGCCGACCAGGTCGGCCAGCGCCTGGCTGACCTCCTCGCGGGTCTCGCCCATGCCCAGGATCAGGTTGGACTTGGTGACCAGCCCGGCCGCGCGGGCCTGGGTGATGACGTCCAGCGAGCGCTCGTAGCGGAACGCCGGGCGGATCCGCTTGAAGATCCGCGGCACCGTCTCGACGTTGTGCGCCAGCACCTCGGGGCGGGACGAGAAGACCTCGGCCAGCTGCTCCGGCACCGCGTTGAAGTCGGGGATCAGCAGCTCGACGCCCGTCCGGCCGGCCTCGCGGGCGGCCGTCAGCGCGTGCACCTGGCGCACCGTCTCGGCGTACAGCCAGGCGCCGCCGTCCTCCAGGTCGTCGCGGGCGACGCCGGTGATGGTGGCGTAGTTGAGGTCCATGGTCACGATGGACTCGGCGACGCGGCGCGGCTCGTCCCGGTCGAAGTCGGCGGGCTTGCCGGTGTCGATCTGGCAGAAGTCGCAGCGGCGGGTGCACTGGTCACCGCCGATGAGGAAGGTCGCCTCGCGGTCCTCCCAGCACTCGAAGATGTTGGGGCAGCCGGCCTCCTGGCAGACCGTGTGCAGCCCCTCCTTCTTCACCAGCGAGTGCAGGGCGTTGTACTCGGGCCCCATCTTCGCGCGGGTCTTGATCCACTCGGGCTTCCGCTCGATGGGGGTCTCGCTGTTGCGGACCTCCAGGCGGAGCAGCTTCCTGCCGTCGGGTGCGACAGCGGACACGTGCGACTCCTAGAACTAGACGGGGTACCCCCAGGGTACGCCTGTGCTTGTACGGCCTTCGCCGGGCCTGTGGCCCGCAATCGCAGGGCAACAGAGCTACCGGCCGGTAGATTCCCCGAGGGGAGGACGCTCAGCGGCTGAGCGCGGGCTCCGGCAGTTCGGCGAACACCGCCGCCAGGTGCTTCTCGACCACGGGCAGCGCCTCGCCGACCGGGAAGTCGCGCCCCAGCTCCGAGGAGACCGAGCCCACCCCCGCGTCGCGGATGCCGCAGGGCACGATCCGGTCGAACCAGGTCATGTCCGGGTCGCAGTTCAGCGCGAAGCCGTGCATGGTGACGCCGCGCGAGACCCGCACGCCGATCGCGGCCAGCTTGCGGTCGTCGCCGCGCTGGCCGGCGTTGGACGGAGCGTACTCCGGACCGGCCAGCCGCGGGTCGATGCCCAGCGGCAGCCCCATCCGCAGCGTGAGGCTGCCCAGGTCCACCACCTGCGCCGGGTCCACCACCGCGTCCGGGAGGTCCTCACCCAGCACCCAGACCCCGCTGCGGCCCTCGACGCGGGTGGTCCGCACGCCGAACTCGCCGCAGGCGCGGATCAGCGCCTCCTCCAGCCGGCGCACGTACGCGACGACGTCCATCGGCTCCGGCAGCTTCACGATCGGGTAGCCGACCAGCTGGCCCGGGCCGTGCCAGGTGATCTCGCCGCCCCGGTTGACCTCGACCACCGGCGTGCCGTCCAGCGGCAGGTCGGCCGGGTTGGTGCGCTTGCCCATCGTGTAGACCGGCTGGTGCTCCAGCAGCAGCACGGTGTCGGGGATCTCGTCCGCGACCCGCAGCGCGTGCAGCCGCTGCTGCTCCTCCCAGGCCTCCGGGTAGGGGATCGCCCCCTCGCCTATGCCCATCCGCACGAAACGCACGTTCCCGCTCACGCGTCCCCCTCGCTGCGCTCGGTGGTCGCTTCGCGAAACGCGCACCTTCCGAGGGCCCGCCCCCGACCCGCGACCGGGGGGACCTCGATGCTCCGCTCGTTCACCGCTGCTCCTTGCCAGGCGTTCGAGACCAACCTCGCCACTGTACGCCTGGGCCGGATCCGACCGTTCAGGTGCCCGCGAGCAGCTGGAGGCGCAGCGCCAGCTGCAGTTCCAGCGAGCGCTCGGGGTGGTTCCAGTCCCGCCCGAGCAGCACCTCCACCCGGTCCAGGCGCTGCACCACGGTGTTCACATGGACGTGCAGCTCGTCCTTGGCGCGGGTCAGGCTGCCGCCGCAGTCGAAGTAGGCGCGCAGGGTGCGGACCAGCTCGGTGCCGCGCCGGGCGTCGTAGTCCAGCAGCGGGCCGAGCGCGGCGCCGACGAAGCCGTCCACGTCGTGGCCGTCCCCGAGCAGTACCCCGAGGAAGCCCAGCGACCCGGCCGAGGCGCCCTCCCCGGACCGCCCGAGCACCCGTAGCGCCCGGGCGCAGCGCAGGCCCTCGGCGTACGAGGCGGCCAGCGCGACGGGGCCGGCGGCCGGTCGGCCCGCGCCCACGGTGACCGGGAAGCCGGCCAGCCGGGCGAGCCGTTCGGCGGCCAGCTCGGCCACCTGCTGGGCGCCCGCCGAGGCGCTTCCCGCCGCCGTAGCGCCCGATGCCGCGCTGCCCGATGCCGTGCCGACCGATGCCGTGCCGACCGATGCCGTGCCGCCCGCCGCGCCGTCGTCCGGGAGCAGCAGCACGACCGCCTCGCCGTGCTCGGCGCTGATGCCCCGGGAGCCGAACAGGTACCGCCCGGCGGCGCCCGCCAGCCGGCCGCGGTCGGTGGCCGCGGTGCCGGGGGCGCCGGCGGGCTCGGCGACCAGCACCAGGTGCGGGCGGCCGAGGTCCACGCCGAGCCGGCGGCCGCGCGCGGTCAGGCCGGCCGGGTCCCGGTCGGGGGCGGTGAGCAGGTCGGCGAGCAGCTCACCGCGTACCCGGTTCTCGGTCTCGGCGACCGAGCGGCGCAGCAGCAGGAGCAGCGCCGTCACCACGCTCGCCCGCTCGAACAGCCGCCGGTCGGCGTCGTCCAGTCCGGGCCGGCCGCGCAGGACCAGGGTGCCGAGCGGCTCCTGGCCGGCCAGAACCGCGCACACCCAGGCGTCGCCGTTGCGGACCGAGCGGCCCTCGGTCCGGGAGGCGGCGACCGCCTCGGCCAGCCCCGCGGCGGGTGCGGCCCGCCCGGCCAGCGGCTCGCCCTCGGTGTCCAGAACGGCTATCTCCCCGCCCAGCAGCGCCGCCACGGCGGCGGCCACGTCCGGTACCTCCGCGCCGCGCAGCACCAGGTCGGTGAGCCGGTCGTGGCCCTGCTCGGCGCGCTGGACGGCGGCGGAGTGGGCGCGGATGAGCTCGTTGGCGCCGTTCAGCTCGGTCAGCGCGGCCCGGGTGTCGGCCAGCGACTTGGCGGTGTCCAGGGCGATCGCCGCGTGCGCGGCCAGCGAGCAGAGCAGCGCGACCTCGTCGGGGGAGAAGGCGCGCGGCGAGCGGTCGGCGGCGAACAGCACGCCGATCACCCGCCCGCCGAGCAGCAGCGGCACCCCGATGATCGCGACCAGGCCCTCGTCGAGCACCCCCGCGTCGATCGTGCCGGTGTGGTGGAAGCGCTCGTCGGCGCGGTAGTCGGGGGTGGCGTACGGGCGGGCGGTCTGGGCGACCAGACCGCCGAGGCCGTCGCCGAGGCTGAGCCGCAGGGTCTGGAAGAGGACGGAGACCGAGCCGTCGGTGACCCTCATGTAGGTGTCGCCGGCGGCCTCGTCCGGGAGGGTGAGGTAGGCGGTGTCGGTGCCGAGCAGCAGCCGCGCCCGGCGGACGATCGCCTGCAGCACGGTGTCCAGGTCCCGGGAGGCGGCGAGGTCCCCGGCGGTGTCGAAGAGGGCCGTCAGCTCGGCCTCGCGGCGCCGGTGCTGACGCAGGGTCCGGTGCACCCGCAACGCCTGCCAGGTGGCGTCGTCGATCTCGCTCAGCACGGCGGCCGGCGCCCCCTGGCGGCGGGCGTCGGCCAGCACGTCGGCGAAGTCCTCGGTGGCGGCACCCGAGGCGAGCAGGTCGAGCAGCCGCCGCAGCGCCGGCGCGGAGCTGGTGTGCGGGTGGGGGTCGTTCACGGTACGGCCGCCAATCGGCAGTGGGTCTCTGGCCCCAGGGACGGAAGCGCGATCGTAGCTGTTCAGGCGGGGTGAACGCCGATGGCCGGCGCCCGTGCGGTATGGGCGCCGGCCATCGGTCCGTCAGGCCGTCGAGGGCTTGGTCAGGGAGACGTCCTCCGCCGGTGCCCGGGCCCCGGTCGCCGCGGCCTGCGCCCCGGACTCCTCCTCGTCCTCGGCGAGGTCGCTGCCCCGGGTCTCCCGGGCGCAGAGCACCGCCAGCACGGTGATGACCGCCGCGATCGCCACGTACACCGCGATCGGGGTCGAGCTGCCGTAGTCCTTCAGCAGCGCCGTCGCGATCAGCGGCGCCGGGGCGCCCGCCGCCACCGAGGCGAACTGGGCCCCGATCGAGGCACCCGAGTACCGCATCCGGGTCGCGAACAGCTCGGAGAAGAACGCCGCCTGGGGCGCGTACATCGCGCTGTGGAAGACCAGCCCGACGGTCACCGCGAGCAGCAGCGAGCCGAAGGAGCGGGTGTCCACCAGTCCGAAGAAGACGAAGGCCCAGGCGCCGACGCCCACCGCGCCCACCAGGTACACCGGTTTGCGCCCGACCCGGTCGGAGAGCGCCCCGAACACCGGGATCAGCGCGAACTGGATCGCCGAGGCGATCAGGACGGCGTTCAGCGCGGTCTGCTTCGGCAGGTGCACCTGGGTCACGGCGTACGCCAGGACAAAGGTGGTCATCACGTAGTACGAGATGTTCTCCGCCATCCGCGCGCCCATCGCCACCAGCACCTCCCGCCAGTGGTGCTTCAGGACGGCCACCAGCGGCGGCTGTTCGGCCTCCTGCCGGGTGGCCTTGCGCGCCTCGGAGCGCGCCAGCGCCTCCTTGAACAGCGGCGACTCGTCCACCGCCAGCCGGATCCACAGACCGACCGCCACCAGCACCGCCGAGAGCAGGAACGGCACCCGCCAGCCCCAGTCGAGGAAGGTGGCGTCCGACTGCACGGTGGTCAGCAGCGACAGCACGCCCGCCGCCAGCAGGTTGCCGGCCGGGGCGCCGCCCTGCGGCCAGGAGGCCCAGAACCCGCGCCGCCGCCGGTCGCCGTGCTCGGAGACGAGCAGCACCGCGCCGCCCCACTCGCCGCCGAGCGCGAAGCCCTGCACCAGCCGCAGGGCCGTCAGCAGCACCGGGGCCGCGGCGCCGATCTGGTGGTACGTCGGCAGCAGGCCGATCAGCGTGGTCGAGCCGCCCATCAGCAGCAGGCTCACCACCAGCAGCTTCTTGCGGCCGATCCGGTCGCCGAAGTGCCCGAAGACCAGCGCGCCGAGCGGCCGGGCGGCGAAGCCGATCGCGTAGGTGAGGAACGACAGCAGCGTGCCGGTCAGCGGGTCGCTGTTCGGGAAGAACAGCTTGCCGAAGACCAGCGCGGCGGCCGTTCCGTACAGGAAGTAGTCGTACCACTCGATGGTGGTGCCGATCAGACTGGCACCGACCACCTTCCAGAGCGGGGAGTCCGCTCTCGCGGCGGCGGGGGAACTGGCCATGGCGGGGTCACCTCGGGGTGGGAAGGGACGAGGGGGGAAGCGCGAGGGGGGAAGCACGGGGGACGAAGCAAGGGAGGAGGCGCGGGGGCGGGCTCGCGGTCAGTGCGCGGTCCAGCCGCCGTCCACGGGCAGGCTGGCGCCGGTGATGTAGGAGGCGTGCGGGGAGCAGAGCCAGAGGGCCAGCTGCGCCACCTCGTCGGGCTCGATCAGCCGCTTGACGGCGGTGCGGTCGAGCATGATCTGCTCCACCACCTCGTCCTCGCGGATGCCGTGCGCCAGCGCCTGGTCGGCGATCTGCCGCTCCACGAGCGGGGTCCGCACATAGCCGGGGTTGATGCAGTTGCTGGTCACGCCGTACGGCGCGCCCTCCAGCGCGACCGTCTTGCTCAGCCCCTCCAGCGCGTGCTTCGCGATCACGTAGGCCGACTTGAAGGGGCTGGCCCGCAACCCGTGGACGGAGGAGATGTTGACCACCCGTCCCCAGTCCTGCCCGTACATGTGCGGCAGGGTGCGGCGCAGGATGCGGAACGGGGCCTCGACCATCACCCGCTGGATCAGCGTGAAGCGGTCGAGCGGGAACTCGTGCACCGGCGCGACGTGCTGGAGGCCGGCGTTGTTGACCACGATGTCGGCGTCGTCCGGCAGGGCCTCCACCGCATCCGGGTCGGCGAGGTCCGCGACGTGGGCGACGCCGCCGATCCGGGCGGCGAGCTCCTGGGCCGGGCCGGCCGCCAGGTCGACGACGTAGACCCGGGCGCCGGCCTCGGCGAGGGCCACGGCGCAGGCCCGGCCGATGCCCGAGGCGGCCCCGGTGACCAGGGCCGTACGACCGTCGAGCGGGCGGGCTGAAGTGGTGTCCATGGCCGAGAACGGTAGGAATCCGCGGGCCGGACTCCTATGTGGTGGGGCACCACAGCATCGCGCCGGGGCATGTCGACCACCACCACGAGGGTCGAACGGCCGGTCGGCAGGTAACAGCCAAACCCATCCTGTCCTGGCTTCCCCACAATGGGCGCGCTTGCTTCACCCGTTCGGAGGATTGCTCGGTCAGAACCACCCATAGCGCCCGAATGCTCGCTACATTCACGCCGATTCCCGACAGGGGGCGCCGCCACAGGCAGCCGAAGTACTGGTGGAGCCGGTGCGGCGTCCGAGAGGTGTTGACTGACTATGCCCCAACGGCCTGCAACCGACAGTCCGGCGTACGGACCGCTCGACCCGCTCGACCAGCACCCGGGTCCGGTCGGTCGGGCCCTTCCGGACGCCCCCGACGCCCCGACCGCCGACGAACCGCGGCTGCCCGCGCAGGCCACCCAGGGCGGGTCCGCCGCCCCAGCCACCGCCCCGGCCGCCGCGCCCGCGGCCGGTCAGGCCGGCCCGGCCCCGCAGAACGGCCAGCTGGCCGCCCTGATCGAGGAGGCCGGCTTCTCGCACGCCGGCCTGGCCCGCCGGGTCGACCAGCTCGGCCTGGAGCACGGCCTGGACCTGCGGTACGACAAGACCTCCGTGACCCGCTGGCTGCGCGGCCAGCAGCCGCGCGGCGCCACCCCGGCACTGATCGCCGAGGTCTTCACCCGCCGCCTCGGCCGCCGCCTCACCGCCCAGGACCTCGGCCTGGACGCCTGCGCCCCGGTCTACGCGGGCCTGGAGTTCGCCGAGACCCCGCAGGAGGCGGTGGACATCGTGGCGAGCATGTGGCGCAAGGACAACGGGCCGCAGTCCGAGCTGCGCCGGATCGCCTTCACCCCGGCCGGACTGGTCGTGCCCAGCCGGGACTGGCTGATCGGCCGCACCGACGAGCGGGTCGCCCGGGACGGCTCCACCCTGGCCCGCCCCGACCCCGCCGGCGGTGCGCCTGCTGCCGGTGCGCCCGCTGGTGGTGGGCCCGGCGGCGGTGGGTCCGGCGGCGGACCGGCCGCGCCCGGAGCGCCCGCCGCGCCCCCGGCGCGCGGCTCCGCGCCCGGCACACCGTCCGCCCGTACGGCCACCGGGACGGGAACGGCCGCCTCCACGGCACTGGGCCGGGTGCCGACCCAGAGCCGCCGTCCGCCGGTGGCCGTCGAACCGCCGTACTCCGACCCGGCCCGCGAGCAGCGCCCGGCCCTGCGGGTCGGGCGGGGCGACATCGCCGCCATCCGCGCCGTGGGGGACCTGTTCCGTGCGCTGGACCACGCGTACGGCGGCGGCCACGCCCGGCAGGCGCTGGTCCGCTACCTGGAGAGCGAGGCCGAGCCGATGCTGCGCGGCCGCTACGGCGAGCAGATCGGCCGGGCGCTGTTCGGCGCGGTCGCCGACCTCACCAGGCTGGCCGGCTGGACGTCCTTCGACATCGCGGCGCACGGCCTGGCCCAGCGCTACTTCGTCCAGGCGCTGCGGCTCTCCCAGGCGGCGGGGGACCGCGCGCTCGGCGGGTACATCCTGGTGACGATGAGCCAGCAGGCGGTGCACCTCGGCCACGGCCGGGAGGCGGTCCAGCTGGCGCGGGTCGCCCAGCAGGGCGTCGGCACCGCCGTCCCGCCCGCCGTCCAGTCGCTGCTGCACGCCGCCGAGGCCCGCGGCCACGGCCTGCTGGGGGACGTCCGGGCCTGCACCACCGCGCTGGTCCGCTCCGAGCGGGCCCTGGGCACCGGTCGTCCGGGTGACGAACTACCCTCCTGGGCACGCTACTTCGACGAGGCGCAGCTGGCCGACGAGTTCGCCCACT
Source organism: Kitasatospora sp. NPDC058170 (assembly GCF_042883905.1). Classification (NCBI taxonomy): domain Bacteria; kingdom Bacillati; phylum Actinomycetota; class Actinomycetes; order Kitasatosporales; family Streptomycetaceae; genus Kitasatospora; species Kitasatospora sp. NPDC058170. The sequence continues at coordinate 423,054 of NZ_JBHVUV010000001.1, forward strand.
GCTACCGGGACCTCCAGCAGTGGCGGACCTCCGCCCAGCACGCCGAGAAGTCGCTGCGGCTGCGCTCGCCCGCCTACGCCCGCAGCCGGATCTTCTGCCGCCTGGTCCTGGCCACCGCCCGGCTCGGCATGGGGGATCTGGACGAGGCGTGCACCATGGCCACCGACGCGCTGCGGGCGGCGGGGGAGATGCGCTCGGCCCGCTCCCTGGAGTACGTACGGGACTTCCACCGCCGGCTGACCCCCTACCGGGGCAGCCCGGTGGCCCGCGCCTTCGAGGAGACGGCCCGCCAGGCGGGGGTGATCTGACGGCCGGTACGGCTACCAGCTCTCGGCGTTCACCCTCGGCCGGTCGCCGTCCGCGGCGGCCGGCGGGCGGACGGTGCCGCGCAGCCGCTGCGCCAGCAGCGGGAACAGCAGCACCGAGAGCAGGCCCGCGCCGACCAGCGCGGCCGCGGTGGAGGACGGCAGGTGCCCGGCGTCCACCTCGATCGTGGTGATCACCACGACCAGCGGCAGCGCGGTGGCGCCGTACAGGCCGAGCGCGGCGCGGTCGTGCCGACCCAGCCCGTCCGGGGCGAGCAGGGCGGCCGGCAGCCCGCGCACGACCAGCAGCAGGACCAGGAACACCGGTACGAGCAGCAGCGTGCCGGGCTGGTCCAGCAGCGCCGCCAGGTCGAAGTTCATCCCGCTGACCACGAAGAACACCGGGACGAGGAAGCCGAAGCCGATGCCCTCCAGCTTGGCCTCGATCACCTCCTCCTCGGCCTCCGGGACGTCGGCCAGCAGCAGGTGGGAGACGATGCCGGCGGTGAAGGCGCCGAGCAGCATGTCCAGGTCGAGCCAGAGCGCGGCGGCCACCATCACGGCCAGCACCAGGATCACCGTGCGGATCGCGAACTGGCCGGAGGTGCGCAGGGTGCGGCGGATCAGCCGGGTCATCCAGTGCGGCCGGGGCCGTCGGGCGTAGGCCACGGCGGTCGTCGTGATCACGGCGAAGGCGCCCAGGATGACGGCGGTCCGCAGCGGGGTGTTGCCGCTGAGCAGCACCGCGACCGCGATGATCGGCCCGAACTCGCCGACCGCGCCGGTGGCCATCACCAGCAAGCCGAAGGGAGTGGGCAGTTCACCGGCGTCGCGGAGGATCGGCAGGATGGTGCCGAGCGCGGTGGTGGTCAGCGCGAGCCCGGCGAAGGCGCCGTTCAGCGGATCCGGGTTGACCGTCGCGCCGACGCCGAGCGCCGCCGCCAGGGCCACCAGCCACGCGGCGCCCGCCCGTTTGAGCGGGCCGCCGCGCAGCTTGGCGAAGTCGATCTCGTATCCGGCCAGGAACATCAGCATGGCCAGGCCGAAGTCGGAGAGCGCGCCGACCAGGTCGTCGACGTGTGTCCAGCCCAGGACGTCGGGGCCGATCAGCACGCCGAGCACGATCTCGAACACCACCGTGGGGACGGCGACCCACCGCAGCAGCCGGTCGGCGAGGAGCGGTGCGGCCACGGCGGCGGCCGGGATCAGGATCAGGGCGAGCGGCTCGACCTGGAAGTCGGCGCTCACCGTACGGCCGGCCCTGGCACGACGGGGGAAACCGTCCGAACAGCGGTCATATCGGCATACTGGCACGCTGCCCATGGCCGTCCCGGCACCCCGGACGCCGCGTGTTACCCCGCCGCGCCCGGCCCGCCGCCCTGGCCGGCCCGCCGCGCGTCAGGCCGCCGCCTCCGCCTCCCGGGCGGTGGCCGGCAGCCCGAGGTCGCGCAGCACGGCCTGGGCCACCCGCCGCCCGGAGACCAGCGCACCCTGCACACTGCTGGTGTCGCGGTGGTCCCCGCAGACGTACAGTCCGGCCAGCAGCCGCACCGGCCGGCGGTTGTTGTGCGGCGGCGGCATGACCGGTACCGCGTCCGGTACGTGCCGCACGCTCAGGAACTGCCAGCCCTTGGCGGAGGTTCCGTACAGCTCGGTCAGCCGCCCGCGCACCGCCCCTTCGAGCGCGGCCGGCCCGCCCGCGTCGAAGGAGCGCCGACCGAGCACGGTGGTCGCGATCAGCGCCTGCCCGGCCGGGGCGTACGAGGGGTGCAGCTCGCTGAGCACCAGCGAGTGCGAGACCAGCGGCGGATTGCCGTGCGGCCGGTCGCCGTCCAGCAGCAGCACCGGTTCGCCGATCGGGGAGCGGTCGGCCGCGTGGTAGAAGGTCGTGACGGGGTGGAAGTCGGGCAGCCGCAGCCCGGGCAGCAGGTCGGCGGCCGACCGCGCGTCGGTGGCGACCACCACGGCCTGCGCCCCGATCCGTCCGTGCCCGGTGGTCTCCACCCCGTCGGCGGCGATCGAGGTGACCCGCACCCCGGTGCGCACGGTGCCGGCGGGCAGGGCGGCGGCCAGCTGGGCCGGCACGGCCGCGATGCCCCCGGCGGGCAGACAGAGCCGTCCGCGCGCGTAGGAGCGCAGCACCAGGTCGGCGACCCGGCTGCTGGTGCCCAGGGCCGGGTCGCTGAGCAGGGCGGTGAGCAGCGGCCGCAGGAAGCCGTCCACGGTGCGCGGGGCGAGTCCGCGGTCGGTGAGCGCGCGGGCCGCGGTGGTCTCCGGCCGGGCCTGCAGCCGGCTGACCGGGGTGGCGGCCAGCCGGCTGAGCCAGCTGCCCAGCCTGGCCTTGTCCAGCGGGTTGCCCAGCGGGGCGCGGGCGGCGGCCTGCCGGGCGGCGGTCAGCTGGGGGTCCCCGGTCCGGTGTCGTCGGCCGCCGCTGTGCACCAGCACGCCGGGGGCGAGCGGACGCAGCTCCAGGCGGTCCAGGTCGAGCCTGCGGCGCAGCTCGGGGTAGGCGGTGTTCAGCAGGTGGCTGCCGTGGTCGAGCCGGAACCCGTCCAGCTCGCGGGTGGCCGTTCGGCCGCCGATCCGGTCCGTCGCCTCCAGGACCTGGACGACCAGGCCGTGGCCGGTGAGCGCGCGGGCGGCGGCCAGGCCCGCGAGTCCTGCGCCCACCACGATGACGTCCGGGTCGGACTGTCGGCGGGTGCGGCGAGTGAAGTCGTACGTGGGCACTGGCGTGCTCCCTCCCTGGTCCCGGAGCTTCGGCCGACGCAGGCAGCGGGGTGCCGGGACACGGTCCGACGATGTGATGCCCAGTCAGTAGGAACGTCAGACAGGACCATCGGCCCGTATCCGGGCGGGGGAGGGGTTCGGCAGCGCCGAGTGGGGGCGCGGTCACGGACTGTGCGCCCGGGGGCCGGGTTCGGGGGTCGACGGGCGCGCACGGTCACCGGGGGCGTGCAGCGCGCCCGCCATGTGCTCCCGTGCGCCCCCTCCCGGAGCCCCGCCCGACCCCGTCGGGCATATGCCCTTGGCCAGGGCGAATGTCGTACGGGGACTACAGCGCGGCGCGCACGACCGCGTCGACGTCCGGGTGCTCGAAGCGGAAGCCGGCCGCCAGCAGTCGCCGGGGTACCACCCGGTGGCTGCCGACGACCTCGACCGCCAGCTCGCCCAGCACCGCCTTCAGCACCGCCTCCGGTACCGGGAACGGCGTCGGGCGCTTCAGCGCCCGGCCCAGGGCCGCCGTCAGATCGGCGTTGGTCGCCGGCTCCGGCGCGGTCAGGTTGAACCCGCCGGAGAGGTCCTCCCGGTCGAGCAGGAAGCGCAGCGCGGCGACCTGGTCGGCCAGCGAGATCAGGCTCCAGTACTGCCGGCCGTCCCCGAGCCGCCCGCCGAGCCCGAGCCGGAACAGCGGGAACAGCCGCCCGCCGGCCCCGCCCGCGGTGGAGAGCACCATCCCGGTGCGCGGGTGGACCACCCGGATCCCGGCCCGCTCGGCCGGTCGGGCGGCGGCCTCCCACTCGACGCAGACCTCGGCCAGGAAGTCGTCCCCGGCGGGGGAGTCCTCGTCGACCACCCGGTCGCCGGTCTGCCCGTAAAGGCCGACGGCGGAGGCGCTGAGCAGCACCCGGGGCGGCTGCGGCAGCCCGGCCAGCGCGACGGCCAGCGTCTCGGTGCCGAGCACCCGGCTCTCCCGGATCTCCCGCTTGTAGGCGTCCGTCCAGCGGCGGTCCCCGACGCCGGCGCCGGCCAGGTGCACCACCGCCTCGACCCCCGCCAGCCCCTCCCGGTCGACCTGCCCGAGATGAGGGTTCCAGCCGATCGCCGTGGAGCCGTCGGCCTGCGGCCCGGTCCGGGAGCGGTGCCGGACCAGCCGCACCACCTCGTGGCCGTCGACGAGCAGCGAGCGGACGAGGGCCGAGCCGATCAATCCCGTGGAACCTGTGATCGCGATGCGCATGCGGCCATCCTCGCAGCTGGAATTCCGGATGCGCCGGGGGCGCGGCTGACTAGTGCCGCGTCAGGCAACCTTCGCCCCGTCACGACGCCCGGCACGCACTCTCGCCGCACCGGCCGAAAGCCCAAGTACGTCCAGTACGAGGACTTCCGGCCGGCACGCCGATAGCACGCACCGGACGCCGCTCCTTGACGGGCAAAAGTTGCCTGACGCGGCACTAGCATGACGCGCATGCACGACGACGATCTGATCATCCGACCCGCACAGTTCGAGGACGAGAAGGAGCTTGCCGAGCTCAACCGCGCCGCCTGGTCCTGGCTGAGCGATGTCGCCCCGCGGCCGGCCGAGGACGCCCGCGTGTTCGACGAGCGCCACCCGCCGGAGCAGTTCCTGCTGGCCCTGCTCGGCGGCCGGATCGTCGGCTACGTCCGGGTGGTGCCGCCCACCCCGCTGGCCAGCAACCGGCACGTGCGCCAGATCCAGGGCCTGGCCGTCGACTCCGCCGCGCGCGGCCGGGGCGTCGGCCGCGCGCTGGTCGGGGCCGCCTGCGCGGCGGCCGAGGCCGAGGGCGCCCGGCGGATCACCCTGCGGGTGCTCGGGCACAACGCACCGGCCCGTCGGCTCTACGAGAGCTGCGGCTTCACCGTCGAGGGCTCGCTCTCCGAGGAGTTCCTGCTCGACGGCCGGTACGTGGACGACATCTGGATGGCCCGGCCGCTGACCGGCTGAACCCGCCCGCCGCACCGCCCGCCGCGATCTACTGACGAGTCGTCAGATCGGTTGCACGGGTGGTGCAGAGTCGTAACACATCCACCCTGTCTGGACCGCCGCCGGGCCGGGTACGGTACGGCAGTGAGCAACTCGACGCCTCCCGGGTGGTACCCGGTACCGGGTGCGGACGGCACGGCCGGCCACGAGCGCTGGTGGGACGGCAACGCCTGGACGAGCGATGTGCGCCCCGTCCAGGCGGGTGGCGCCCAGCTCGCCGACGCCCCGACCCAGGCCTGGCAGCCGCCGCAGCAGCCGGCCCCCGTCCAGCCGCCCGCGTACGGCTACGGCGCCCCGCAGCAGGGCCAGCCCGGCTACGGCTATCCGGCCCAGGGCCAGCCCGGCTACGGCTACCCCCAGTCCGGCGGCTATCCGCCCCCGGCGTCCGGCCGGATGAAGCCCGGGGTGGCCGTCGGCATCGGGCTCGCGGTGCTGGCCGTGGTCGGCGTGGTGGCCGGGATCGCCCTCAACAGCGGCGGCGGGACCCCGAAGGCCGACCCGACGCCGACCGTCACGGTCACCACCACGGGCACCCCGAGTCCGAGCCCCAGCCCGACCCGCCGGACGCCCAGCCCGACACCCACGCCCACGCCCACGCCGACCGAGCGCACCGCGCCGCCACCGGCCCTCAAGGACACCGTCTCCGACAAGCAGCACAGCATCACCGTGCCGGTCTACGACGGCTGGGACGCCCAGAGCGACACCACGCACTCCACCGTCTTCCTGGGCAGCGGCCGCTACGCCTGCCCGGGCGGCGGCTCGTGCATCCGGGGCCAGTTCTCGGTCGAGAAGGACACCATCCAGGGCGCCACCGCCAAGGCCGCCGCCGAGGCCGCGATGCCGACCTACGCCGCGGCGATCTTCACCGGGATCACCTCGCACACCGACGCGGGCTCCTCCACCACCACCGTGGCGGGCGTCTCCGGCTACGCCGTCCGCTGGCACATCAAGACCTCGGACGGCACCCAGGGGTACATCCTGATGGTGGCCGTGCCGGCCAAGGGCGGCGGCTTCGTCGCCTTCGAGGGCGGCGTGGACGACGACCCGCAGGCGCCCGACGCGACGGTGCTGGACCAGATCATCAAGGGCATCAAGCAGGACAGCAGTTCCGGCTCCGGCACCTGACCGATCGGGCCGTCCGCCCCGCGGACGTCCTCGGGGCGGGCCGCGGGCGGGTCCTAGTCCCCGTAGCGCTCCCAGAGCTTGGGGAACCGTTTCGCCATGGCGTCCGGGTCGTCGAAGTCCAGCCCGGCACCGGACGGCCGTGCGGGCTGCCGCTCGCCCACGTCGGGCAGCGGCAGCCCGGTCAGCTGCTCGTGCGCCTCGTCGGCGGCGTAGCCGAGGTCCTCGGCCTCGCCGTCCTCCTCCTCGTCGAACTCCGGCAGCAGGTCGGCCAGGTCGTCCGGCTCGTACAGCCCGCCCTCGAAGACCTCCCGGCCCTGGCCGATCAGCCAGCAGCGGAAGTAGTCGAAGGTGTCCTCGGAGGCGCCGTCCAGCAGCAGGTACGCCGCACCCCACAGGTCGGTGCGGTAGGCGCGCTGGAACCGGGCCTCGAAGAGCCGGGCGAAGTCGACGACGTCGTCCGGGGTCAGCTGGACGAGCCGCTCCACCAGCCGCTCCGCCTGCTCGTCGGGGTCGCCGTCGGCGGCCTCCCGGGTCTCGTCGATGATCTGCCAGAAGTCGGTCTCGTCCATCACCGCTCCAGCATCCCTGTTCGCCCGCGCCCGCGCATGCGTAGCGGCCCCGAAACGCCCGGTCGGCCGGTGAAAACACGGAACCCGCACCACCCGGACCCGCACCACACGCAACCCGCACAACGCGGAACCCGCACAACGCGGAACCCCGCGCCGTCCGGGGACGACGCGGGGCTCCGTGGGGCGATCGGACCTTACAGGCCGAGCTCGACCTCGAACTCGCCGGCCTCGAGGATCTCCTTGACGGCCACCAGGAAGCGGGCGGCGTCGGCGCCGTCCACCAGGCGGTGGTCGTAGGAGAGCGACAGGTAGGTCATGTCGCGGATGCCGATGGCGGTGCCGCCGTCGGCCTCGATGACCACCGGGCGCTTGACGGTCGCGCCGATGCCCAGGATGGCGACCTGGTTCGGCGGCACGATGACGGTGTCGAACAGCGCACCGCGCGAGCCGGTGTTGCTGATGGTGAAGGTGGCGCCGGACAGCTCGTCCGGGGTGATCTTGTTGCCGCGCACCTTGCCGGCCAGCTCCGCGGTCTTCTTCGAGATGCCGGCGATGTTGAGGTCGCCCGCACCCTTGATGACCGGGGTCATCAGGCCCTTCTCGGAGTCCACCGCGATACCGATGTTCTCGGTGTCGAAGTAGGAGATGGTGCCCTCGGCCTCGTTGATCCGGGCGTTGATGACCGGGTGGGCCTTCAGCGCCTGGGCGGCGGCCTTGACGAAGAACGGCATCGGGGACAGCTTGACGCCCTCACGGGCGGCGAAGGCGTCCTTGGCGCGGCCGCGCAGCGACATGATCTTGGTGACGTCCACCTCGACCACGCTGGTCAGCTGGGCCTGCTCGTGCAGGGCCTTCAGCATGTTGTCGCCGATGGCCTTGCGGATGCGGGTCATCTTGACCGTCTGGCCGCGCAGCGGGGACGGCGCGGCGGCGGCCTTCGGCGCGGCGGCCGGGGCGGCGGCGACGGGCGCCGGAGCGGCCTTCGCGGCCTCGGCGGCGGCCAGGACGTCCTGCTTGCGGATGCGGCCGCCGACACCGGTGCCGGTGACGGAGGCCAGGGCGACACCCTGCTCGGCGGCGAGCTTGCGCACCAGCGGGGTGACGTAGCCGTCACCGCTGTCGGCCGCCGGAGCGGCCGGCGCGACCGGGGCGGCGACCGGCGCCGGGGCGACCGGAGCGGCCGGAGCCACCGGAGCCGGGGCGGCCACGGGGGCGGCCGGGGCGACGGGGGCCGGGGCGGCCACGGGGGCGACCGGAGCCGGAGCGGCGGCCGGGGCCGGAGCAGCCACCGGGGCGGCGGGGGCGACCGGAGCCGGAGCGGCCACCGGAGCCGGAGCGGCAACCGGGGCCGGGGCCGCGGCGACGGCACCCGCGGCGCCGATCAGCGCGAGCTGGGCGCCGACCTCGGCGGTCTCGTCCTCGCCGACCAGGATCTTCACCACGACACCGGCGACCGGCGACGGGATCTCGGTGTCGACCTTGTCGGTGGAGACCTCGAGCAGCGGCTCGTCGACCTCGACGGTCTCGCCCTCGGCCTTCAGCCAACGGGTGACGGTGCCCTCGGTGACGGACTCGCCCAGCGCGGGCAGCACGACCGCGGTGGCCTCGCCGGCCGGGGCGGCGGCCGGAGCGGCAGCCGGGGCGGCCTCGGCGACCGGGGCGGGGGCGGCGGGCGCCTCCACGACCGGGGCCGGGGCGGCCGGGGCGGCCTCGGCGACGGGCGCGGCGGCCGCGACCGGGGCGCCGGAGCCGTCGTCGATGATCGCGAGCTCGGCGCCGACCTCGACGGTCTCGTCCTCGGCGACCTTGATCGAGGCGAGGATGCCCGAGGCCGGAGCCGGGATCTCGGTGTCGACCTTGTCGGTGGACACCTCGAGCAGCGGCTCGTCGACCTCCACACGCTCACCCTCGGCCTTCAGCCAACGGGTGACGGTGCCCTCGGAAACGCTCTCGCCCAGCGCGGGCAGTGTTACTGAGACCGCCATGGTTTCAGCGACTCCTATCAAGTCTTGCGTACTGGAATGGGGGGTGTTGTGGCGTGATCAGTCGTGCGCGTGCAGCGGCTTGCCGGCCAGCGCCAGGTGCGCCTCGCCCAGGGCCTCGGACTGGGTCGGGTGAGCGTGGATGAGCTGCGCGACCTCGGCCGGCAGCGCCTCCCAGTTGTAGATCAGCTGAGCTTCGCCGACCTGCTCGCCCATGCGGGCGCCGACCATGTGGACGCCCACCACGGCGCCGTCCTTGACCTGGACGAGCTTGATCTCGCCGGCGGTCTTCAGGATCTTGCTCTTGCCGTTGCCGGCCAGGTTGTACTTGAGGGTGACGACCTTGTCCTTGCCGTACAGCTCGACGGCCTTCGCCTCGGAGATGCCGACGGAGGCGACCTCGGGGTTGGAGTAGGTCACGCGCGGGACGCCGTCGTAGTCGATCGGCACGGCCTTCAGGCCGGCCAGGCGCTCGGCGACGAGGATGCCCTCGGCGAAGCCGACGTGGGCCAGCTGCAGGGTCGGGGCGAGGTCGCCGACCGCGGAGATGGTGGGCACGTTGGTGCGCATGTACTCGTCGACGAGGACGTAGCCGCGCTCCGTCGCGACGCCGTTCTCCTCGTAGCCCAGGCCGGCCGAGACCGGGCCGCGGCCGATGGCGACGAGCAGCAGGTCGGCGTCGATCTGCTTGCCGTTCTCGGTGGAGACGCGGACACCGGTCTCGGTGTACTCCACGCCCGAGAAGCGGGCCTTCAGCTCGAACTTGATGCCGCGCTTGCGGAAGGCGCGCTCCAGCAGCTTGGAGGAGTTCTCGTCCTCCAGCGGGACCAGGTGCGGCAGCGCCTCGACGATGGTGACCTCGACGCCGAAGGACTTCCAGACCGAGGCGAACTCGACACCGATCACGCCGCCGCCGAGGATGACGGCGGACTTCGGGATGCGGTCGAGCTTGAGGGCGTGGTCGGAGGAGATCACGCGGTCGCCGTCGATGGTCAGGCCCGGCAGCGACTTCGGCACGGAGCCGGTGGCCAGGACGATGTGCCGGCCCTCGATGCGCTGGCCGTTGACATCCACCGAGGTCTGCGAGGACAGCCGGCCCTCGCCCTGGATGAAGGTGACCTTGCGGGAGGCCACCAGGCCCTGCAGGCCCTTGTACAGGCCGGCGATGACGTCGTCCTTGTACTTGTGGACGCCGTTGATGTCGATGCCCTGGAAGGTGGCCAGCACGCCGAACTCGGCGGCCTCCTTCGTCTCGTCCGCGATCTCGGCGGCGTGCAGCAGCGCCTTGGTCGGGATGCAGCCGCGGTGCAGGCAGGTGCCGCCGAGCTCACCCTTCTCGACCAGGGCGACACTCAGGCCCAGCTGAGCGGCGCGGAGCGCCGCGGCGTAACCGCCGCTTCCGCCTCCGAGAATGACTACGTCGAAAACGGTGCTGGCGTCGTTCGCCACGTCACGTCCTCCATGCAATGGGGTGGGTCGCCGGGCCGGTCGCGGTCCGGTGGGTCGGAAGCCTTTGTGGGGCGCCCAGTCGTGCCGGAAATACATCTTCGCACTTGTTCGTGGCGGCTGATGTCCGGGTCCACCCCTGGGGCGTCCCGAAGGGTGGTCACGGGGGTGGCAGTACCCCCGACTGAAGGGCATCGTCGCAGCTCACGGCGGGGTTGACAGTAAGCGGCGCGGGGGTTTCGCGGGGCGGCGGACCGGCGGGTTCCGCACTGCGGAACAAAGTTTCGCCCGCAGCGAACAGGGGTGCGTTTCCCGCCGGGCCCCTACTCACAGGTAACCGGGGGTGGGACGCCGACGGGGCCCGGCGCGCGTGCGCCGGACCCCGTCCACGGTCGTCCTCGGTCAGGCCTTGGTGCCCGCCGCGGTCCGCTCCGCGAAGCGGACCAGGGTGCGCACCGCGCTCGCGGTGCCGCCCTTGGGGGTGTAGCCGAACGGCGCGCCCTCGTGGAAGGCCGGGCCGGCGATGTCCAGGTGGGCCCAGTCGATGCCCTCGGCCACGAACTCCTTCAGGAACAGACCGGCCACCAGGCCGCCGCCCATCCGCTCGCCCATGTTCGCCAGGTCGGCGATGGTCGTCTCGGTCATGCCCTTGCGCAGCTCGGCCGGCAGCGGCATCGGCCAGGACTGCTCGCCGGCCTCGCCCGCCACGGTGTGCAGGGTCTCGCGCAGCTCGTCGTTGTTGGCCATCACGCCGAAGGTGCGGCTGCCCAGCGCCAGCAGCATCGCGCCGGTCAGGGTCGCCACGTCGACGATGACGTCCGGGTTCTCCTCGCCGGCCCGGACGATCGCGTCGGCCAGCACCAGGCGGCCCTCGGCGTCGGTGTTCAGCACCTCGACGGTCTTGCCGCCGTACATCCGCAGCACGTCACCCGGGCGGGTGGCCGAGCCGGACGGCATGTTCTCGGCCAGCGCCAGCCAGGCGGTGACGTTGACGGCCAGGCCCAGGCGCTTGGCGGCGACCACGGCGGCGAAGACGGCGGCGGCGCCGGCCATGTCGCACTTCATGGTCTCGTTGTGGCCGGCCGGCTTCAGCGAGATGCCGCCCGAGTCGTAGGTGATGCCCTTGCCGACGAACGCCAGGGTCGCCTTGGCCTTCGGGTGGGTGTACGCCACCTTCACCAGCCGCGGCGGGTTGACCGAGCCGTTGCCGACGCCCAGCAGGCCGCCGAAGCCGCCCTTGAGCAGCGCCTTCTCGTCCAGCACCTCGACCTTGAGGCCGTGCTCCTTGCCGGCGGCCTGGGCGATCGCGGCGAAGCCCTTGGGGTTCAGGTCGTTCGGGGCGGTGTTCACCAGGTCGCGGGCCCGGTTCATCTCCTCGCCGACGACCGCGGCGCGCTCGACGGCGGCCTTGGCGTCCTTGCTGCCCTTGCGGGCGGCCAGCAGGACCAGCTCGCCGACCGGCTCCTTGCCGCCGCCGTTCTTGTAGGTGCCGAAGGAGTAGGCGCCGAGCAGGGCACCCAGCGCGATCGCCTCGGTCTCCTCCGCGTCCTCGGCCGGCAGCGCCAGCGCGACCTTCTTCGAGCCGGCCAGGGTGCGGGCGGCGACACCGGCGGCGCGGCGCAGCGTCTCCAGGTCGTAACCGTCCTCGGCGGCCTCGCCGAGGCCGACCGCGAGCACGAGCGCGGCCTTCAGGCCGGCGGGGGAGGGCACCTTGACGGCCTCGCCCTCGGCGCCGGTCGCGCCCAGGGTGGTGAGGACCTCGGCCAGCTTGCCCTCGAACGCCTCGCTCACGGCCTCGGCGCCGGGCGCCAGCACGATGCCCTTGGCGCCCTTCGCCACGCCGATCACCAGGGCGTCCGCGCGCAGCGAGGCGGCGGAGGAGGTGCTCACAGACAATGCAGTCACGTAATGCGTCCTGTTCTTTCGCGGTCCACGGCCGGTCGCGGCTCGGCTGCCGCACCGGCGCAGCCCGTACGGCCGACGCGGTGGCCGCCCCGCCACCGGGCGCCGGGCCCGGGGCCCCTGGCGCGTGCGCCGCCGGTCGGGCGGTCGCACACACCAGAGGCCCCGGCTCCTCAGCGTGCGGAGGCCGGGCAGGACCTGCGACGGTGCAGGGCTGCGGTGCTCCACGCATGGTAGTCCGCATGCTGGGATCACGCGCCGCCCGGTGTCCCGCCGTTCGGTACGGCGCTCCGGGGGCGCCGCGGGCCCGTGGTCAGCCCAGCAGCGCGAGCGCCAGCAGCGAGCCGGTCGCCGCGGTCTCCGCCAGCGCCCCGAGGACGTCCCCGGTGATCCCGTCGAACCGTCGGACGCAGCGCCGCAGCAGCAGCCAGGAGCAGCCGAGGCCGACGGCAACGGCCGCCGGGAGCCGCAGGACTGACCATCCGTCGGCCAGTCCGAGGGCGGCCAGGACCAGGGCCGCGGCGGCGGAGGAGGCCAGGGCCGCGGCGAGTGGGACGGTGCTCGCCACCATCGCGCCGAGGCCGCCCGGCCGGGCGGCCGGCACCGATCGGCGGCACCCCCAGGCGAGCGCGCAGCGGGCGGCCACGGCCGAGGTCAGCACCGCGAGGGCGCCGCGTGCCGGGGAGGCGTCGAACTGTCCGGCCAGGGCGGCGATCTGGGCCAGCAGCACCAGGAGGAGGGTCAGGACGCCGAACGGTCCGATGTCGGACTGCTTCATGATGCGCAGCGCGTCCTCGGCGGGCTTGCCGCTGCCCAGGCCGTCGGCGACATCGGCGAGGCCGTCCAGGTGCAGCCCCCGGGTCAGGGTGGCCAGCGCCCCGACCGCCGCCACCGCGCCGAGCAGGCCGCCCGCGCGCCAGGCCACCGGCGCCCCCGCGCCCGCCGCCAGCGCGCCGAGGACCAGTCCGACCACCGGCGCGGCCACCATCGCCCGGGCCGCCGCCGACCGGTCCCAGCGGTCGACCCGCACCCGCAGTACGGACAGCGTCCCGAAGGCGAACCGCAGCCCGTCGCCCCACCCGGCGGGCGCCCGCGTCCCGTCGCCGCCGTGCATGCTCATCGCTCCTTCGTCGGGATCGGGTCGGCGCCCGTCCCGGCCGCCGGCCCAGGTCATGTCCGGCGGCCCGCCCCCGCGGGGAGCGAGGGCCGGGGCGCTCGTCGGCGCCCCGGGCCGTCCGGGCTCAGACCCGGCTCAGCAGCTCCGCCGCCGAGGGCAGCTTCGGCTGCTCCTTCGGCGCCGCCGGGACGAACGGCGTGGGGGAGTGCTCGGCCAGGGTGTCCGCCGCGGCCTGGAGCAGCGGCAGCGCCATCAGCGCGCCGACGCCCTCGCCCATGGTGATCTCCTGCTCCTGCAACGGGGTCAGGGTCAGCCGGTCGTAGGCCTTCGCCTGGGCCGGCTCGCCGCTGGACTGCCCGGCGCGCCACCACTCGGGCGCCCGGAACGCGATCCGCTGCGCGACCAGCGCGCAGGCCGAGGAGACCACGCCGTCCAGCACCACCGGCAGCTTGCGCACGGCGGCCTGCAGCAGGAAGCCGGTGATCGCCGCGAAGTCGGCGCCGCCGGTGGTGCCCAGCAGCGCCAGCTGGTCGCCGAGCACGGGCCGGGCCCGCCGCAGCGAGTCCCGGACGGTCGCGCACTTGACCATCCACACGTTGTCGTCGATGCCCGAGCCGCGCCCGGTCACCGCGGCCGCGTCGGTCCCGCAGAGCGCGCCGACCAGGACGGCGGCCACCGTGGTCGAGCCGACCCCGAGGTCGCCCAGCACCACCAGGTCCGTCCCGGCGTCGGCCTCCTCGTCGGCGACCGCCATGCCGGCCCGGAACGCCCTGGCCGTCTCCTCGGGCGTCAGCGCGTCCTCGACGTCGATCCGGCCGGAGCCGCGCCGCACCCGGTGTGCGACCACGTCGTCGGGGAAGTCCGACAGGTCCGCGTCCACCGCGATGTCGACCACCCGCACCTCGGCGCCGAAGCGCCGGGCGAGCAGGGCGACCGGCGCGGTGCCGTCCAGGACCGCCCGGACCCGGGCGGCCGTGCCGCCCCGGGGCAGCCGGGACACGCCGAGGGAGGCCACCCCGTGGTCGGCGGCGAACAGCAGCACCTTGGGCGCCGACAGCGGCCGTACCGGGGAGCGCCCCTGTACGGACGAAAGCCAGCTGCCCAGCTCCTCCAGCCGGCCGAGCCCGCCGCGGGGCCGCTCCAGCGCCTGCCAGCGCTCGTCGGCGGCCCGCCGGGCGCTCTCGTCGGGGCGCTCGACGAGCGAGGAGAACGTATCGAGATCCACGGTCGTGTCCATCGGTCGGAAGGCTACACGTCGCCGGTGCTCAGCCAGCGGCGGGCTTGACTTGCAGAACCTGCCCCGCCACCACCAGCAGCACACGCTCCGAGGCGTCCGCCACCGCCATGTTCAGCCGGCCCAGCGTGTCGCGGAAGCGGCGGCCCGAGGCGGTCGCCGGGACGACACCCATCCCGACCTCGTTGCTGACCGCGACGACCTGCCGTCCGCTCGCCCCCCAGGCCCGGGCCAGCGCGTCGCAGCGGGCCTGCACCGCGGCCTCGCCGCCGTCCGCCCACACCCGGTCGTCCCAGGCGCCGCACTCGTCCATCACCGCGGTCAGCCACAGCGCCAGGCAGTCGATCAGCACCGGTGCCCGGTCGGCGGAGTCCGCCAGCACCGCCTCCAGGTCGCAGGTCTCGGCGGTGCGCCAGCTCGCCGGGCGCCGCTCCCGGTGCAGCGCGACCCGCTGGGCCCACTCGCCGTCGCCGTCCCGGGTGCCGCTGGTGGCCACGTACAGCACGTCCGGGTACGCGGCGAGCAGCTGCTCGGCCTTGGTGGACTTGCCGGAGCGCGCGCCGCCGAGGAGCAGCGTGCGGGGGAGTGCGAGGTCGGGTGCCATGGGCCCATCCTGCCAAGGGGGCGCCCCACGGGCCGGGCGGGGCCCGCGATGCCGGGCCCCGCGAGGCATAGGGAAGATCCCACCGGGCAGGCTAAGGTGCGCAGCAACACAGGCACGTCGTCGGCGGGAGGAACCGGGCATGGTCTGGACGTGGCGGTACGAGAAGACGGACGGCACCGTGGTGGCCCCGAGCGGGCCGCTGGAGGAGTTCGCCGGCCAGGGGGACGCCGAGACCTGGATCGGGGAGAGCTGGAAGCAGCTGGTCGAGGACGGCGTGGACACCGCCGTACTGCTCGACGACGACCGGGAGATCTACTCGATGAGCCTGCACGAGGGCTGAGCCCCCCCCGGGCCACCCGGCCGGCCGGCCCGGCCGGTGCTACTTGGCGCCGAAGACGTGCAGCAGCGCGGCGACCTGCCGGTAGGGGTCGGTGCGTCCGGCCTTGTCCTCGGCCTCCAGCAGCTGCGCCAGCTGCCGGCCGTCCACCGGGGGCGCCGCGTCGTCGGGCGCGTTGTCGGTGAAGACCCGCACGCCGTACCAGTGCTTCAGCGGCACCGAGACCTCGGAGAGCGTGACGGCGAGGTCGGCGAGCCGGTCGGCCCGGGCGGCCAGACCGAGCCGGTTGTAGTAGCGGTCGCTCTCGAAGGCGTGCAGGGCGGCCCGCCAGTCCCCGGCGGCGGCGGGCCGCAGGGCCAGCGCGTCGCGGTTGCGGACCAGCAGCGAGAGCAGCCCGCCGGGCGCGAGCAGCCGGGCCAGCGAGGCGATCATCGGGTCCGGGTCGGGCAGGTACATCAGGACGCCGTGGCAGAGCACCACGTCGAAGCTGCGCGGTCCGAACCAGCGCCCGCACTGGTGGCCGTCGCCGCTGAGCAGCTGCATCCGGCCGCGGACCTCGGGCGGCTCCTCGGCGAGCGCGCCCTGGGCGACGCCGAGGGCGACCGGGTCGGAGTCGATGCCGGTGACGAAGTGGCCGGCCCGGGCCAGGCGCAGCGCCTGGGTGCCCTGGCCGCAGCCGATGTCGAGGACGCGCTGGGCGCTGCGGCCGACCAGCTGCTCGGCGAGCTGCCGGGCGACCAGTTCCTGCCGGACGAGGTTGCGCAGGCCCCCGAGCCGCTCCAGCCACGGCCCGGTGCCGCCGGCGAAGGAGCCGCTGCGCGAGGGCAGCCGGTCATGGGACTGGCGTTCCTGGGCGAGGCGGTCGTGGCCGCCGGCGCCCTGACCGGGCAGTGCGTACAGGCCGGGCCCCTCCCAGGAGGGCGGGGCCCAGCCGGAGTCCACCGGTTCGGCGGTCAGGGCTTCTCCCCGCGCCGCACCTGCGGCTTGGGCAGCCGCAGCCTGCGCATCTGCAGGATGCGCATCAGGCCGTACGCGACCGCACCGCGGGTGTTCTGGCCGGCGAAGCGCTCGGCGAGCTGCTTGCGCAGACCGAAGCCGAGGCGGACGAAGTCCAGCACCACGAGCACGAAGAACAGCAGGAACAGCACGGTGGAGAGCAGCTGGAGGGCCGGCACCTTGACGATGCTGAGCACCAGGATGACCACCGCGGCGGGCAGGAAGAACTCGGCGAGCGACCAGCGGGCGTCGACGAAGTCCCGGGTGAACTTGCGCACCGGGCCCTTGTCACGGGCCGGCAGGTGCCGCTCGTCGCCCTCCAGCAGCGCGGTGCGCTGCTTCTCGCGCTCGACGCGCATCCGGTCACGGGCCTGGCGGGAGGCCTCCTTGCGGTCCTTGGGCACGGTCACCCGGGTGCGCCGGTGGGCCTCGGCCTCACTGCGCTTGGGCGTGGGTCGGCCCTTCTTCGCCTGCGGGTCGCGCGGCTGGGTCTCGTCCTGCTTCTCCAGCACGGCGGCGGAGGCGGCGGCATCATCTGAACGGCGTCGGAACACACCACCAGCGTACGGGGTGCCGGGCGGCTTCTTCGGGTGCCCTCGGACCCAAACGCATATCGATCGCGGCCGACCCCGCCGGTCGGAGGGTTTCCCACCCCCTTCCCGTAGGGGATCACTCCGATGGACGCATCGGGGAATGAGGGGCGGATCCACCCCGGGGATGAGGCACCGGCGGGGTCGCTGTAGCAGTCTTGTTGCAGGCAGGTGCACTGCGGCGACGGGCTCGCTGCACATACACTCGTCGTGTCTGGTAACGAGATAGAGACCGCAGGCCGGAGAAGGGGGCACCCGAGGCCCATGAGCGACGGAATCATGAAGCGTATGGGGCTGATCTTCCGCTCCAAGGCGAACAAAGCCTTGGACCGGGCGGAGGATCCGCGTGAAACGCTCGACTACTCGTACCAGAAGCAGCTCGAGCTGCTGCAGAAGGTGCGACGGGGCGTCGCGGACGTAGCCACCTCGCGCAAGCGCCTGGAACTCCAGCTGACCCAGCTCCAGCAGCAGTCCGCGAAGTACGAGGACCAGGGCCGCAAGGCGCTGTCCCTCGGCCGCGAGGACCTCGCGCGCGAGGCGCTGACCCGCAAGGCCAGCATGCAGTCCCAGATCACCGATCTGGAGACGCAGTACCAGCAGCTCCAGGCCGAGGAGGAGAAGCTCACGCTCGCCTCCCAGCGGCTGCAGGCCAAGGTGGACGCCTTCCGCACCAAGAAGGAGACCATCAAGGCCACCTACACCGCCGCCCAGGCGCAGACCAGGATCGCGGAGTCCTTCTCCGGGATCTCGGAGGAGATGGGCGACGTCGGCCTGGCGATCCAGCGGGCCGAGGACAAGACCGCCCAGATGCAGGCCCGCGCGGGCGCGATCGACGAGCTGCTGGCCTCCGGTGCGCTCGACGACGCCAGCGGGCTCGGCCGCAAGGACGACATCGAGGCGGAGCTGGAGCGGGTGGCCGGCGGCTCGGACGTCGAGCTGGAGCTGGCCCGGATGAAGGCGGAGCTGACCGGTGGCTCCCCGGCCGCCGGCCCGCAGGCCATCGAGCAGGGCAAGCAGCAGCAGCACGACGCGCCGCCGCAGCAGACCCCGCCCACCATCAACTACAACAAGTGATCTGAGCTTCACCCCACGAAGCAGGGAGACGCACGGCATGATCATGAGGGTCATGGGTGAGGGGCAGTTCCAGGTCGGCGAAGCCCACCTGAACCGGCTCAACGAGCTCGACGATGAGCTGCTCACCGCACTGGAGTCGGGGGACGAGGAGCACTTCCACCGAGCGCTCGGCGAGTTGCTGGGCGCGGTGAAGGAGTTCGGAACCCCGCTGCCGGACGACTCGTTGGAGCCGTCCGACCTGATCCTTCCGGATGCCGATGCGACGATCGACGAGGTCCGGCAGCTGTTGCGGGCCGAGGGTGACGGCCTGATCCCCGGCATTCCCGAATAGCCGCCGTCTCGCGCCAGACGCAAGGGCGGGCCCCCTCCACCGCGGAGGGGGCCCGCCCTTCGGCGTACGGCCGGGCTACGGCAGGGCGAGCATCCGGTCCAGCGCCGCCTTGGCGTACTTCTCGGTCTCCGGGTCGACGCTGATCACGTTCGGCACCCGGCCCTCGACCAGCGACTCCAGCGCCCAGACCAGGTGCGGCAGGTCGATCCGGTTCATGGTGGAGCAGAAGCAGACCGCGCGGTCGAGGAAGACGACCTCCTTGTCCGGGTGCGCCTTGGCCAGCCGGCGGACCAGGTTGAGCTCGGTGCCGATGGCCCACTTGGAGCCGGGCTCGGCCGCGTCCAGGGCCTTGATGATGTACTCGGTCGAGCCCACCATGTCGGCCGCCGCGACGACCTCGTGCCGGCACTCCGGGTGCACCAGCACGGTGACGCCCGGGACGCGCTCGCGGACGTCGTTGACCGAGTCCAGCGAGAACCGGCCGTGCACCGAGCAGTGCCCGCGCCAGAGGATCATCTTGGCGTTCCGCAGCTGCTCGGCGGTCAGGCCGCCGTTCGGCTTGTGCGGGTTGTAGAGCACGCAGTCGTCCAGCGAGAAGCCCATGTCGCGCACGGCGGTGTTGCGGCCCAGGTGCTGGTCGGGCAGGAAGAGGACCTTCTGCCCCTGCTCGAAGGCCCACTCCAGCGCCCGCTTGGCGTTGGAGGAGGTGCAGATCGTGCCGCCGTGCTTGCCGGTGAAGGCCTTGATGTCGGCGGAGGAGTTCATGTACGAGACCGGGACGGTCTCGCCGGCTATGCCGGCGTCGGTGAGCACGTCCCAGCACTCGGCGACCTGCTCGGCGGTGGCCATGTCGGCCATCGAACAGCCGGCCGCGAGGTCCGGCAGGACGACCTGCTGGGCGTCGGTGGTGAGGATGTCCGCCGACTCGGCCATGAAGTGCACGCCGCAGAAGACGATGTACTCGGCCTCCGGGCGGGCGGCCGCGTCCCGGGCGAGCTTGAAGGAGTCGCCGGTGACGTCGGCGAACTCGATCACCTCGTCGCGCTGGTAGTGGTGGCCGAGGATGAAGACGCGGTCACCGAGCGCGGCCTTGGCCGCGCGGGCGCGCTCGACGAGGTCGGGGTCGGAGGCGGCCGGGAGGTCGCCCGGGCACTCGACGCCGCGCTCGCTGTTCGGGTCGGCCTCACGGCCGAGCAGCAGCAGAGCGAGCGGCGTCGGTGTGGGGTCGACGCCGTAGGTCTCGGTGATGGTGGTGGTCACGGGCGGGTGCCCTTCTGTGCGGCCGATCAGTCGGTGCAGCCTTCTCGTCTATCTGACGCTATCTATGATAACCGGTTAGCGTCAGACTGACGATGGCCATCCTGTCGATGTGACGAGAACCGCTTGCCGGTTCGGACCGTCCGGCGGCGCCGCGAGCGCGGTACACCGGTGTCCGGCGTGGTCGAATCGGTGTCCGGGCCCGATCGCACCGGCTGTCGACGGACATGATCGTCCGGCTCGCCGACCGGGAGCGGACCACCGGCCGTCATCTGCCAGCGGTGGACTCGGTCCTGTCATCCGCCAGAATGGTGCCGAACCGTTTCGGCGGCCGCCGCCCCGCCGATCCCGTACGACCAGTGGAGCCCCGCACCGATGAGCAGCAGCCGAGCGCACGAGGTGGGCGGGGCAGCCCTGGACGACACCGACCGGCTCCTCCTCGCCCGACTGGGCAGTGACGGGCGCGCCTCGTACGCCGAGATCGGGCTCCAGGTGAACCTCTCCGCCACCGCGGTCCGCCGCCGGATCGACCGGCTGCGGGCACGCGGCATCGTCCGCGGCTTCACCGTCGTCCTCGACCCGTCCGTGCTCGGCTGGCAGACCGAGGCCTTCGTCGAGGTCTACTGCCGCGAGCGCACCGCCCCCGAGGAGATCCTCGCCAGCCTGCGCCAGTTCCCCGAGGTGGTCGCCGCCTGGACGGTCACCGGCGACCCGGACGCCCTGGTGCACCTGCGGGCGCCCGACATGCGGCACCTGGAGGCCGTCATCGAGCGCATCCGCAAGGAGCCCGGCGTGCAGCGCAGCCGCTCCTCCGTGGTGCTCTCCCAGCTCATCGGCTGACCCCGTCCGGACCACTCGGCAGGCTGCGCAGGAATCCTGCGCGCGGCCCGTCGAAGACGCCCGAAACCTGCCTGACCAGCCGCGTTCCGACGCGCGGGGAAGGCCCACCACTGCCTAGGCTGATCTCGTCCGGAGCGCGCCGCGAATCCCTCACACGCCACCGGGCCTCCCCCCGACACCCCACAGCCGAGAGGGACACCCGTGTCCGCAGCCCCCGACCGCATGCACCGGCCCGACAACGAGCTGGTCGACCTGGTATTCGACTACATGCGGGAGCGGCTGCAGTACGACCCCGTCCCGCTCGACCACCCCGGCGACGGCGAGCACCTGCGCTCCCAGCTGGCCGGACTGCTCAACCCGCACGGCAACAGCCCGGCCGACGTGCTCAAGCTCTACGACCACGAGCTGTCCCGCGCGGTGATCTCCGCCGACAGCCCGCGCTACCTGTCCTTCATCCCGTGCGCCCCCACCAAGGCCGCGCTGCTCTTCGACATGGTCGTCTCCTGCGCCTCCCTGCAGGGCATCTCCTGGCTGGAGGCGGCCGGCGCGATCGCCGCCGAGAACCAGGTGCTCCGCCTGATAGCGGACCGCGCCGGCATGCCCGACACGGCGGGCGGCACCTTCGTCTCCGGCGGCTCGGCGGGCAACCTCTCCGCCCTGGTGGTCGCCCGCGACACCGCCCGCCGCCGGCTCGGCGTCGGCCCGGAGGCCCGGCTGCGGATCGCCGTCGCCGACCAGGTGCACTCCTCGGTCAAGAACACCTTCAACATCATCGGCGTGGAGGCCTTCAAGGTCCCGACCGTCGATCGCCGCTTCACCGGCGAGGCACTGCGCGCCGCCCTGGCCGCCGACCCGAACCCGGAGACCGTCATCGCGGTCGTCGGCACCGCCGGCACCACCAACGAGGGCATCGTCGACGACCTCCAGGGCCTCTCCGAGGTCGCCCGCGAGCGCGACCTCTGGTTCCACGTGGACGGCGCCTACGGCGGCGCGGGCCTGTTCGCCCCGTCCGTGCGCGAGCGCTACAACGGCATCGAGCACGCCGACTCCTTCGTCGTCGACCCGCACAAGTGGCTGTTCGCGCCCTTCGACTGCGCCGCGCTGCTCTACCGCAACCCGCAGCTCGCCCGCGCCGTGCACACCCAGGACGCCTCCTACCTGGACGTCCTGCACACCGAGGGCGACGAGTGGAACCCCACCGACTACGCCTACCACCTGACCCGGCGCGCCCGCGGCCTGCCGCTCTGGTTCTCGCTCGCCGTGCACGGCACCCAGGCGTACACCGACGCCATCGAGACCGGCCTCACGCTGGCCCGGGACACCGCCCAGCTGATCCGCGACAGCGAGCACCTGGAGCTCCTGTTCGACCCGCAGCTGTCGGCGGTCTGCTTCCGCCGCACCGGCTGGACCGGCGAGGACTACTACCGCTGGTCGCAGCAGCTGCTCGCGGACCAGATCGGCTTCGTCACCCCGACCGGCTGGGACGGCGAGACGGTCGCCCGCTTCGCCTTCCTGCACCCGGGCACCACGATGGAGATGGTCCGGGAGATCCTGGACACCATGGTCTGACCGCGACGGCCCGGACGGGCTCCGCGCACACCCCCGCCGGGTCCGCCCGGCGGGGGTGCCGTCGTCTACAGCAGCGCGCCGTCCGGCAGGTACGGCGCGGGCGGCCGCATCCCGCGCATCCCCAGGTAGCCCCGGGTCTGCGGGGTGAGGCCCAGCTCCAGGCCCACGTCCAGCGCCCACTCCTGCTCGGCGGTCAGGTGCTCCACCCGCGCCTCCACCCCGGCCGGCACCCGGGCCAGCGCCTCGCGCAGCAGCCGGGCCGCGATCCGCTTCGAGGTCGCGGCCAGCAGCCTCACCTCGCCGCCGTCCCGGTAGCAGTAGCCGCTGCCGGCCAGCGCGTCGGCGACCAGCAGCTCCTCGCAGTGGGCCAGCATCAGCTCGTGGTCCGACCCGTGCGCGGCGCCGCGCAGCCGCCGGTCCACCGAGTCCAGCAGGTGCCGGTGGGCGCCGTTGCCGGGGTGCACCGGGATGTCCCCGGGGTCGAGCAGCCCGGAGCGGTCCACCTGCCCGGTCAGCCGCATCGCCGGGTGCAGGGTGAACCCGGCCAGCCGGTGGCGGCGGGCCGCGGCCGGGGACGGCGAGCCGCACAGCATCCCGCGCAGACAGCCCCGCCCGTACGCGGCGGCCCGCTCCAGCAGCAGCCGCCCCACGCCCTTGCCCTGGGCCTCGGGCCGCACCGCGAACAGCGCCAGGACCCACAGGCCCTCGCGGCGCAGCGACAGCACCGTGCCGATCGGTTCGCCGTCGCTCTCCGCCAGCCAGCAGCCCTGCGGGTCGGTGCCCACCAGGTGTCTCGTCCGGGCCAGCTGGAACACCGGCGGCGCGTCCGCGGGCGGGCCGCCGGGCGGATCCGCGAGCGGGGCCAGCGCGGCGCGGGCGATGGACTGGACGGCCTCCGCGTCGGCGGCGGTGTCCTGGACCTGGCGCAGGAGCATGCCGTCCATCCTGGCCGTCCGGGCGCCCGCGCGGGGCCGGTTCGCCCGGATCCACCGCTCGGGCGGTGACCGTGCCCCGCGGGTTGTGCGAGCATGGGGAGCGTAGGGGAGCGGGTGGTACACCCGGCCCACGAGAAATTCCGCCGCCGAAGTCGTGCGAAACACACCCACCGTCCGGGAAATGAATCCGGGCGGTCGTTGGTTGGCACTGGCGGCAGACCGTCGTCAAGACCGGGAGAAAGCAGATGACCGTCCAGGACGAGACCACCGTCGAGAGTGGCATCCTCCTTACCGATGCCGCCGCGGCCAAGGTCAAGGGCCTGCTGGAGCAGGAGGGCCGCGAGGACCTCGCACTGCGCGTCGCCGTCCAGCCCGGTGGCTGCTCCGGCCTGCGTTACCAGCTGTTCTTCGACGAGCGTTCGCTCGACGGCGACGTGCTCAAGGACTTCGGCGGCGTCAAGGTCGTCACCGACCGGATGAGCGCCCCGTACCTCGGCGGTGCCACCGTCGACTTCGTGGACACCATCGAGAAGCAGGGCTTCACGATCGACAACCCGAACGCCACGGGCTCCTGCGCCTGCGGCGACTCGTTCAGCTAGGCACTGGTTCGGCCGGGCAACCGAAGGGTTGAACGGCCGAGCAGCACGACGGAGGCGGCCCCGGGTGATCCCGGGGCCGCCTCCGTCGTACCGTCGCGCGGGCGCCGCTACTGCGGCCCGCCGGCGACCTCGGGGCCGACCGGGTCCGGGCCGATCCGCGGGTCGGCGTCCAGCGGGACGGGCTGGCCGCTCGACTGGTCGGTCACCGCCCGGCCCATCAGCGGCTGCTTCAGGTCGGCGACCACCGTCTGCCGCTTCGCGATCTCGTTGCAGGCCTGCCCGGCGGGGACCGGTGCCGCGATCACCACCCGGATGTCCACCCGCCCCGGGTGCGACTCGTCCGCCTTCAGCCCGTACTTCTCGCAGATCCCGCCGTAGAACCAGACCGTCAGCCTGTTGCCGTCCGCCCGGTAGGTGATCGCCGGATGGGTCGACGGCCCGTTCGGCGCCGGCTCGCCGACCGCGATGCCGTTGCCCGGAGGCGTGGGCGCCGGAGTCGGCGACTGGGGCGGCTTCGGCGGCACGGTCGCCGGTGAGGGGCTGGCCGGCCGCGGATCGGGGGTGGGCGCCGAGGGATCGGCCGGCGGGGTCGCCACCGGCGGGGAGCCGGGGTCGGGCGTCGTGGCCGGTGCCGGGACCGACGCCGAGCCCGAAGCCGAGGCGGAGGGCGCGGTGGCCGAGGCGGACGCGGTCGTGCTCGCGGCCGCGTCCGAGGCGGACTTGCCGTCCCCGTCGCACCCGGCCACCGCGGTGACCGCGGCCAGTACCAGGGCGGCCAGTGCCGCCGCCCGCCGTCCGCGCGGCCGACCGGCGTGCGGACGACCGGTACGCCTGGGCATCGTCTCCAGATCCATCTGAACATCCTCCCGAGGGTTCGGCGGCACCGCCTTCACGGCTGCACCGCGGGGATGTGACGTGCCCCGGACCATTCCGGTTCCCGTCGGGCCCCAGGACCCCCGGACCGCCCCTACAGCCCGTATTCGGCCATTCCCGCGACCACCCGCTGGGCCCCGGAGGACACCCGGATACCGGGGCCGGCGGGCGCACTGGGCTCCGGCCCGGTCGCCAGCAGCGGCCAGAACCGCCGCAGCCGCCGGGAGGAGTGCACCAGCGCGTCGAGCGTCTCGCCGTCCGCGTCACCCCGCAGAGCTGCGGGAACACGCATCGGGTGCTGACTGGGCATCATCGGCCATCGCTCCGATCCACCGTGCCGTGGCCGTGCTGCCACGGTCCTGTGAGGCCCGAACCGGGCCCCTGTCAGCGACCCTAGGCCGCCCGTCGGGCCGCCACCAGGGCTACCCGGAGGTAGTACACCTTCGGGCCCGGAGGGTGCCGAAAGAGGCGGTCTTGCTGCCGCCCGCCCCCCGCCCGGTACCGTGGGTGGGTTCGCCCCCGCTGTCCAGTGGCATGCCGCCATCCTGAGGAGACCTTCCGTGCGTATCGCCGTCGCCGGCTCGATCGCGACCGATCATCTGATGACGTTCCCCGGTCGGTTCGCCGACCAGCTCGTCGCCGAGCAGCTGCACACCGTGTCGTTGTCCTTCCTGGTCGACACCCTCGACATCCGTCGTGGCGGTGTCGCCCCGAACATCGCGTTCGGCATGGGCGTCCTCGGACTGCGCCCGGTCCTGGTCGGCGCGGCCGGCGCGGACTTCGCCGAGTACCGCGGCTGGCTGGAGCGCAACAACGTGGACTGCGACTCCGTCCACATCTCCGAGACCAGGCACACCGCCCGCTTCATGTGCACCACGGACGAGGACCACAACCAGATCGCCTCGTTCTACACCGGCGCCATGGCGGAGGCCCGCAACATCGAGCTGAAGCCGGTCGTCGACCGCGTCGGCGGCCTGGACCTCGTGCTGATCGGCGCCGACGACCCGCAGGCGATGGTCCGGCACACCCAGGAGTGCCGCACCCGCGGCTACGCCTTCGCCGCCGACCCCTCCCAGCAGCTCGCCCGCCTGGAGGGCGACGACATCCGCGACATCGTCGACGGCGCCGCGTACCTGTTCACCAACGAGTACGAGGCCGCGCTGATCGAGAGCAAGACCGGCTGGGACGCCGACGAGATCCTCACCAGGGTCGGCACCCGGATCACCACCCTGGGCAGCAAGGGCGTCCGGATCGACCGCAAGGGCGAGGCCCCGGTCGTGGTCGGCTGCGCCCCCGAGGAGGCCAAGGTCGACCCGACCGGCGTCGGCGACGCCTTCCGGGCCGGCTTCCTGGCGGGCCTGTCCTGGGACCTGGAGCTGGAGCGCTCCGCCCAGCTCGGCTGCATGCTCGCCACCCTGGTGATCGAGACCGTCGGCACCCAGGAGTACGAGCTGCGCCCGAACGCCTTCCTGGCGCGCTTCGAGGCCGCCTACGGCGCCGAGGCCGCCGCGGACATCCGCGCGCACCTGGTCAAGTAGTCCGCCGGACCAGGTAGGCCGAGCCCCGGTCGCCGCCGAAGTCGGCGGCCGGGGCCTCGCCCGCGTACTCCTGCCCGCGCATCCCGCACCAGGCCGGGATGTCCAGCCGGGCGGCCTCGTCGTCCGCCAGCACGGCGATCGTCCCGCCCAGCGGCACCGCGCCGATCCGCTTCGCCAGCTCGATCACGGGCAGCGGGCAGCGCTTGCCCAGCGCGTCGACCACGGTGACCGGATCGTCCGCCCCGGGGCGGTCGTCGCCGCCACCCCCCGCGCCGGTGGGCGCGGCCCGCCCCGTGGCCGCCGGCGCCGGCAGGTCCAGCCCCAGCGGTGCGCGGACCTCGTCGACGATCCCGGGCAGCACGGCGAGGAAGCGCTCCACGTCGGCCTCGGCCGCGTCGAACGGCAGCGAGACCCGGATGTTCCCCTCGGTGAGCACGCCCATCGCGGACAGGACGTGGCTCGGCGTCAGCGTGGAGGAGGTGCAGGAGGACCCGGAGGAGACCGCGAAGCCGGCCCGGTCCAGCCCGGTCAGCAGCACCTCGCCGTCGACGTACAGGCAGGAGAAGGTGACGAGGTGCGGCAGCCGCCGGACCGGGTCGCCGACCACCTCCACCTCGGGCACCAGCTGCGGCACCGCGCTCCGGATCCGCTCGACCAGGGCGTGCAGTCGGGCGTTCTCCCGGTCGGCCTCGGCCCGGACCGCGCGCAGCGAGGCGGCCGCGGCGACGATCGCCGGGACGTTGACGTAGCCCGGGACCCTGCCGCCCTCCCGCTCGTCGGCCGGCAGCGGCGACGCGTAGCGCACGCCCTTGCGCACCGCCAGCACCCCGACCCCGGCCGGCCCGCCCCACTTGTGCGCACTGGCCGTCAGCAGCGACCAGCCGCCGGGCACGTCCATCCGCCCGGCGCTCTGCGCGGCGTCCACCAGCAGCGGGACGCCGTTGCACAGGGCGGCCACCTCGGCCACCGGCTGGACCGTCCCCACCTCGTGGTTGGCGGACTGCAGCACGGCGAGCGCGGTGTCCGGCCGCAGCGCGGCGGCGAAGCCGTCGGGGGAGACCCGGCCGAGCCGGTCCACCGGGACGACCGAGACGCTGCCGCCGGCCGCCTCGTGCCGCTCGGCGGTGTGCAGCACGCTGGAGTGCTCGACGGCGGAGTGCACCAGGTGCCCGCCGCGCCGCCGGTTGCCGGCCAGCGCACCCAGGACGCCCAGCTGGACGGCCTGCGTCCCGCTCGCCGTGAAGGAGATCTCGTCGGCCCGGGCGCCCAGCACCCCGGCCACCGTCTCGCGGGCGGCGTCCAGCAGCATCCGGGCCTGCCGCCCGGAGCGGTACAGCCGGGCCGGATCGGCCCAGCCCTCGTCCAGGGCGGCGGTCAGCGCCTGCCGCGCGACGGGGTGGAGCGGTGCGGTGGAGGCCACATCGAAGTACACGCTCACATTTAACGACACTCCCGGGTGCATTCCGGCCGTCGCGCGCTCTCACCGGCCGTCAGTCGATCACCCCGAATGTCCGATTCATCCGCGTCCGACGGACCGTCACCCACGTTGTCCGAGGTCATCCCCCGATCGGGCGTACGGGCCTCGAATGCCTACGATGACCTGCGGCGCAGCCCTTGCGGGGCCTGATCGGGCGACCGGGCGGCGCGTTACCGGGACCTGCCCGTCAGCAGCGCATAAGGCTGGAGTAGGGTTTGGCCCGCATAAGCATTCAAACCGTGCCCGTGGACGGGTCGCCGGGGAGGCTCACAATCCTCCTCGGGGCGACGCGAAGGCGGGCGAGACTTCGGGAAGGCGCTACGTGAGTCCCAACGGCTCCGACCGCTCGCCGCGGCGCACGATGCGGCGGAAGCTGCCTCAGGCGCTGGCACTGGGCCTCGTCATCGCGACCGCCACCGGCTGCTCGGCCAACGACCTCCCCAGGCTTGGCCTCCCGAGCCCCGTCACCGCGGAAGGACCGATGGTCCTTCGCATGTGGCAGGGTTCCTGGATCGCGGCGCTGGTGGTCGGCGTACTGATGTGGGGTCTGATCATCTGGAGCGTGATCTTCCACCGGCGCAGCCGCACCGGTGTGCAGGTCCCTCCGCAGACCCGGTACAACGTGCCCATCGAGGCGCTCTACACCGCGGTCCCCATCATCATCGTGTCGGTTCTCTTCTACTTCGTCGCCCGCGACGAGTCGAAGCTGATCTCCGTCTCCGAGAAGCCGCAGCACACCGTCAACGTGGTGGGCTTCCAATGGAGCTGGGCGTTCAACTACGAGAACACCGAGAACCCCGACCCGGCCAACAAGGACGCGGCGTACGACGTGGGCACCCCGCAGGAGGAGCCCACCCTGTACCTGCCGGTCAACGAGTCGGTGCAGTTCCGCCTCACCTCGCGGGACGTCATCCACGACTTCTGGCCCATCAACTTCTTGATGAAGATGGACGTCGTGCCGGGCGTGGTGAACAAGTTCGAGGTCACCCCGACCGTCAAGGGCGAGTACCGGGGCAAGTGCGCCGAGCTCTGCGGCGTCGACCACTCGCGCATGCTGTTCAACGTCAAGGTCGTCGACCGCGCCGAGTACGACAAGCACCTGGCGGAGCTCCGGGCCAAGGGTCAGACCGGCGCGTTGCCCTCCGGCATCACGACCATGGGAAGTGAAGAGAAGTGACCATCCTCAACGAGCCCGCCGCGGCCGGCGGGGGCGCCGGGGCCGTCACGGTCGGCGGGGCGCAGCGGACCCGGAAGCCGGGTTCGACCATCATCAAGTGGCTGACGACCACTGACCACAAGACGATCGGCACCCTGTACCTGGGCACGTCGTTCGCCTTCTTCCTGATCGGCGGCATCCTCGCCCTGGTCATGCGCGCCGAGCTGGCTCGTCCCGGGACCCAGATCCTGTCGAACGAGCAGTTCAACCAGGCGTTCACGATGCACGGCACGATCATGCTGCTGATGTTCGCGACGCCGCTCTTCGCCGGGTTCGCGAACTGGATCATGCCGCTCCAGATCGGCGCCCCGGACGTGGCGTTCCCGCGTCTGAACATGTTCGCGTACTGGCTGTACCTGTTCGGCTCGACCATCGCGGTGGCCGGCTTCGTCACCCCGCAGGGTGCGGCCGACTTCGGCTGGTTCGCCTACTCCCCGCTGTCGGACGCGGTCCGCTCGCCGGGCATCGGCGCCGACATGTGGATCATGGGTCTGGCCTTCTCCGGCTTCGGCACGATCCTCGGTGCGGTCAACTTCATCACCACGATCATCTGCATGCGCGCGCCCGGCATGACGATGTTCCGGATGTCGATCTTCGTCTGGAACGTGCTGCTGACCGCGGTCCTGGTCCTGCTGGCCTTCCCGGTCCTGGCCGCCGCGCTGTTCGCGCTGGAGGCGGATCGGAAGTTCGGGGCACACGTCTTCGACCCGGCCAACGGCGGGGCGCTGCTGTGGCAGCACCTCTTCTGGTTCTTCGGCCACCCCGAGGTGTACATCATCGCGCTGCCGTTCTTCGGCATCGTGTCGGAGATCATCCCGGTCTTCAGCCGCAAGCCGATGTTCGGCTACTCCGGCCTGATCGCGGCCACCATCGCGATCGCCGGTCTGTCCGTGACGGTGTGGGCCCACCACATGTACGTCACCGGACAGGTGCTGCTGCCGTTCTTCTCCTTCATGACCTTCCTGATCGCGGTCCCGACCGGTGTGAAGTTCTTCAACTGGGTCGGCACCATGTGGAAGGGCTCGCTGAGCTTCGAGACCCCGATGCTCTGGACGATCGGCTTCCTGGTCACCTTCCTCTTCGGTGGTCTGACGGGTGTTCTGCTCGCCTCCCCGCCGATCGACTTCCACGTCTCGGACTCGTACTTCGTCGTCGCCCACTTCCACTACGTGGTCTTCGGCACCGTCGTCTTCGCGATGTTCGCCGGCTTCCACTTCTGGTGGCCGAAGATGACCGGCAAGATGCTCGACGAGCGCCTGGGCCGGATCACCTTCTGGACGCTGTTCATCGGCTTCCACACCACCTTCCTGGTCCAGCACTGGCTCGGCGCGGAGGGCATGCCCCGCCGCTACGCCGACTACCTGGCCTCGGACGGCTTCACCACGCTCAACACCGTCTCCACCATCGGCTCGTTCCTGCTCGGTCTGTCGATCCTGCCGTTCCTCTACAACGTCTGGAAGACCGCCAAGTACGGCGAGAAGGTCGAGGTCGACGACCCCTGGGGCTACGGCCGTTCGCTGGAGTGGGCGACCTCCTGCCCGCCGCCGCGGCACAACTTCACCACGCTGCCCCGGATCCGCTCCGAATCCCCGGCCTTCGACCTCCACCACCCGGAGATCGCCGCGCTGGACTACCTGGAGAACCACGGTGAGCCGGCCAAGCACTTCGCCGGTGTGACCCCGGTGAAGTACGACAACCCGCAGCTCGGCAAGGGTAAGAAGGGTGGGGACGCCTGATGAAGGAACAGGGCAAGATCTTCCTGGGCTTCGCGGTCTTCATTCTCGCGATGGCCATCACCTACGGCCTCTGGTCGAAGGAGCCGGCCGGTACCACCGCGCTGTTCCTCTCCTTCGGTCTCTGCGCCTTCATCGGGTACTACCTCGCCTTCACCGCCCGCCGGGTGGACAGCGGCGCCGGTGACAACCCCGAGGCCGAGGTCGCGGACGACGCCGGCGAGCTGGGCTTCTTCGCCCCGCACAGCTGGCAGCCGCTCTCGCTGGCCATCGGTGGCGCGCTCGCCTTCTGCGGCGTGATCTTCGGCTGGTGGCTGCTGTTCTGGTCGATCCCGGTCATCCTGGTCGGCCTGTACGGCTGGGTCTTCGAGTTCTACCGGGGCGAGAACCAGAACCAGTAGTCCTCCCCCCTCGCACAGGGCCGGGCATCCCGCACGGGATGCCCGGCCCTGTTGCGTCCGCGGAGTGAGGG
This sequence comes from Kitasatospora sp. NPDC058170, assembly GCF_042883905.1. Taxonomy (NCBI): domain Bacteria; kingdom Bacillati; phylum Actinomycetota; class Actinomycetes; order Kitasatosporales; family Streptomycetaceae; genus Kitasatospora; species Kitasatospora sp. NPDC058170. Next base: position 453,901 of record NZ_JBHVUV010000001.1, read on the forward strand.
CCTCACTCCAGTGGTCCAACGGCGGGTCCCCCGGATGTCGCTCACCCTGAGCCGTTCCTACGATCTGATCAATCGTGCGAACCCTCGGAGGCGGTCATGGCCGACAGGCGTGGAATCGCAACTATCGGCGGCATCTCGCTGACCCTCGCAGTACTGGCCCCCCTGGCCGCCTGCTCGTCCGACGGGCCCGACGACACCGTGGGCGCCGTCCACCGGGTCGACGGGGCGTCGCTGGTCCACCTCTCCGCGGAGGGGAAGGTGGACCCCTCCCAGTCCGTCACCGTGACGGCCGTCCCCGGCAGCCGACTCACCGACGTCACCGTGGTCGGCCCGGACGGCCGGGTGGTGGCAGGCCGGCTCTCCGAGGACCAGCGCAGCTGGCAGACCACCGGGCGGCTGAAGGCCGCCGCCGACTACACCGTCCGGATCGCCGCCGACGACGGCAAGGGCGGCCGGGGCGAGACCACCGCCGGCTTCAGCACGGTGGCCGCGCAGCGCCTGCTCACCGCCAAGCTCGGCCCGGACTCCTCCGGCAGCGGCGTCTACGGCGTCGGCCAGCCGCTCACCGTCCAGCTCTCCGAGGCGGTGAAGGACCCGCAGGCCCGCCAGGAGGTGGAGCGGGCCCTGACCGTCACCTCCCAGCCCGCCGTCACCGGCTCCTGGTACTGGGTGGACGACAAGAACCTGCACTTCCGGCCGGAGGACTACTGGCCGGTCGGCACCACCGTCGCCCTGGCCTTCGACGGCACCGGCAGCCGGATCGCGGACGGCCTCTACGGCGGTGACCGCGCCGCCCTGGCGATGCGGATAGGCGAGCGGGTGGAGACGGTGGTCGACGCGGCCGCCCACGAGCTCACCCTCACGCGCAACGGCGAGGTGGTCCGGACCCTCCCGGTGACCACCGGCAAGCCCGGCTTCGACACCCGCAACGGGGTCAAGGTGGTGCTGGGCCAGGAGCGCCAGGTGCGGATGAGCGGCGAGACGATCGGGATAGCCGCCGGCAGCTCGGAGTCCTACGACCTGAACGTCGAGTGGGCCACCCGGGTGACCTGGAGCGGCGAGTACGTGCACGCCGCCCCCTGGTCGGTGGGTGCGCAGGGCGTGGCGAACGTCAGCCACGGCTGTACCGGTATGAGCACCGAGAACGCCAAGTGGTTCTACCAGAACACCCGGGTGGGCGACCTGGTGACGGTGGTCAACAGCCACGGTCCCGGGATGGAGCCCTTCGGCAACGGCTTCGGGGACTGGAACGTCTCCTGGGCCGACTGGGTCAAGCACAGCGCCCTGGGGCAGCCCGTGAACACCACCGTGCCGCCCTCCCAGTCCCGGGCCACCGGGATGATCCGCCCGGAGCTCTGAGGCCCGCTCAGGCCTCCTCCCCGGCCTCCTGGTAGGCCAGCCGCAGCGCGGTCTCCACGGCCGCGCGGGCGTCCGCCGGCGACACGCCGAGACGCCGGGCCCGCTCGGCGTACTCGGTGGCGGCCGCCGCGGCCAGCCGGTGCGCGGTGTCCCCGGTGGCGGCGATCAGGGTCCCGCGCCGGCCGTGCGTCTCCACCACCCCGTCCGCCTCCAGCTCCCGGTAGGCGCGGGCCACCGTCCCCGCGGCCAGGCCCAGCTGCTCGGCCAGCGCCCGGACGGTCGGCAGCCGCAGCCCGGTCGGCAGCCCTCCGGTCCGGGCCTGCTCGGCGATCTGCTCCCGGATCTGCTCGTACGGGGGAGTGGCGGCGGCGGGGTCGACGGACAGCTGCACGGGAGGCTCCTGAGGACGGTCGGACGGGGAAAGCCCGAGGGCCGCCGACCAGAAGAACTCTGGTCGGCGGCCCTCGGGGGTGACGCGGGGGGTGCGTACGGGATCAGTGGTGGCCGTGGCCGCTGGTGATCTCGTGGTGCTCCTCGGCGGTGGGCTTGGAGATCTGGCTGCCCTCGCCGAAGTAGCCGCGGGAGAGCTTCGCCCGGGTACGGGTGAGGATGCCGGCCTTGAGGGCCACGCCGTTCTCGTCCGTCTCGGCCGGGAGCTCGAACGGCTCCGGCTGCTCGTGCGAGGTGAGCGTGTGCAGGTCGCTCTGCGGCAGCTGCGCGTGCACCTCGACGAACTCGCCGTGCGGCAGGCGCTTGATGACGCCCGTCTCGCGGCCGTGCAGCACCTTCTCCTTGTCCCGGCGCTGGAGGCCGAGGCACCAGCGCTTGGTGATGATGAAGGTGAGCACCGGGATCACGAAGAAGCCGACCCGGACGGCGTAGGTGACGTCGTTGAGCGACAGGTGCAGGTGCGTGGCGAACAGGTCGTTGCCGCCGGCGACCAGCAGCACCAGGTACAGGCTGATCCAGGCCGCGCCGAGCCCGGTGCGGACCGGGGCGTTGCGCGGGCGGTCCAGGATGTGGTGCTCGCGCTTGTCGCCGGTGATCCAGCCCTCGATGAAGGGGTAGGCGGCGATGGAGACCAGCACCAGCGGGAAGACCACCATCAGCGGGATGAACACACCCATGTTCAGGGTGTGGCCCCACAGGCTGATCTCCCAGCCCGGCATGATGCGGATCAGGCCTTCGGAGAAGCCCATGTACCAGTCCGGCTGGGCGTCCGTGGACACCTGGTCGGGGCGGTACGGGCCGTACGCCCAGATCGGGTTGATCGAGGCGACCGCCGAGATGGCGGCGATGACGCCGAAGACCAGGAAGAAGAAGCCACCGGCCTTGGCCATGTAGACCGGCATCAGCGGCATGCCGACGACGTTCTTCTCGGTCTTGCCCGGGCCCGCCCACTGGGTGTGCTTGTGGTAGAAGACCAGGATCAGGTGGGCCGTCAGCAGGCCCAGCATGATGCCCGGGATCAGCAGCACGTGGATGGTGAAGAACCGCGGCACGATGTCGTGGCCGGGGAACTCGCCGCCGAACAGGAACATCTGGACGTAGGTGCCGATCAGGGGGGTCGCCAGGACGGCGCCCTCCATGAACCGGATACCGGTGCCGGACAGCAGGTCGTCGGGCAGCGAGTAGCCGAAGAAGCCGTCGAACATGCCCAGGACCAGCAGCAGGAAGCCGAAGACCCAGTTGATCTCACGCGGCTTGCGGAACGCGCCCGTGAAGAACACGCGCAGCATGTGCACGAGCATCGCGGCCACGAAGACCAGCGCGGCCCAGTGGTGGATCTGGCGGACCAGCAGGCCGCCGCGGATCTCGAAGCTGATGTCCACCGTCGACGCGTACGCCTCGGACATCGGGATGCCCTTGAGCGGGACGTACGAGCCGTCGTAGATGATCTCGCCCATGCTGGGCTTGAAGAAGAGCGTCAGGTAGACGCCCGTCAGGATGATGATGACGAAGGTGTAGAGGCAGATCTCGCCCAGCATGAAGGACCAGTGGTCCGGGAAGATCTTCCGCAGGTTGGCCTTGGCGAGGGAGTAGATCCCCAGCCGGCCGTCCGTCCAGTCAGCAGCCTGCTCCCACTTGTTGGCGGGCTTGGCACGCGTGCTGCCGGTCGGCTTCGCGGCACCGGAGGTGGTGCTGCTCGCGCTACTCATCGAGCACGCTCCCAGTAGCTCGGGCCGACGGGCTCGTCGAAGTCGCCGGTGGCGACCAGGAAGCCCTTCTCGTCAGTGGTGATCTTCAGCTGCGGCAGCGGGTGGCCGGCCGGGCCGAAGATGACGCGCGCGCCGTCCGCCAGGTCGAAGGTCGACTGGTGGCAGGGGCAGAGCGCGTGGTGCGTCTGCTGCTCGTAGAGGCTGATCGGGCAGCCGACGTGGGTGCAGATCTTGGAGTAGGCGAGGATGCCCTCGAAGCCCAGCTCCCGGGACTTGTCGTCCTTGATGTCGTTCGGCGAGATCCGGACCAGCATCAGGGCGTCCTTGGCGATCTGCTGCTGGAAGTCCTCGTCGTGGGTGTGCAGACCCTGCGGCATGGCGAAGGTCAGCGAGCCGACGGTGATGTCCTCGGCCTTCATCGGCAGGTTGGTGTTCATGTTGATGAGCGCCAGCGGCTCGGCCGGGGTGGCCTCCGCCCAACCGGTGTGCTCCAGCTTGTCCTCGGGCAGCGGCCCGAGGTCGCGCAGCAGCACCACACCGGAGAGCGGCACCAGGGCCATCGAGCCGATGAGGGTGTTGCGGATCATCTTGCGGCGGCCGAAGCCGGACTCGGCGGCGCCGGTCCTGAACTGCTCGATGACGTCCGCGCGGACCTCGTCGTCGGCCTCGATCGGGTGGCGCTCGGCCGGGATCTCGTGGTCCGACATCAGCGTGCGGGCCCAGTGGACCGCACCCGCGCCGATGCAGAACAGCGCGACACCGAGGGTCATGCCCAGCGCGAAGTTCAGCGCGCTGATGTTGCCCAGCGGCCAGACATAGACGATCTTGTCCGGGTCGATGGCCACGTAGGAGGCGATGAAGCCCACGGTGGCGAGCATCGAGACCACGAACATCAGCGAGACCTGGCGCTCCGCGCGCTTGGCGGCCCGCTCGTCGATGTCGGTGCGACGCGGTTCGTGGGCCGGCAGGCCCGGGTCGGCGAACGGATCGCCCTGGGCGGCCACCTCGTGGTGCCCGGCGGAGCCGTGCGACTCCGGAAGGTTCTCTTCTGACATGTCCTGGCTCATGACTTCTTGGCCTTGGTGGTGTGGGCGGCGACCCAGATCGCGACCGCGATGAGCGCGCCGAGACCGAAGATCCAGCCGAACAGGCCCTCGGTCACGGGACCGAGGCTGCCGAGCGTGAGACCACTGGGGTTCGGCTCATCGTTGGTGGTGTGGCGGACGAAGGCCACGATCTGCTTCTTCTGCTCCTCGGGCATGGTGGTGTCCGGGAACGACGGCATGTTCTGCGGGCCGGTCTGCATGGCCTCGTAGATGTGCTTCGCGTCCACGCCCTCCAGCGACGGGGCGTACTTGCCCTGGGTCAGGGCACCGCCCTGGCCGGCGAAGTTGTGGCACTGGGCGCAGTTGGTGCGGAACAGCTCGCCACCCTTGGAGATGTCCTCGGGGTTGGTCGAGGTGTACTGCTCCTTGTTCGGCGTCACCGGGCCGGGGCCGAGGGAGGCCACGAAGGCGGCCATCTGGTCGATCGCGGCCTGCGAGTAGATGTTCTTCTTGGCCGGCACCTGGGCGCCGGGCTGCTGGGCCGGCATGCGGCCCGTCGCGACCTGGAAGTCGACCGCGGCAGAGCCGACGCCGACCAGGCTCGGACCGTCGCTGCTGCCCTGGCCGTTCAGGCCGTGGCAGGAGGAGCAGCCCACGGCGAAGAGCTTCTTGCCCTCATCGATCGCGAGCGACTGCGCGGCGACGTCGGCCTGCGCCTTGTCGGCGGGCGCGAACGCGGCGTACAGCCCCCCGGTTGCCGCCAGGGCGAGAAGTAGGACGACCAGCGCCGCCAATGGGTGGCGCCGTCGTGCGGAGAGCTTTTTCACGGAATAACCCCGGTGTCAGGATCTGGTCGACTGGTGGGTGCACCCGGCGGCCGGTCTGGCCGGCACGAGGCTGCCTGTTCTAGGGCTGCGCGCGCGGTCGGTCGGTGGGAGCGTCGCCACCGGCAAATCGGGCCGTCGCCGGTGAGGGCGGGACCCGGGGCCGGTGGCCAGCGACCTGATCAGCTGGTTACTTGATCAGGTAGATGGTCGCGAAGAGGCCGATCCACACGACGTCGACGAAGTGCCAGTAGTACGACACCACGATCGCGGCGGTGGCCTGCTCGTGCGTGAAGCGCTTGGCTGCGTACGTCCGTCCCAGGACCAGCAGGAAGGCGATCAGACCACCCGTCACGTGCAGACCGTGGAAGCCGGTGGTCAGGTAGAACACCGTGCCGTACGGGTCGGAGGACAGCGAGAGGCCGTCCTTCTTGACCAGCTCGGTGTACTCGAAGACCTGGCCGCCGATGAAGATCGCGCCCATCACGAAAGTGATGACGAACCACGAACGGAGCTTCTTCACGTCCCCGCGCTCGGCGGCGAACACGCCGAGCTGGCAGGTCAGTGAGGAGAGCACCAGGATCGTGGTGTTGACCGAGGAGAAGGGCACGTTGAGGGCGTGCGCCTTCTCGCTCCAGAACTCGGCTCCCTTGACGGAGCGGAGCGTGAAGTACATCGCGAAGAGGGCCGCGAAGAACATCAACTCGGAACTGAGCCAGACGATCGTTCCGACGCTGACCATGTTCGGCCGGTTGACCGATCCGTGCGCGTGCCCGGTTTCTACTGCTGTTGCTGTCGCCACGACGGACATTATGTCGGTCCCTTATTCCGTCTTCACGCCGGGGGGTGTCCCTCGGAGTGTCCGGTGCGTGCGGTATGCCCCCCTGGAGGCCGACGGGGCGTCCGGATAGTGGCTGAGCAGCGGCGTGTCCCTTTTCTGACGGTTCCTCGGAGGGCCCTACGACCCCGATGCCCTGCGTGTCGCTGCACCCCTCCAGGGCCCGCCGGGGCTATGGGAGGGGCCGGATATCGGCCGTACGGGTGGAGTGCGCGGGTCGGGGTGACGGGGCGTCCTCCGCTCGGGTGAGTCGTGGGCGCGGCGGCTTGAGAAGGATCGCGCGGGACGGCCTCGGCGGCGGGGGAACGGGAGTAGCATCCGGATCAGGCGAACGTGGTCCGGATCACACTTGAGGGAGCAGGGTCCATGGCGTACACGACCGACGAGACGCTCACCGTCCTCGTCTACAGCGATGACCGCAACACCCGTGAGCAGGTGCTGACGGCGCTCGGCCGGCGGCCCGCGTCGGATCTTCCGGAGCTGTCCTACCTGGAGTGCGCGACCACCCCCGCGGTGCTGCGCGCGCTGGAGAAGGGCGGAGTGGACCTCTGCGTCCTGGACGGCGAGGCCGTCCCGGCCGGCGGGCTCGGGCTCGGGCGGCAGCTGAAGGACGAGATCTACGGCTGCCCGCCGGTGCTGGTGCTGATCGGACGGCCGCAGGACTCCTGGCTCGCCGCCTGGAGCCGGGCGGACGCGGCGATCTCCCACCCGGTGGACCCGATGGCGCTGGCCGAGGCCGCGGCGACCCTGCTCCGGGCCCGGTTGGAGAAGCGCGCCCCGGCCGCTCGCTGAGCGCTGTCTCATTAGTAGAGAAGAAGGGCCAGGGCGGGCCGGGGGCACCCCGCCGCTCGATAGGCTGACTCCAGTCCCGGGGACACCCCCCGGGGAACCGAGAAGAGCTGGAGTCGGCCATGGTGAACGTGAACCCTGCGAACGGCGGCAACGACCCCGTGCAGGTGGTCCGCACCTGGCCGGACATCCTGTCGGCGCTGCTGCGCGGTGAGGACCTGAACCGGGCCGACACGGCCTGGGCGATGGACCGGATCATGAGCGGCGAGGCCTCCCCGGTCCAGATGGCGGGCTTCATGGTGGCGCTGCGGGCCAAGGGCGAGACGGTCGACGAGATCGTCGGCCTGGTGGACTCGATGTACGCGCACGCCGAGCCGCTGTCCATCCCCGGCCCGGCGGTGGACATCGTCGGCACCGGCGGCGACCGGGCGAAGACGGTCAACATCTCCACCATGGCCGCGATCGTCGCGGCGGCGGCCGGCGCCAAGGTGGTCAAGCACGGCAACCGGGCGGCCTCCTCGGCGAGCGGCTCCTCGGACGTGCTGGAGAAGCTGGGCATCAACCTGGACCTCTCCGCCCGGCGGGTCGCCGAGGTCGCCGAGGAGGTCGGGCTGACCTTCTGCTTCGCGGCGAAGTTCCACCCGGCGATGCGGCACACCGCCCCGGCCCGCAGCGGCCTCGGGGTGCCCACCGCGTTCAACACCCTCGGCCCGCTGACCAACCCGGCCAAGGTGACCGCGCACGCGATCGGCTGCTTCGACACGAGGCTGGCCGGGCTGATCGCCGGGGTGCTGGCCCGGCGCGGCGCCAGCGCACTGGTGTTCCGGGGTGACGACGGCCTCGACGAGTTGACCATCACCACCACCTCGCGGGTCTGGATCGTCCGCGACGGCGCCGTCACCGAGACCGTCTTCGACCCGCGGGACGTCGGCATCGAGCTGGTCGGCATCGAGGCGCTGCGCGGCGCGGACGCCGGGTACAACGCGGAGGTGGCGCGCCGGCTGCTGGCCGGGGAGCGCGGGCCCGTCCGGGACGCCGTCCTGCTGAACGCCGCGGCGGCGCTGGTGGCGCTGGACCTGACCGACGCGCCGCTCGCCGAGCAGCTGGCGGTCGGCCTGGAGCGGACCGCCGCGGCCGTGGACTCGGGCGCCGCGCAGGATGTGCTGAAGCGCTGGTCGGAGGCCACCAGCCGGGTGTGACACAGCAGTTGGGGCCCGTGCCGAACGGTCGGCACGGGCCCTTCGGCTTGTCCGAATGGCGGACCCCTGTTTGACCGTCGGGTGGACGCGACCTAGAGTCGTGCCAGGTCATGAGTGACAGCGACAAGCCCCAGCTTGCTGTCCGGCAACCCTCCTTCCGTGGCGGGGTGCCCTGGGTGAGGACCGGGTCACGTGGCAATCCGTCCGCGTGGCAAGCGCGGACACCCGGCCTACGCACTCCCGGGGTCCTAGACCCCGAAGGAGTGCATCCTCATGTCCGTCGCCACCGAAATCTGCGCCCCGCTCGCCGTCCTCGGCCAGGATGTCGAGGTCCCGCTGGCCAGCGGTGAGAAGGTCACCTACGCGGCCCTGGACTACGCCGCCAGCTCCCCGGCACTGCAGCGGGTCTGGGACGACGTCGCCGCCTACGCCCCCTACTACGGCAGCGTGCACCGCGGCGCCGGGTACCTCTCGCAGCTCTCCACCGACCTGTTCGAGCAGAGCCGCCGCACCGTCACCGAGTTCCTGGACCTGCGCGAGGGCGACCAGGTGGTCTTCACCCGGGCCACCACCGACTCGCTGAACCTGCTGGCGGGCGCCGTCCCGGCCGGCACCCGGGTGTTCGCCTTCGAGACCGAGCACCACGCCTCGCTGCTGCCGTGGCGGCACGCCGGTCTGGAGGTCGTCTACCTGCGCGCCCCCCGCTCGCACGCCGAGGCGGTCGCCGCGTTCGACGCCGCGCTGGCCGAGGCGCCCGAGGGCCCCAAGCTGCTCTGCGTCACCGGCGCCTCGAACGTCACCGGGGAGCTGTGGCCGGTCGCCGAGCTGACCCGGGTCGCGCACCGGCACGGCGCCCGGGTGGTGCTGGACGCCGCGCAGCTGGCCCCGCACCACCGGGTCTCGGTGCGCGAGCTCGGCGTGGACTGGATCGCCTTCTCCGGCCACAAGCTGTACGCGCCGTTCGGTGCCGGGGTGCTGGCCGGCCGCGCCGACTGGCTGGACGCGGCCGAGCCGTACCTGGCCGGCGGCGGCGCCACCCGCACGGTGGCCCGGGAGGTGGACGGCTCGGTGGCCGTGCAGTGGCACACCGGCCCGGCCCGGCACGAGGCCGGCTCGCCGAACGTGATCGGCGTCTACTCCATCGCCTCCGCCTGCCGGGCGCTCACCGAGGCCGGCTTCGACGCGCTGGAGGCCCGCGAGCAGCAGCTGATCGACCGGCTCAAGGCGGGCCTGGCGGACGTCCCGCAGGTCAAGGTGCTGAACCTGTTCGGCGCGGACTCGGCCCGGGTGGGCGTGCTCTCCTTCGTCGTCCAGGGCTGGAACAGCTCGCACTTCTCGGCGGCGCTCTCCGCCGAGTACGGCATCGGGGTGCGCGACGGCCTGTTCTGCGCGCACCCGCTGGTGCGGACCCTGCTCGGGGACGAGGACGTGGCGCCGTCCGAGTGCGGGGCGCCCGAGCCGTCGCTGCCGGGCGAGCGCAGCCTGAACGCGATCCGGGTCAGCTTCGGCGCCGGGACCCCGGACGAGCACATCGACCGCTTCCTGACCGCCGTCCGCGAGCTGGTCACGGACGGCGCGGCCTGGACCTACCGCAACGAGGGCGGCCGCTGCGTCGCCGACAGCCGTCGGGACGGCTAGAGCGGGATCCCGGGTCGGACGCGGACGCCCGGGCCGGGGCGCGGGTGGCGCGGAGCTACTCGTCCAGGCCCAGGGCGAAGGCGGCCTCCAGGTCGTGCTGGGAGTAGGTGCGGAAGGCGATCTGGGTCTCGGTCTGGGCCACCCCCGGGACCTTGTTCAGCCGGCCGGGGATCACCTCGGCCAGGTCGTCGTGCCGCCGTACCCGCACCATCGCCACCAGGTCGTAGCCGCCGGTCACCGAGTAGACCTCGCTGACGCCCTCGATGGCCGCGATCGCCTCGGCGATCTCCGGGATGCGGTCGACGCTGGTCTTGATCAGGACGATGGCGGTGATCACTGTTCGGGCTCCTTTGTGGGGTGCCGCCAGCGTATCGGGCGTCAGTCGGACCGTCGCGGGGGGCGGGTGACCAGCGTGCACGCGTACAGGAAGCCGGCGGAGAAGCCGATGACGTGGACGAGGTAGGCGACGCCGGGGCCGGCCGCATGGACCGACCACCACTGGAGGGCGAACCAGAGCCCGAGCACCAGCCAGGCCGGGAAGCGCAGCGGGAGGAAGAGCAGCAGCGGGACGAGCGTGGTCACCCGGGCGCGCGGGTGCAGGCGCAGATAGGCGCCGAGGACCGCGGCGATCGCCCCGGAGGCGCCGATCAGCACCCGGGTCGAGTCGGCGGAGTGCGCCTCGGCCAGGGCGTAGCCGTAGGTGGCCAGTGAGCCCGCCGCCAGATAGAAGAGGGCGAAGCGGGCCCGGCCCAGCCGTTCCTCCACGGTCGCGCCGAAGACCTGGAGGAAGAGCAGGTTGCCCAGCAGGTGCAGCCAGCCGGCGTGCAGGAAGAGCGCGCTGAGGACCGACAGGGCGGGGTGCTTGCCCGGGGTGGGGGCGGCCGGACAGCCCGGTACCGGATCGGGGGCCTCGGCCAGCTGCTCGGCGTCCAGCGGGCGCCCGGCGAGCAGTTCGGCCGGCACGGCCCCCCAGCGCTGCTCGTACCGCTGCTCGGCGCAGATCCGGGTCTGGCCGGTGCCGTAGAGCGGGTTGAGTCCGGCGGCCGGACCGAGCAGGAAGACCGCGGTGTTGAGCGCGATCAGGGCGTAGGTGACGGCGGGACGGCGTCCGGCCGGGCGCCCGCCCAGTGCTCCGGTGTGGTCGAGGACCGGGATCGCCATGACGTCCAGCATCGCGGCGCCCGGCGCGGGCGGCACCGCGCGGTACGGCATGTGGCGTAGGGCCCGTCCGGCCGCCGCGCCGGACGAACCGCACCGGGGAGATCGCCCTGACCGGTGGTCGGGACGGTTGCCCCAGGCAATAGGCTTGGGGCGGGCATTCCCGCCTCCCGCCGCCGACGCCGGGGCCTCGGGGGGAGCGCCTGAGCCCATCCAGGGACCACCCGAGAGGACCCCCGATGACCGTCCCCGCCCTGACCGCCGAGACGCGCTGGCGCTGCACCCTGTGCGGCAACCTGACCCGCTTCGACGTGACCCGCACCGCACGGGTGACCGAGTTCCTGCACTTCGACCTGGCCGGCGACTCCAAGGTCGAGGAGACCGAGGTGCACAGCGAGACCGTCGAGTCGGTGCGCTGTCGCTGGTGCAACGCCGTCGACCAGGTCGAGCTGGTGGCCCGCCCGGGTGCCGAGGGCGCGGAGGCCCCCGCCGAGCAGGCCTGACGCCCGACCCGTGCGGTGGGCGGTGCGCGGCGCGGCCGTCCACCGCACGGGACAATGCAGACAGAGCGCACGGAGTGTGACGCGGGCGGCAGCGGGCCGTACCCCGCTGGACGAGGATCGGAGCCGAGGACGTGGTGGACGCAGCGAAGGAGCCCGCCGGGCCGCAGGGGCGGCAGCCCGCTGTGGACGGGCAGGCGCCGGACGCGGTCGAGGCCGTCCCGCCCGGTGCGCAAGCCTCGGCCGAGGCGGCCGCCGCGGACGAGTCCGGTGGCGACGAGCCGGCGGCAGGACGCGCCGAGCGGCTCGACCGGCCGCTGCCCGAGGGCGTCCGGCGCCGGGTGGTCGGCCTGGCCGCCGACGCGCTCGGCGGGCTGCCCGCCGGGGAGCTCCCGCAGTCGTTGCGCCAGTACGCCAAGTTCACCCCGGCCCGGCGGGCCAAGTACGCGGCCACCGCGCTGGCGGCCGCGCTGGAGTCCGAGCCCGCCTTCCGGGTGCGGATAGCGGAGCGGCTGCGGCTGGGCCAGCCGGACCTGGTCAAGGCGCTGGAGTCGGGCAGCGTGCCCGGCGCCGCCGACCCGATGGACGTGGCCGCCGCCGCCTACCTGGTGCGCTCGGCGGGCTGGAGCCGGCTGGTCGCCGAGGCCGGCGAGCAGGCCGAGCGGGCCGGCGCCGAGGGCGCGGCCGCCGAGGCGGGCCGGCTGGTGGAGAAGCTGCAGGCGGAGCTGGCCGAGGTCCGAGCCACCGCGCGGGTCGACCTGGACCGGCAGCGGGCCGAGTCCGAGGACGTTCGCAAGGAGGCCGACTCGCTGCGCAAGAAGGTGCGTTCGCTGGAGAGCGACACCCGCCGGGCACAGGCCGAGACCCGCCGGGTGGCCGCCGAGCTGGAGGCGCTGAAGGTGCAGGCGGCGGCCGAGCGCGGCGCCGGCGAGAGCGAGGCCCGGCGGCTGCGGCACCGGATCTCCGAGCTGGAGACCGCCGCCGAGCAGGGCCGCCGCTCGGCCCGCGAGGGGCGCAGCGTCGAGGACATGAGGCTGCGGCTGCTGCTGGACACCGTGCTGCAGTCGGCCCAGGGCCTGCAGCGGGAGCTGGCGCTGCCGGTCTCGCAGATCCGTCCGGCGGACCTGGTGGAGGCGGTGGTGCCGGGTTCGGCCTCGCCGCACGACGTGGCCCGGCGGGGGCTGGCGGAGGACGACCCGGCGCTGCTGGACCAGCTGCTGGCGATCCCGCAGGTCCACCTGGTGGTGGACGGCTACAACGTGACCAAGACCGGCTACCCGGCGCTGCCGCTGGAGCAGCAGCGGATCCGGCTGCTGGGCGGGCTGGCCATGCTGGCCCAGCGCACCCAGGCGGAGGTCACCTGTGTGTTCGACGGCCAGGACCTGGACGTCCCGGTGATCATGGCGCCGCCGCGCGGGGTGCGGGTGCGGTTCAGCCGGACCGGGGAGACGGCGGACGAGCTGATCCGCCGCCTGGTCAGGGCCGAGCCGCAGGGCCGTCCGGTGGTGGTGGTCTCCACCGACCGGGAGGTCGCGGAGGGCGTGCGGAAGGCGGGCGCGCGCCCCGTGGCCTCGGTGCTGCTGCTGAACCGGCTGGCCCGTCCCTGAGCCCTCCGCCACCGGGGGGAAACGGAGTGACGCCTGGTCAGCCGCCGGTTTGCGAAGGTGTGGCGATCTCGTGAAGTCATGGCGGTGGACGGGGGTTCACGCCATCGGGGGAGTGGCGCAATGCCGTGATCTTCACTAGGGTCTGGCGTCAAACCTATTTTCCGGATTCTCACTCAATCGGGTGAGGCCGATGGAAGAAGGAGCAGTCCCCTTGGCCTCCCACCGCCGTCCCAAGCAGGCGAGCCGCGCGCGGATCTCCGTGCTCACCGCCGCCGCAGCGACCGCGGTCGCCCTCTCCGCCCAGGTCAGCGCCCACGCTGCGCCCAACCCGTCCAAGAAAGAGGACGTGAAGGCGCAGATCGACCAGCTGAACGAGGAGCAGGAGCAGGCGGCGGAGAAGTACAACGGCGCCAAGGAGCGGACGGACCAGCTGCGCAAGCAGGCGGACCAGCTCCAGGACCAGGTGGCCCGGGGTCAGGACCAGATGACCCAGCTTCAGGCCGGGCTGGCCGAGGTGGCGGGCGCGCAGTACCGCACCGGGGGCATCGACCCGTCCGTGCAGCTGATGCTCTCCTCCGACCCGTCCGGCTACCTGGACAAGGCCTCCAGCGTGCAGCAGGCCAGCTCCAGCCAGGCCGAGGCGCTCAAGGGGCTGCAGGACCAGCAGCGCCGTCTGGACCAGCAGAAGACCGAGGCCGCGGCCGTCCTCGCCTCCCTGGACAACACCACCAAGGAACTGAACCAGGCCAAGGCGGACGTCAACCAGAAGCTCCGGGACGCCCAGGCGCTGCTGAACTCGCTCAGCGCCGCGGACCGGGCCGCCCTCAAGACCGCCCAGCAGCAGACCGACCGGGCCTCGCGCGACGCGGCCCGGGCCGACCTCGGCAGCCTGCCGCAGGCCTCCGGGTTCGCCGGGGCGGCCGTCTCCAACGCGATGAGCAAGCAGGGTTCGCCGTACGGCTGGGGCGACGTCGGCCCGAACACCTTCGACTGCTCCGGCCTGATGGTCTGGGCGTACGGCAAGGCCGGCGTCTCGCTGCCGCGCACCTCGCAGGCGCAGGCCAACTACGGCTCCCGGGTGCCCTCGCTGGCCGAGGCTCAGCCGGGCGACCTCATCATCTACCGCGACGACCGCAGCCACGTCGGGATGTACATCGGCAACGGCATGGTGGTGCACGCGCCGCACACCGGTGACGTGGTCAAGGTGATGAAGGCCGACGCGATGAAGATCAACGCCATCCGCCGGGTCTGACGGTCCCTCGGGCGCCGCGGGGCCAATCCGCCTCAATGTGCCTCAATGCCTCCAATCCGGACATTTGCTGACGCATCGACACGCCCGCCGCACGCCCCGCCCCTGGCTTGAGCCCCTGTGATGTGGGACACGCCATCGGCGGGGGTTGTCGGCCGCATGGTGAGAATCGATCAGCTCCGCGTACGGCGGCGATCACACCCGGTCATATTCACAAATGAACTTGGGACTTGTTCTGTCTTTTTTCTGACAAGGATTTGAACGGATCACGGTTCTGTCACTAGGGTCGGGATTCGAACCACCGCACAGTCGATCGCCCAGCCAGGGTGGCGGCGGGGGTTACCGCCGAGTTCGTGAAGCAGCGGGGCAGGTCTCCTGCCCGACGGGGAGCCCAGTAGTCGGGGGCGCTGTGGACCGGAGCCGGGGAACCACACGTTCCTCCGGGGTGAATCGGCGCCAGGTCGACCGGTGGAACGGTCGGTGAGGCGTCGTAGGGCGCGCTTCCAGCCCGAACCCGTCAGCTCACCCGGTAGGCGGATGTAGGAAGAAGGAGTCCGCCTTCGTGGCGTCCCATCGTCGTCCCAAGCCCGCCGGCCGCGCCCGCGTCTCGATCCTGACCGCCGCCGCCGCTGCGGCCGTCGCCCTCTCCGCGCAGTCCGGCGCCCACGCCGACCCGACGCCGACCAAGGACCAGGTCAAGGAGCAGGTCGACCAGCTCAACGAGCAGGCCGAGGTCGCCACCGAGAAGTACAACGGCGCGCAGGCCAAGCAGCAGGAGCTGCAGAAGCAGGTCGGCGAGCTCCAGGACAGGGTGGCGCGTCAGCAGGCCACGGTGACCGAGGCCCAGGGCGGCCTCGCCGAGCTCGCCGGCGAGCAGTACCGCAACGGCGGCATATCGCCGACCGTCCAGCTGATGCTCTCGTCCAGCCCGGACAACTTCCTGACCCAGGCCGGGGCGATGACCCAGGCCAGCAGCACCCAGTCCGGTGCGCTGAAGGACCTGCAGGAGCAGCAGCGCAGGCTCGACCAGGACCGCAACGAGGCCCAGGGCAAGCTCGGCGAGCTCGAGGCCACCACCCAGCAGCTGAAGGCGTCCAAGGAGGACGTCCAGGCGAAGCTGGCCAAGGCCCAGGACCTGCTCAACACGCTGACCGAGCAGGAGCGCGAGGCGCTGCGCCAGGCCGAGGCCAAGGCCGCCGCCGAGGCGAAGGCCAAGGCGGACGCCGCCAGGGCCGAGGCCAAGGCGAAGGCCGACGCCGAGCGGGCCTCCCGCGACAGCGCCCCCCGCAGCGACATCAGCGCGCCGTCCGAGGGGTCCTCCCCGGTGGCCAAGCCCGCCGCGCCGGCCAAGCCCGCCGCGCCCGCGGCCAACAGCTCGCGCGCCGCCGCCGCGATCGCCGCCGCCGAGAGCAAGCTCGGCGCGCCGTACGTCTACGGCGCCACCGGTCCGAGCTCCTTCGACTGCTCGGGCCTCACCGGCTGGGCGTACGCCCAGGCCGGCGTGTCGCTGCCGCGCACCTCGCAGGCGCAGGCCGGTGCCGGTACCCGGATCGGCTCGAACATCGCCGACGCCCAGCCGGGCGACCTGGTGATCTTCTACGGCGACAACCACCACGTGGGCATCTACGTGGGCGGCGGCCAGGTCATCCACGCCCCCAAGCCGGGTGCCTCGGTCCGCTACGAGGCGGCCTCCAACATGCCGGTCTCCGTCATCGTGCGCCTCTGATCCCCGATCGGCTCCGACAGGCCCGGTCTCCCCTCGCGGGAGGCCGGGCCTGCGGCTTTTCCGACGGGTCGAGCTGATGTCCGATTGAGGGTCAAATATTCGGGTTGGGAGGGGTTTGGACTCGATCGCCGCGACTCGCTAACGTCTGCCACCGGACTCCCGCTTCCCGAGCCGCCCGTTCCGGGGGTGGCGGCGGGGCCGGACCGCAGGATTGGAACCGCCACCGCATGGCCGTGCACCGCCGTCCCCAACTGTCAGGTGTACACGTCCTCGCCCGTGCGCTGGTGCTCACCGCGGCGGCCACCACCGCGCTGGGCGTGACGGCCGGCGGCAGCGCCCAGGCCGCCCCGGGGTCGCCGGACGGGCCGTCGAGCCGCAAGGACGTCAAGGCCCAGGTCGAGCAGCTGTACGAGGAGGCCGAGCAGGCCTCCGAGAAGGTCAACGCGGCCCAGGACGTCCAGCAGCGGCTGCAGGGCGAGACCGGCGCGCTCCAGCAGCAGATCGCCGTCGCCCAGGACGAGCTCAACCAGCTGCGCGGCGACCTCGCCACCGTCGCCGGCGCCGAGTACCGGGGCGGCGGCATGGCGCAGACCGTCCAGCTGATGCTCTCCACGAACCCCGAGGGCTACCTCACCAAGGCCCGCACCCTGGACCAGGCCGCCGAGCGGCAGAACGAGACGCTGCACGAGGTGGTGGCCCGTCAGCGCAGGCTGGACCAGCGGCGCACCGAGACCACCGCCAAGCTGGCCGAGCTGGAGCAGACCCGGCGCACCCTCGCCGAGAGCAAGCAGCAGATCCAGCAGCGGCTGGCCAAGGCGCAGCGGCTGCTCAACAGCCTGGGGGCCACCGAGCGGGCCAGGATGGCGGCGCAGGACGCCCGGGAGGCGGAGCAGCGCGCCACCCGGGGGACCGACCGGCTCGACCTCGGCACCGTGCCGCCCGCCTCCGAGCGGGGCGCCGCCGCGCTGGCGGCGGCCGTGCGGACGATCGGTTCGCCCTATCTGTACGGATCCACCGGCCCCCGCGCCTTCGACTGCTCCGGTCTGATGTACTGGAGCTGGCGGCAGGCCGGAGTGACCCTGCCGCGCACCTCGCAGGCCCAGGCGTTCGCCGGCCAGCGGGTCAGCATCTCCGACGCGCGACCGGGAGACCTGGTGATCTTCTACCGGGACATGCACCACGTCGGCATGTACGCCGGCGGCGGGGTGATCGTGCACGCCCCCTACCCGGGAGCCAAGGTCCGCTACGAGAGCGTCAACGCGATGCCCGTCGCGGGGGTGGTCCGGCTCTGAGCCGTACCGATCCGACCCGGGCCGACGGCGCGGAGGGTGCCGGGGGCGTCGTCGGTTCCGCCGCGCGCCGCCGCGGGCTCTCCCGGCGCGGCGCGCTGCTGCTCGCGGTGGGCGGGCTGGCCCAGCTGTCGTTGCCGCGGGCCGTCCCGGCCGCCTCCGCCCCGGTCCGCTCGGCCGCTGACGACCGCGCCGAGGTGGCCGCGCTGCTGGCCGGGCGCACGCTGCCCGCGGGCGTGCCGGCGGCCGAGGCCGTCTACCGGAACCTGGTGCCCGGCCCGGCCGGTGAGCTGGGCAGGCTCTCCGTCTCCGCCGAGCTGGCGGTCCGGATCGACGGCTACGACGACCACCCGCTGGTGTACCCGCGCCGGCTCGCGCTGATCCGGGCCGCGGACGGCTGGCGGGTCGAGCGGGAGGAGAGCGCGGGCGGCGCCCCGCCGATCTGGGACCTCGGCACCGTCCGGGCCGCCCGGGGCGCGCACGGCCTGGTGCTCGCTCTGGCCGACGGCCCGGACCCGGCGGAGCTGGCGGCCCTCGCCGACCTGGCCGTCCCGGCCGTCGAGGCGCTCTGGGGCACCGGCTGGGCGGGTCGGCTGCTGCTGGAACTGCCCGCCACCGAGGAGCAGTTCGCCCGGCTGCTGGAGGCGGGTGCGGGCGACTGGGCCGGGATGGCCGCCGTCACCACGGCCGCCCCCGGCGCGCCCTGGAACACCCCGGCGGACCGCATCCTGGTCAACCCGGAGGCGTACGGGCGGCTCAGCGCCTTCGGCCGGCAGGTGGTGGTCACCCACGAGGCGGTGCACGTCGCGACCCGGGCCGACACCCGGGCCTGGACACCGCTCTGGCTCTCCGAGGGCGTCGCCGACTGGACGGGCTACCAGGGCTCCGGGCGCACCGCGCGGCAGATCGCGCCCGAGCTGGCCCGCGACATCGCGGCCGGGAGGCTGCCCACCGCGCTCCCCGCCGACCGGGACTTCACGGCCGGCGCCGGCGGCATCGCCCAGGCGTACGAGCTGTCCTGGCTGGCCTGCGACCTGATCGCCCGGCGCCACGGGCCCGAGCGGCTGGTCGGCCTCTACCGGGCGGTCGGCGCGGCGGACGGGACGCTGGAGCGGGAGCGGCTGCTGGACCGGGTGCTCGGGGCCGAGCTGGGCCTCGGACTGGACGCCTTCACCAGGCTCTGGATCGCCGAGACGGCCCGACTGCTCGGCCCGGTCTGACACCTACCCGTCGAGCGGCCTTCGAGCCGCCTTCGACCGGCTCTCCGATGACCCAGGGGGTGTTTGCAAAGCCGCGTCGGACCAGGCCGGGACTTTGCAAAGACTCCCTAGCCCCGGCGCTGGGGCGGTGGCGCGGTCTTGGCGGTCGGCGCGGTCTTGGCGGTCGGCATGGCCGGCCGGTCCATGCCGTCCAGCAGGTCCTGCTCGTACGCGATGCCGGGCCGCACCGGGTAGCCGCCGACGGAGGCCGGCTCGGGGCGGGCCAGCACGATGGTCGGCGGCAGCTGGGCCGAGCCCCGGGTGGAGCGCCAGAGCCGGATGCAGGAGAGCACGGTCGCGGCCAGCAGCAGCCCGTTGCGCAGTCCCAGGACCGTCACGCCGCCGGCCTGGCTGTTGTACACCTGGCTGAACATCAGCGGGAACTCGGCCGTGGTCAGTGGGGTCGAGATCAGGACCAGCACCGCCACCGGGCGCTGGCTGGTGCCGCGCACGGTCAGGCAGACCGCCGCTACGCCGACCAGCCAGACCAGGTACTGCGGGCTGATCACCCGGCTGGTCACGGTGAAGATCAGCAGCGCGGTGAGGCCGGCGTCGTACATGGTGGCGGCGTTGCGGCGCTTGGCGGTGAACCGCCACAGCAGCAGCCAGCCGAAGCCCAGCAGGGTGCCGGCCATCATCACCTTGGTGATCACGTTGACCCACGGCCCGAGCATCTCGACCGAGCCGTAGTTCATCATCACCTTGCCGTCCCAGGCCCCGGCCATCCGGGCGAAGTGCAGCGGCAGCGCGCCGAGCGACTCCACCTCGATGCCGCGGTCCTTCTGGAACGTCAGGAACTCGAAGGCGCCGTTCATGCCGGCCGCCAGCAGGAAGCCGATCGAGGCGGCGGTGGCCGCGGCGGACGTCCAGGAGCGGCGGGTGCGCCGACCGGAGGGCGTGCCGATCAGGCCGAGCAGCGGCCAGATCTTGATGATCCCGCCCACGCCCAGCAGCAGCCCGCCCACCGCGGGGCGGCGGACCAGCGCGATCAGGCCGGCCACCGCGATCGCGGTGACGATGATGTCGTACCGGTTGTAGATCATCGGGCCGAGCAGCGGCACGCCGGCCACCCAGACCCAGGCGCCGGTCAGCGCCCGCCCCCGGCGCAGCCCGGTCCGCACCAGCAGCGCCATCGCGACCGCGTCGGCGACCCCGCAGAGCACCCAGAACGACACGATGTACGACCAGGGCAGCAGGCCCGGCAGCAGGATGATCAGCGCGGCGCCCGGCGGGTACTGCCAGGTCACGTCGTCCAGCGGGAAGGTGCCGGTCTGCAGGACCCCGTACCAGCCGTGGTAGATCACCGAGACGTCGGCGGTGACGTCCCCGCCGCCGATCTTCAGCACCCCGGTGACCAGCAGCAGCAGCAGCGCCCGGGAGCCGAGCCAGCTCGCGCCGAGCGCGCACAGCGCCCCGGCCCGCCCGGCGGGGCGGGCAGGGGTCTGCGGGGGCTCCTGGCGGACGGCCAGGGCCGTGCCGGTGCCGTCGGCGCCGCTGGAAGTACCGGACTCGGTGGCCGGGGCCAACTCCACTGCGCTCCCTCGTTCGTCTCGGACGTCCCACCGGAGGCGTCGTACGACGGACGCCCGGGCCGTCGGTGTCGGGCGCGGCGCCATTTTCGGCCGGGCCCCACCGGCTGCCTAGGTACTAGGACAGACCCGGGGGTGAAACGGTTGCCGTGCGCGGATCCGTTCCCGGCGGGTCATGGTGTTGACCTATCGTACGGATCACCCAGCGGTACACCGAGCACCCCCCGACCGAGCGAGCCGTGGCCTGATGCACAAAACCTTGATCGTCACCAACGACTTCCCGCCGAGGCCCGGCGGTATCCAGGCCTTCGTCCACAACATGGCGATTCGTCAGCCTGCCGGGAGCATCGTGGTGTACGCCTCGACCTGGCGCGACGGTACCGAGGTGGCCCGGTTCGACGCGGAGCAGCCGTTCCCGGTGATCCGGGACCGGACGAAGGTGATGGTTCCCACACCGCGGGTCACCCGGCGGGCGGCCGAGATCCTGAAGGCCGAGAAGTGCGACTCGGTCTGGTTCGGCGCCGCCGCCCCGCTGGGGCTGATGGCGCCCGCGCTGCGCCGGGCCGGGGCCGGCCGGCTGCTCGGCATGACCCACGGGCACGAGGCCGCCTGGGCGCAGCTGCCGGTCGCCCGGCAGCTGCTGGGCCGGATCGGCGCGGGCACCGACACCCTCACCTACCTCGGCGAGTACACCCGCTCCCGGATCGCCGCCGCGGTCGGGCCGGAGGCGGCCGGGCGGATGGTCCAGCTGCCGCCGGGCGTGGACGAGAAGACCTTCCACCCCGACTCCGGCGGCGCCGAGCTGCGCCGCCGGCTCGGCCTGGCGGACCGCCCGGTGGTGGTCTGCGTCTCCCGGCTCGTCCCGCGCAAGGGCCAGGACACCCTGATCGAGGCGATGCCGCAGATCCTCGCGGACGTGCCGGACGCCGTCCTGCTGATCGTCGGCGGCGGCCCGTACCAGGCGGACCTGGAGAAGCTCGCGGACGCCCGGGGGGTGCGCGGCTCGGTGCGCTTCACCGGTGCGGTGCCGTGGTCGGAGCTGCCCGCGCACTACGGGGCCGGGGACGTCTTCGCGATGCCCTGCCGGACCAGGCGGGGCGGGCTGGACGTGGAGGGCCTGGGCATCGTCTACCTGGAGGCCTCCGCGACGGGCCTGCCGGTGGTGGCGGGGGACTCCGGCGGTGCGCCGGACGCGGTGCTGGAGGGCGAGACCGGGTACGTGGTGCCGGGCGGCTCGCCCGAGGCGGCGGCCGAGCGGATCGTCCGGCTGCTGGACGACGAGGGGCTGCGCCGGCGGATGGGCGAGGCCGGGCGGCGCTGGGTGGACCGCTCCTGGCGCTGGGACCTGCTGGCCGGACGGCTGACCTCGCTGCTGGCGGGGTGACGGCGGCGCCCCGCGGTTGACCCGGCCCGGGACGGCCCGTGGGGAACGGCCCGCGGAGGAACGGCCCCCGGACGTGAGGCGGGCCCGGGCGTGGGGCGGGCCCGGGCGTGAGGCGGCCCTGGACGTGGAACGGCCCGTCCCCGGGTAGCCGGGGGCGGGCCGTTCCGCACGGGCGTGCGGTGCGCGCGGTCAGCGCTGGTAGATCGCCTCGACGTCGGCGGCGAAGTCCTTCAGCACGAGGTTGCGCTTGAGCTTGAGCGAGGGCGTGAGGTGCCCGCTCTCCTCGGAGAACACGGTGTCCAGCAGCCGGAACTTCTTGACCGCCTCGGCGTGCGAGACGGCCGCGTTGCCGTCGTCCACGGCGGCCTGGATGGCGGCCAGCAGGTCCGGGTCCTCGCGCAGCTCGGCGAGCGTGGCGGTGGCCGGCTTGCCGTTCAGCTCCTTCCACTTGGGGAAGAAGTCCTCGTCGACGGTGACCAGGCAGCCGATGAAGGGTTTGCGGTCGCCGACCACCATCACCTCGCCGACCAGCGCGTGCGCCCGGATCCGGTCCTCGATCACCGCCGGGGCGACGTTCTTGCCGCCCGCAGTGACGATGATCTCCTTCTTCCGGCCGGTGATGGTCAGGTAGCCCTCGGAGTCCAGCGAGCCGATGTCGCCGGTGGAGATCCAGCCGTCCTTCAGGGTCTCGGCGGTGGCCTCGGGGTTGTTCCAGTAGCCGGTGAACACCTGCGGGCCCTTGAACAGCACCTCGCCGTCCTCGGCGATCCGGACGGCGGAGCCGGGGAGCGGCTGGCCGACGGTACCGATCTTCGGCTTGTCGTGCGGGTTGAAGGCGGTGGCCGCGCAGGTCTCGGTCAGGCCGTAGCCCTCCAGCACGGTGAAGCCGATGCCCCGGTAGAAGTGGCCGAGCCGCTCGCCCAGCGGGGCGCCGCCGGAGATGGCGTGGGTGGCCCGGCCGCCGAGCGCGGCGCGCAGCTTGCTGTAGACCAGCTTGTCGAAGACCGCGTGCTTGAGCCGCAGGACGAGCCCGGCGCCGCCGGCGTCCAGCGCCCGGCTGTACGCGATGGCCGTGTCGGCCGCCTTGTCGAAGATCTTGCCCTTGCCGTCGGCCTGGGCCTTGGCACGGGCGGTGTTGAAGACCTTCTCGAACACTCTGGGCACGCCCAGGATGAGGGTCGGGCGGAAGGACGCCAGTTCGGCGGTGACGTCCTTGATGTCCGAGACGTGGCCGAGCTTGATCGGGGCCATCGCCGGAGCGATCTCGACGATCCGGCCGAGCACGTGGGCCAGCGGCAGGAAGAGCAGGACGGAGCTCTCACCGGTGCGGAACAGCGGGGCGAGGCGCTCCACCACGTTGCCGCACTCGGCCAGGAAGTTGCGGTGGGTGAGCTGACAGCCCTTGGGGCGGCCGGTGGTGCCCGAGGTGTAGACGATGGTGGCGATCGAGTCGGCCGTCGCGACCGAGCGCCGCTCGGTGACGGTGGCGTCGGTGACCTTCTGGCCCGCCTCGGCGAGGGCGGCCAGGGCGCCGTGCTCGATCTGCCAGGTGTGCTTCAGCTCCGGCAGCCGGTCCCGGACCCCGGCGAGGGTCCTGTCGTGCTGCTCGGTCTCGGTGAACAGCGCGACCGCGCCGGAGTCGCCGAGGATCCACTCGACCTGCTCGGGGGAGGAGGTCTCGTACACCGGCACGGTGATCGCGCCGGCCGACCAGATCGCGAAGTCCAGCAGCGTCCACTCGTAGCGGGTGCGGGACATGATGCCCACCCGGTCGCCGGGCTCGATGCCCGCGGCGATCAGGCCCTTCGCGGCGGCGTGCACCTCGACCAGGAACTGGGCGGCGGTCAACTCCTGCCACTGGCCGTCCACCTTGCGGCTGACCACGACGACGTCGGGGTGCCGCTCGGCGTTCTGGTGCACGAGGTCGGAGAGGTTACCGCCGCTCGGTACCTGGTAGAGGGCCGGAAGGCTGAAGTCGAGCAAGACTGCTCCTCGTTCGCGACGCTGCGGGACGGCAGGACGTTACTGCCCGGTAGGCAGATTCGACCAGGGGGGTCGGCTCCGGTGTTCGAAGTGTCACACCTCGACCGGGCCGACCAGCCGGTTCCGACCAGGCAGTGACCGGGTCGTTCGAATGGCACCTTACGGCAGCCCCGGGGTGACCGGCCGGTAGCCCGCCCTGCCCCGCCCCGCCCGGCCGCCTGACGGTGCGTGGACCCGCCCGGCAGCCCGTGGAACGGAGAGGATCGCCGGGCGCGATAGCCTGCTCCGGGCGCACCCGGCCGAGCAGGCTCGGCCGGACCAGCAGGCAAGGGACGACGCGGAGGGCCATTCCATGGCGGAGCACACCAGGTCGAGCATCACCATCGACGCGACCCCGGCCGAGGTGATGGCCGTGATCGCCGACTTCGCCGCCTACCCGGCCTGGACCGGCGAGGTCAAGGAGATCGAGGTACTGGAGACCGCCGAGAACGGCCGCGCCGCCCAGGTGCGCCTGCTGCTCGACGCCGGCGCCATCCGCGACGAGCACGTCCTCGCCTACACCTGGGACGGCGACCGCGAGGTGGGCTGGACGCTGGTCCGCAGCCAGATGCTGCGCTCGCTGGACGGCTCCTACACCCTCGCCCCGCTCGGCAAGGGCGGCACCGAGGTCACCTACCAGCTCGCCGTCGACGTCAAGATCCCGATGCTCGGGATGATCAAGCGCAAGGCGGAGAAGGTCATCATCGACCGCGCGCTGGCCGGGCTGAAGAAGCGCGTCGAGGGCTGACACCGAGAAACGGGGACGGGTCGGGCATGACGGCACAGCGCACCATCCTGATCAGCGGCGACGCGGCAGCGCCCACGGTGGCCGCCGCCACCGCCCTGCACGCCGCCCGGCAGGGCCACCGAACACTGCTGCTGGCCGCCGACGACCCGCACCGCACCCTGGACGCCGTCCTCGGCACCCGGGTGGAGGCCGAACCGGCCGGGTACGCGCCCGGGC
Organism: Kitasatospora sp. NPDC058170; assembly: GCF_042883905.1. Classification (NCBI taxonomy): domain Bacteria; kingdom Bacillati; phylum Actinomycetota; class Actinomycetes; order Kitasatosporales; family Streptomycetaceae; genus Kitasatospora; species Kitasatospora sp. NPDC058170. The sequence goes on from NZ_JBHVUV010000001.1 coordinate 478,440, forward strand.
TCACCGTCGCCCGGATCGACGAGCAGGCCGCCTTCCGGCACGCCCTCGGCGAGATCGGCGGCCGCCTGAAGCCCGCCCTGGACCTGCTCGGCGCCGAACCGCTCGACCCGGAGGAGCTCACCGCACTCCCCGGCACCGCACGGCTGGCCCTGCTGCGCGCCCTGCCCGCCGCCGCCGCGGACGTCCTGGTCGTCCTCGCCCCGGCGCCCGCCGACCTGATCGCCACGCTCGCGCTGCCCGAGCAGCTGGAGCGCTACCTCGCCAGGCTCGTCCCCGAGCAGCGCCAGGCCGCCCGCGCACTGCGCCCGCTGCTGGCCGGCCTCGCCGGGGTCCCGATGCCCGCCGACTGGCTGTACGAGGCCCGCGGCACGGCGGGCCGGGTGCTCGCCGAGGCCCGGGCCGCGATCACCGCGCCCGGCACCTCGGTCCGGCTGGTGGTCGGCGCCGACGCCCACCCGTACGGGGAGCTGCACCGGGTCCGCGCCGGGCTCGCGCTGCACGGGCACCGGCCGGACGCCGTCGTGGTGCACGGCGCGCTGCCGGCCGCCGCCGTCGCATCGCCGGACGGGTGGCTGGCCGCACTGGCGCACCGCCGGCAGGAGGAGCTCGCCGCGCTCACCGCCGCGAGCGACGTCCCCGTCCTGGTCACCGGCCTGGCCGAGATCACCCTGGAGGCCGTCGCCGAGCGCCTGTACGGCGCGGGGGCCGGCCCGGAGCCGCTCACGGCCGAGCCGTGGGCCGTCGAGGACCGGCTCGCCGAGGACGGCCTGCTGGTCTGGCACCTGCCGCTGCCCGGCGCGGAGCGGGCCGACCTCGACCTGGTCCGGCGCGGCGACGAGCTGGTGGTCGGCCTCGGTGCCCACCGGCGGGTCCTGGTGCTGCCCTCGGCGCTGCGCCGCTGCACCGTCGCGGGGGCGGGGCTGCACGACGGGGTGCTGGCGGTGCGCTTCGCGCCCGATCCGGCGCTCTGGCCGCGGGGCTGAGCGGAGTACGGGGAGCACGGGGCTCGGGGGCTCGGGGGCTCGCGTAGGTTCGGGGGCCGGGGCGTGAAGGGCCCTGAGAGCCGCGGGACCGAGGCTCCCGGGGGGTCGCCACCGGTCCGGTAGCGTCGGGGCCGGTGGCCGCGGGTGCGGCCACAGCTGAGGAGGCGCCCCCGATGACCACTGCCGACGACCGCACCGAGCAGGCCGCCGAGCACCCGTTCGGGCCGGAGCTGGGCCCGCTGGTGGACGAGGTCCGCCGGTTCGCCACCGTCGTCGGGCAGAAGGCCCAGGAGGCGAGCGCCGACACCCTGATCTCGCTGGCCGGCCTCGCGGACCGCCTGCGCGAGCAGCAGCCCGACGTCTACGGCCACCTGGCCGCCGCGGGCAGTGGACTGGCCGCCGCCGGGAGCGAGCTGGTGGCCGCCTACCGCGCCGCCGTCACCGGCCACGAGCGGCGCTGGACCGCCGGCGAGGGCGCGCGCAGCGAGCGGATCGACCTCGACACGCCTGACGGGGCGTCCGACAAGGAGTGAAAACACCGCCACGGGCTGATGGGGTCGTTGTCACTTCGCGTGACGGAGGGGTGGTTAATGTACGACTTTTGAAGCGTTCCGGCCGGGCTTTCCTCGAATTGTCTTCGGATAATGTATGCGACGGTGTGTACGGGGGCGTGGTTGGGCGGTACCGTTCCGTCCAGCGGGAACGAGTGAATAGCTGAGGGACACATGGCTCTGACCATCGGCGTCGACGTCGGCGGGACCAAGATCGCGGCAGGCGTGGTCAACGAGGCGGGCGAGATCCTCGCCCGGACGAGGGTGCCCACCCCGGCCGACCCGCAATGGGCGGTCGACGCCATCGCGCAGGCCGTGCGCGAGCTCAGGGAGCAGTACCCCGATGTGGTGGCGGCCGGCGTCGGCGCCCCCGGATTCGTGGACCGCGACCGCTCGACGGTGATCTTCGCCCCCAACATCGACTGGGAGGACGAGCCGCTGCGCGGGCGCATCGAGGAGCTCACCGGTCTGGACACCGTGGTGGAGAACGACGCCAACTGCGCCGCCTGGGCCGAGTTCCGCTTCGGCGCCGCCGCCTCCCACGACGACATGGTGCTGATCACCGTCGGCACCGGCATCGGCGGCGGGATCGTCCTGGACGGACGGCTGCACCGCGGCCGCTTCGGCGTGGCCGGGGAGATCGGCCACCTCAACATGGTCCCGGACGGCCTGGTCTGCGGCTGTGGCGGCAGGGGCTGCTGGGAGCAGTACGGCTCCGGCCGGGCGCTGCGCCGCTACGGCCGGGAGAAGGCCGCCGCCGACACGGTCCGCGGCCAGCGGATGCTGGAGCTGAACGACGGCGTCGCCGAGACGATCCGCGGCATCCACATCACCGAGGCCGCCGAGGAGGGCGACCCGCTCGCCCTGGAGTGCTACGCCGAGCTCGCCGACTGGCTGGGCCGGGGCATGGCCGACCTCGCCGCGCTCTTCGACCCGAGCGTCTTCGTGCTCGGCGGGGGCGTCTCCGACTCCGGGCGGCTGCTGCTCGACCCGGTCGCCAAGGCCTTCGAGCACTACCTGACCGGTGGCGTGCACCGTCCGCGTGCGGAGGTCGTGCTCGCCTCGATGGGCTCGGCCGCCGGGATCGCCGGCGCGGCCGACCTGGCCCGGACCGTCTGACCCGGACCTTCTTCTGACCCGGACCGCCTGGCCTAGACCGCCTGGCCTGGACCGTCCGGCCCGGGTCGCGCCACCCCTGCGGCCTGAACCGGCCGCGCCGCCGAGGCCCGGTCCTCCCGCTGTCGTACGGTCGTCACCGGACGAAAGGGGAGGGCCATGGCCGTCGAGGAAGCACTGCCACCGTCCGGTCCGGGGCCGGACGGCTGCCGCCGGGTGCGGCTGCTCAGCTACAACATCCGCTCGCTGCGGGACGACCGGCACGCCCTGGTCCGGGTGATCCGGGCCTGCCGGCCGGACCTGGTCTGCCTCCAGGAGTCGCCGCGCTACTGGCGGCCGGGGGGCCAGGCGGCCTGGCTGGCGCAGCAGACCAGCACCGTGATCCTGGCCGGTGGCGGCCGGATCGCGGCGGGCCCGCTGCTGCTCGGCGGTCTCGGCACGGAGGTGCTCGCCGTCCACGACCGGCTGCTGCCCAAGACCCGCGGCCTGCACGCGCGCGGCTTCGCGAGCGCGCTGGTCCGGGTCGCCGACTCGGCGCCGTTCGGTGTCACCAGCTGCCATCTCAGCCTGGACGCGGACGAGCGCCACACCCAGTTCGAGCTACTCCTCGACCAGCTCGCCTTCGCCGAACTCGGCGTCATCGCGGGTGACTTCAACGAGCACCCGGACGGCCGCGGCTGGCGACTGCTGGCCGACCGGCTGCAGGACGGCCACCTCGCCGCGCCCTGGGGCGGGACGTTCACCTCGGTGCCGGAGAACCCGTACCAGCGGATCGACGCGGTGTTCGCCACCGCCGGCATCCGCGTTCTCGCCTGCGGGGTCCCGCACGGCCTCCCCGGCATCACCGATGCCGACCTCCGGGCCGCCACCGACCACCTGCCGGTCCTCGCCGTCCTGGAGATCCCGCCGGCCCGGCCGACCGCCGGGGCCGCGGCTGCCGCGGGGGCTGCCGGAGCGGGTGCGGCGCCCGCGGAGATCCGGGCAGGGGAGGAGTAGGGCGGCGGACCGGCCGACCTCCCGGGCGGCGCTCGACCAGCGATCGAGGCGTGACGCCGGGCGGCCGTGGAGGTGGGCGGGGGGCCGGGCCGCGGGCCCACACCCCGGCCCCCGGGCGGGGGGGCCCGGCCCGCGGGG